>JAFSIK010000038.1 GCA_017439805.1 Oscillospiraceae bacterium
AACCGCTGTGCGCGTGACGCAAAGGGCGAAAGAAAAGCGACGGTTAAAAGAGCTTGAAAGTAGAAAAAGCGTCGACAACGGGACAAGGTGTTAGGTGGGCTTCGCTCGAAACGAGCAAGGTATCGGGAGCCCTGCGCTCAACGGGAGCCAGCCCCTCCCGCAATCCGGCGCCGCGTGGTGCTTTAGGTCGGAGGGCCGCCGCAGGCGTGCCCGACAGCCGATCCGCCAGTGAGCGGGGCGAGAGGGCCGCAGGCCCGGGCGGCTCTTGAGCGAAACGAGGCTCTGGTCTGGAGCGGAAAACCGGCTAGGTTTTCCAAGAGTCCTGCGCCGGGAGCTGTCGGTCAAAGGTCACCAAAACAAGTTCGCTCCCCCCACCCAGCCCCAAGCTCCCAACCTCTGCCCTTCCCTCTTCCCTCCTCGGCCAGCCTTTTAAAAGAAAAAGGCCGCCGGATAAGGGCGGCCCGTGGGGTACTGAAAAACTAGCTTCGCCATGCGGCATAAAGGCCGAAGGCCCCGACACCAAGAACGAACAGGATGATAAAAAGGGTGTTCATGCTATCCCTCCTTGCGGCTGATAATGGCAGTGATAAGGGACCCAACAACAAGTGCAAATAACGCTATCCCACAGGAAAGCAGAACTTTTTCCTCGCGAAAAATGGCAAGACCAATGCCGATGACCGCCAGATTGGAAAGAAAATTTGCCACATACTCGGCGACCTTTTTCCAGTTCACTTGCTGTTGTGCATTCGGCATGGCACTTACCCCTCCCCTTCTTTTTAAATCCTTCCCCGGGCAGTGTCAACGCCGCCCCGTGCAGAGGGGAAAAGGCCGCCTTCTAGCCATGGCATGATGCGCTCACCTTTAATTCCTGCAATTAATTCACCCTTCCCCTGCTAAACTTGTGATATTTTTGTCAAAAAAATTTATGGCAAAGCATCGTAACCTATTGAAAAAAAAAAAAAAACGGAGTAGGTTAAAACTAATTCCTTAGTATACGCGCCCCTTCACTGCGTCCAAAATCCCAGAAAGGAGTTACTTATGCTTACCAAGGGCGCTATCGGTAATTTGCTCAATAGGTACAAGGCAGTACTCAAAAAGTGTCATCTTCTCAACACCTTCGGTTCTCTGGCCGTTACGTCCATGCTGGTGCTTGGCGGTACTGGCATGGCGGAGGGTGTAGAGGGAACAAAGCCCGAAAATCCTCATGTCACTCATTCAGACAATACTAGTTTTACCGGTGAGCAGTTCACGAATTACCATTACATCTCCCCCAAAAGCGGTTCTAGTACAGTATATGATTTTGGCGGTATTTATAATAATATAGGAACTCTTGAGTTTAAAGGCTGTACATTTAGCAACAACAGTATAAGTGGCACCGGCAACAACTTGAGACCTCGCGGCGGTGCCATAGGAAACCAGTCTGGCACTGTGACCATTATTGGTGGTTCATTTACAGAGAATTTTGCCAAGCATGGCACTTCAGATACATGGTACACTGAGGGTGGAGGCGGAGCTATTTACTCCAATGCAAAGCTTTATATAAACTGCAAAGTTAATAATTTAGGTGAGATAGAATTCTTTGATACTTATCAAGATAAAAATGGAAACACTCTCGACTCGAAAGTCACCTTCTCAAACAATAAAGCTCAAGGTGGCGGGGCACTATTTATCGGTAACGACTTCAGGGCATACAATGTAATATTTAACGGAAACAAAACGTTGGGTTGGGGAGGTGGCGGCGCTATCAAATTTGCCCATGCTGGAACTTTTAACCTTACGAACGCCAAATTTATTGATAACAAAGCTGAATCTGGCAATGGTGGCGCTATATATGCACATGTGGGAACGAAGCTTACCATAAAAGACTCAATATTTACAGAAAACACGGCATCATATGGTGGTGCTATATATAATAAAATTGCCCTTATATTTGAAGGAGAAAACATTTTTAGCAAAAATAAAACCGGTAGCACCCCTAACGATATCTATAATTATAGCACCGGCACCATCAACGTAAAAGCTGGTGCCACTCTCTCGATGGACGGCGGCATCAAGGGTTCTGGCAAACTTACCTTTGAATCCGGCTCTACTCTTCTGGTGGAAGACGCCAGCAAACTCAATGATAGAACTACGCCTCTGATCTCGGACGGCACTCTCACCGTCGATAGCGGTGCCAAGCTCAAGCTGAACAAGGCTGTCAGCGGAGAAACCTACCGTATCGCCGATAATCTCACGTCTGGTTCTTACTGGACCAGCGACAACATTATCCTCACCAGTCTCCTGCTTGAAGGCGAAGCCAAGGTCGACACGGACCAAAAAGGCTTCACTGTCAAAGTCTCCACCGCCGCCGACGGTGATATCGCCGCCGCACTGCCCGGCGTCATTCCGGTTCTCGGTCTGAGCGAGAGCGTTGACAGCGGCATCGACACCGGCTCCGATTTCATGGGCCGCCGCTTCCTCAGCCGTGCCACGGATACCGACTATCTGCCCGTCAAGGCCGCCGAGCCCGCAAAGGCTGACGACACCCAGAACGGCACCGCCACGGCCGTCAAGCTCATTAACGAAGTGGCCCGTGCGGCTGTCACCGTGGGCGTGCAGAACACGGCCCTGCGCATCAGCGACGCCGCCGCCGACCTGAACCTCGACCACCTCAGTCTTGCCAATCACGACAAGGCCAGCTCCTTCCACTCCGGCGGCTCCGACTTCTGGGCGGCCCCGCTCTACGGCAACCTGTACAGCTCCGGCATGACGCTGAACAGCGATTCCGTGCGCGGCCAGTTCGGCGGCCTCGCCCTCGGTGCGGACACCGAGATCGGCCAGCTCGCAGGCGGCAAGGTGCGCCTCGGCGCGGCCCTGCACGGTGGCGGCGGCCAGTCCGAAACCAAGGGCACGCTCACGACCTCGCAGAACGACTACGATTTCGGCGGCCTGTCCTTCTACACCGGCTGGAACAAGGGAGCGTTCAACCTCATCGGCTCGCTGGGCTACGGCTTCGGCAACCATGAAGTCGAAATGGCCCTGCCTTCCTCCATCGACATGGGCACCGCCAAGGCCGATATCGACACCACCGCCTTCACCACCGATCTGCGCGCCGAATACGAGCTCAAGGCAGGCTGGCTGAATGTGGTGCCCCACATCGGCCTGCGCTACACCATGCTGAAGACCGACGCGCACGAGCTCTCCGTGCCCGGCGGCGTGATGACCGAATTTGCGGCCGACACGCAGAACATCGTGCAGTTCCCCATAGGCGTGGCCCTCAGCGCCGACACCACCTTCGGCGGCTGGACCGTGAAGCCCGGTGCCGACTTCTCGTTCATCCCGGCCTGCGGCGAAACCGACGCCTACACCCGTATGCACTTCACCGGCGTGGACGCGTGGGACAGCGTTAATTCCCGCATCATGGACAGCACCAGCTACGCCGCCGAACTCAGCCTGAAGGCCGAAAAGGGCAATTTCAGCCTCGGCCTCTCCTACGGCGTGCAGGCTTCCAGCCACGAGACCGACCAGAACATCCAGTTCAAGCTGGGCTGGAAGTTCTAAAAGTTAGACTGATATAATACACCGATGTACGGCCGGAGCCGCCATGGTTCCGGCCTTTTCCCTGCCCTTCCGCCCTGCTTCGGCCTGCCTCGCGCTCCCCCTGTTCTTCCCCTTGACATGGCTTCCAAACATATTAAAAAGGGTGAAGATTTCTCAGGGCGGGGTGCGATTCCCCACCGGCGGTGAACCGCGCCACAGGCGGCGGTCAGCCCGCGAGCGGCCTCCACGGGGAGCGCCGCAGACCCGGTGAAACTCCGGGGCCGACGGTCATAGTCCGGAAGAAAGAGAACGGTCTCCTGCCGCGCCAAGCGTGGCATTCTCCTCTCTCACAGCGCTTTTCTGCCGCCCTGATGCCAGAACTTCCTCAAGGAGTTTTCATGCATCAGCCCTCTATTCTCGAAACCTTCGGCAACGCGCGTGAACGCGCCGAAGCCGCTATTGCCGCCATCAAAGCTGGTCAGGGCGTCCTCATCGTGGACGACGAAGACCGCGAAAACGAAGGCGATCTCATCTACGCCGCCGAACCCATCACGCCTCAGCA
>JAFSIK010000039.1 GCA_017439805.1 Oscillospiraceae bacterium
CTGGTTGATGCAGGTGCCCTGGTTGCTGCGGGCAAACTTCTGCAGCTTGTGAATGACGGTGCGCTCGCCGTACTTTACGATGACCTGATCGGCGTCAACGCTCTGCACAACGCCGTCCTCCTCGGCAACAATAACAACCTCGGAGTCAACGCAGACCTTGTGCTCCATACCGGTGGCTACGATGGGAGCCTCGGTGATCATCAGGGGCACGGCCTGACGCTGCATGTTGGAGCCCATCAGAGCTCGGTTGGCGTCGTCGTTTTCAAGGAAGGGGATCATGGCGGTGGCCACGGAGTTCATCATCTGGGCGGAGACGTCGATGTAGTCGATCTGGTCTCTGTCAACTTCCAGAATTTCGCTGCGGTGACGGGCGGTGATACGGCTGTTTACGAAGTGGCCTTCCTCGTCAACGGGCTCGTAAGCCTGGGCGATGGTGAACTGGTCCTCGGTGGCGGCGTCCATATACTCAACGATGTCGGTCAGCTTGCCGGTAGCTTTGTCAACCTTGCGGTAGGGAGCCTCGATGAAGCCGTACTCGTTGATCTTGGCGTAGGTGGCAAGGTAGGAGATCAGGCCGATGTTGGGACCTTCGGGGGTCTCGATAGGGCACATACGGCCGTAGTGGCTGTAATGTACGTCTCGGACTTCGAAGTTGGCGCGCTCTCTGGAAAGACCGCCGGGGCCGAGGGCGGACATACGGCGCTTATGAGTCAGCTCCGCCAGAGGGTTGGTCTGGTCCATAAACTGGGACAGGGGGGAGCTTCCGAAGAACTCTTTGATAACCGCGGTGACGGGGCGGATATTGATGAGGGACTGGGGGGTGACGATGTCCAGATCCTGGATGGTCATACGCTCGCGGATGACGCGCTCCATACGGGCAAAGCCCACGCGGAACTGGTTCTGCAGCAGCTCGCCCACGCTTCTCAGACGGCGGTTGCCCAGATGGTCGATATCGTCCACAACGCCCAGGCCGTTGGCCAGACAGTTGAGGTAGTTGATGGAGGCGAGCATATCGGCGGGGGTGATGATGTTGGGGATAAGCTCCTCACGGGCGGCGCGCAGGGCGGCCTTGAGTTCCTCAACGTCCTCGTGCTGCTCCATAATGGCGGTGAGGGTCTTGAAGCAGACCTTCTCGTTCAAGCCGCACTCTTCCTTTGCGTCGAAAGGCAGGAAGTCGTTGGCCTCAACCATGCCGTTGGAGAAAACTTTTACGATCTTGCCGGCATCGGTCTTGATGTAAATCTCGTTTACGCCGCGCTTGTCCAGATCCCAGGCCTTTTCGCGGGTGATGCGCTCGCCGGCGTCAACAACGATCTCGCCGGTGAGGGGATCGGGCACAGGCAGGGCGGCAACGTGGCCGGAAACACGGCCGGAGATGGCCAGCTTCTTGTTGAACTTATAGCGGCCTACGCGGCTGAGGTCGTAGCGGCGGGGGCTGAAGAACAGACCCTCAAAGTGGGCGATGGCGTTCTCCAGAGTGGGCAGTTCGCCGGGACGCAGACGGCGGTAGATCTCCAGAATGGCCTCCTCGCGGGTCTTGCAGGTGTCCTTGTCCAGAGTGGCCTTGATGCGTTCGTCCTCGCCGAAGCACTCGAAAATCTCGCCCTCGGAGACGATGCCCAGAGCGCGGATGAGGCAGGTGACGGGGAGCTTGCGGTTTTTGTCGATACGTACGTAGAAAATGTCGGAAGCGTCGGTTTCATACTCCAGCCAGGCACCGCGGTAGGGGATAACGGTGGCGCTGTAGATGGCGATGCCGGTTTTGTCCAGCACCTTGTCGTAGTAGATGCCGGGGCTTCTGACGATCTGGGAGACGATAACGCGCTCGGCGCCGTTGATGACGAAGGTGCCGGAGTTGGTCATCAGGGGGAAATCACCCATGAAGATCTCCTGTTCCTTCATTTCGCCGGTCTCCTTGTTGCGCAGATTTACGCGCACTTTAAGAGGGGCGGCGTAGGTGGCGTCGCGCTCCTTACACTCGTCCACGGTGTATTTGGGGGCGTCCTTCATGGAATAATCCAGGAAGGTCAGCTCCAGATTACCGGTGTAATCGTTGATGGCGGATACGTCCTTGAGAACCTCTCTCAGGCCGGTTTCAAGGAACCATTTGTAGGAATTTTTCTGGACTTCCAGAAAGTTCGGCATTTCCAGGATCTGATCCAGCTTGGAAAAGCTCTTTCGCAGGGTCTTGCCATAGTAGACGTCTTTAACATTTACCATTTCTTGCCTCACTGCCCTTCTGTGTGGTATAGATACGGGGAACTTCCCCAGTTGTTGACACGCCCGGTTGGGTTGATGTTTTTTAACGCTTCCTCTTGACAAATGCGGGAAAATGGACTATTATAATTGCAGGAACAGTCCCGCCTTGTCCTTGAACAGGAGCGCGTGGACTGTTATTTTATCATGTAAATTATGGCATGTCAAGACATTTGCGGGAGGTTTTTCCCGCTTTTTTCATATTCAATATCAAAACCCGCCTGTCGGTTCACTCCGCAGGCGGGTTTTTGTATATATATTTTAAATTGTATAGTCGGTCTGTTCCGGTGGCGCGGCGCAAACGGGCAGCACAACCGTAAATCTTGTGCCGCAGAACGCGCCGTCCTCAACCGTAATATTTCCGCCCATAGCCTCAACGGCGCCGGAAACGATGGAAAGGCCGATGCCGCTGCCGCCTCTTTTTCTGCTGCGGGCCTTGTCCACGCGGTAAAAACGCTGGAATACTTTTTCCTTGTCCTCGTCGGGGATGCCTATGCCGGTGTCCTCCACCACAAAGAAAACATTCTCTGCGTTTCTGACCACGGAAGCGGTGACTCTGCCGCCGGGAACGTTGTATTTTACCGCGTTTTCCAGCAGGTTGAACACCACAAGACCCATCTCCTCACTGCTGGACATGACAAAGCAGCCGGAATTCAGGCTGTGATGAAAGGTCACCCCGTTCTGCTGTGCCAGAGGGCGCAGCAGGCGTATGCCGTAGGCCACATGCTCGGAAAGGTCAAGAGGCTCTCTGTGGCTCTCGCCGCCCTCGTCCTGGCGGGAAAGCACCAGAAGTTTTTCCGAAAGGCTTTTGAGTCTGTCGGTCTGCCAGGAAATATCCTCGGCAAATTCCTTCGCCGTTTCAACGTCGATATTGTCCGCCTGAACAATGCTGTCCGACAGCAGGCGTATGGCGGCAATGGGCGTTTTCAGTTCGTGAGAAGCATCGGAAACGAAGCGCCGGCGCTCCTCCTCGTCGGTTTTCAGCCGCTCGGTCATGCTGTTGAATTCCACGGAGAGCTGAGCCAGTTCATCGGAGCCGGGCAGGATTATATCCTCGCCGTAGTTGCCGGCGCGCACCTTTTTTACGCCCTCCAGCAGGCGGTTAATGCGGGTGGTCATAACGAAGGAGAAAATCAGACTCATGCCCATTGTGAAGATAATAACCAGCATGGTGATGCAGGTGAAGTCCTCCTGAATTTCCCGCAGAAACATGGCCTGGGAAACATCCGTCTCCTGCACGGTGACGCAGCCGATCACCTGTCCCTGGCTGACCACCGGCACGGCGGCGGTACTGATAAAGCCGAACTCCCGCGAGTAATGGGCGCGAAAAACATCCTTGCCCCCCAGTGCGGTGACAAGATCCTGGGAATTTTCGGCGGCATCACCGTAAAGCACATGTCCCGCGGCGTTGGTGACCACAATCTCCAGACTGCCGTCGCCGCCGACCACCTCTACAACCTGCTTTACGCCGGCCTCGGTGAGAGCATCCAGACCGCCCATGGCGGCGGAGATGACGTTGGCGCTGTTGATGAGCGAATTCTCCTTGGAGCTGAACACCATGTTTCGGAAAGACAGCACGGGATAGATATTCATAAGCACCAGAACCACCGCTATGACCAGAATATAGGTGAGGGCATAGCGCATCTGAAGCTTACTTATTATGAAATAGCGGTCTATCCTTGCCTCTGAGGGCGGAAACTGCTCCACCACCGGAGGCGGATTATACTCATTTCTTGCAGAAATAGTACCCAACCCCCCAACGGGTCATTATGTACTGAGGCTCGGCAGGGTTGAGTTCCAGCTTTTCCCTGAGCCTGCGGATGTGAACGTCCACGGTACGGATATCGCCCTGATAATCGTAACCCCAGACGATGTTGAGCAGATTTTCGCGGCTGTAAACACGGCCCGCGTTTCGCATCATCAGCTCAACAAGGTCGAATTCCTTCACCGTCAGCTCAACGCTCTGGTCGTTTTTCCATGCGTTGCGGGTGTCGGTGTCTATGGAGATGTGTCCCGCCGTAAGCTTGGCGGAAACGTTGCCCTGACCGGCGGCGCCGCCACGGCGCAGCAGGGCGCGGATGCGCATTTTCAGTTCCAGGATATCGAAGGGTTTGGTGACGTAATCGTCCGCACCGTATTCAAATCCAAGAATTTTGTCCGTGGCCTCGCCTCGTGCGGTGAGCATGATGATGGGAACGTTGGAAAATTCTCTGATTCTCATGCAGGCCTCAAAACCGTCGATGCCCGGCATCATAAGATCAAGAATTATAAGATCGAAGCGTCCGTTTTTGGCAAGCTCCACGGCCTCAAGACCGTCGTAGCCGGCTTCCACCTGATATCCCTCGTTTTCAAGGTTGAATTTTATTCCCTTGACCAACAGCTTTTCGTCGTCTACTACCAGTATTCTCATGGCAGCAACCTCCGTAAAATTATTGTGTGCAGATAAGGTCCTTGATTTCGCTAAACTTTCCATCGCCTATGCCGTCCACCAGTTTTATGTCTGCCGGGGCGGCAAAGGGGCCGTTTGCCTGGCGATATTCAATGATGCGCTGTGAGAGTACCTCGCCTATGCCGGGGAGAGAATCCAGCTGGGCTGCGGTTGCGGTGTTGATGTTTATCAGTCCGGCCGCCGGGGGTTCGGCCGGGGAACCACTTGTTTCCGGGTCAGTCCCCTCCGTCGTAGAGGTATGGGTCTGTGTAGTCCGGCTCGGGGCGTCGTCTGTATCTGCCGGGGCTTCCGGCGTCCGGACGGGCAGGGCCGCATCGGGAATAACATCCGGGGTTTCCGCGGCCGTCTCCACCGCCGCAGGTCTTTCCGTTTCAACGGTAATATTCTGTGTCACAGGGCTCGCGGAACAATAGCGGCCAATGCAGAAAAATAAAAATGCGATGAAGGCCGCGGAAATGAACGCGGTGGATTTTGATATACGCATTTTAGCTTCCTTTTTATTGAATCGTGCAAGATTTTTTGTTATAATAATTCACACACAATAACTATAACACATTTTCGGTGATTTTCATATGAAAAAATTCAAATTTCTCGCAATTGCGGCAATTTTTATAACAATTTTCTCTTTTCCTCTGTCTGCTTTCGCCCAGGAGGACTACAAGGCGGAGGCCGGAGCGGCAATTTTGATAGACATGGTCACCGGTGACGTGCTGTTTGAGCAGGCCGCAGACGAGAAAATGTATCCCGCTTCTCTTACAAAGGTCATGACCTGTCTCATCGCCGCCGAGGTGGGGGATCTGAACGCTGAGGTCACCGCCTCCGAAACCGCTTATCTGGACCTTATCGACGCCGGCTCAACGGCGGGCATTCTGCCCGGCGAGACCATGACTCTTGAAAATCTGCTCTACTGTGCCATGCTGCCCTCCGCCAACGAGGCCTGCAATATCATCGCTGAGTACATATCCGGCTCCACGGCGGATTTCGTAAAGCTGATGAACGAAAAGGCTGCCGCCATGGGCTGCACCGGCACAAACTTCGTAAACTGCCACGGCCTGCACGACGAAAACCACTACACCACCGCCCGGGACATGGCCATAATCGGCAGGGCAGCCTTCTCCAACGACATTATACGCACCGTCGCCGGCACCGCCGCGTACACCGTTCCCGCCACCAATCTTTCCGAGCCCAGAGACCTTGAGTCCACCGACCAGCTCATCAGCGACAGCATCAACGCCAACTATCTCTACCCCTACGCCATCGCCGGAAAAACCGGCTATACCACCCCCGCCGGACGCTGTCTTGTAAGCTGCGCTTTCAAGGATGACAAGGAACTTTTAAGCGTGGTTTTGAAAACAGACAGTATTCCCCAGGAGGATGGTTCCGTCAGGGTAATGAGCTTCTACGAAACCATCAGACTGTTTAATTACGGCTTTGAAAACTGGTCCTACCAGACCGTTATTGCCGACGGAACGCCCATCACGGAGGTGCCTGTAAAACTGGGCGAGGGCGCCGACAGCGTGGTGCTGTGCATCAGCGGCGAGGTTACATATCTGCTGCCGGCAAGCTTTGATATTGAAGCTACCAGAAAGGTTATCACGGTTTTCAATCAGGACAATATCACCGCTCCCATCACAAAGGGACAGGAGCTGGGTCTGTACGAGGTTTACGACGAAAACGGCGTGCTGCTTGGCAGCGCCCCTCTGACCGCCCTCGTTGACATCGAGCGCAGCGTTCCCGAGGCCGTGGTCGACGGCATCCGCGAAACCGCAAGAAAGCCTGTAATCAAGGCGGTTGTCATTGTAGTCGTAATACTTGTTGTAATCGTAATTCTGGGCATAATGGTGCGCAGGCAGGCCGCCAAGCGCCGTGCTCAGCAGGAGAAAAACCGCCGCCGCGGGCAGGAGCTGCGCCGCAGGCAGGAGGAATACTCCGGCAAAAAGTAAACAAAAAAAGACCGCCCAAAGCGGTCTTTTTTTATTTTGAAAATCACAGCATACGGTGCAGCTCCGTGCGCAGGCGGGAAATGATGCGTTTTTCAAGGCGGGAGATATAGGACTGGGATATGCCCATCATGTCCGCCACCTCTTTCTGGGTCAGCTCCCTGCCCCCTCCGAGACCAAAGCGCAGACGCACGATGTCCCGGTCCCGGCCCGGAAGCTTTTCCACCGCCTCCATCACCAGCCGCCGGTCGGCGTCGTCCTCCATGGGCCGCACAACCGTGTCCGATTCGGTGCCCAGAATGTCCCCCAGGAGCAGCTCATTTCCGTCCCAGTCGGTGCTGAGAGGCTCATCCAGAGAGATTTCTCCCCGGCGGTTGGAGGTTTTGCGCAAAAACATCAGAATCTCGTTTTCAATGCAGCGGGAGGCATAGGTGGCGAGCTTGATATTCTTCCCGGAATCAAAGGTGTTGATGGCCTTTATAAGCCCGATGGAGCCGATGGAAACAAGGTCCTCGATGTTCACGCCGGTATTTTCAAAACGGCGGGAAATGTACACCACAAGACGCAGATTGCGCTCTATAAGAGCCTGCCTGGCGGTGGCGCTGCCGTGGGACAGGCGGTCGATCAGGCCCGCTTCCTCCTCCCGCGTAAGGGGTGGGGGAAGGGTGTCGCTGCCCCCTATGTAATAGACCTCACCCGGGCGGAAAAGACCCAGTTTTTCAAGCAATGCGGCCAGTTTCAGTTTAATTAAAAGTATCTTTTTCATACGTCCGTTCCGGCCAGAGCCGTGTAACCTCCATGTTTTGAAATCTCACCCGGAGCGCAGGCCACAAGCATCCCTTCACGGCGGCGGCGCCCCACCGTAACAGCGTCCGCGCGAAGGGCGGGAAGCATGCCTCCCTCCACTCCCAATGCGGTATAGCTTATAAGTCTGAAGCTCTGCCCCGAGGACAGCCGGCGAAGCATTTCGAAGCATTCCACCGGGTCGTCCAGAGCCTTTGCAGGGGCAAATTCCGGGGGTAAAATTTCGAAAAAAGCATCTCTGGAAACCACTGTCACAGGCTTTGAGGTAAGGGGGTCGCGCAGCTCGTTTCCGCTGTCCAGAAGAGCCGTGAGAGAGGTGATTTTGCCCCCCGATTCCACCGTCATACGCACGGTGGTTTTTTGCGCCGAAGGGGTTCTTGAGCACCATGCCGCAACCGCCCCGAAGCAGACCGCCGCACCCGCCAGAACAGCCCCCGGACCGGGTGATTCCGGCGCCCCTTTTCCCCCGATTATGTAGTAGACCGCCCACACCGCTCCGCCGAAAAGGGCGGTCATGGCAAAAAGGGCCGCCGTGCGCTTGAAAAGTCCCCTGCCCAAACCCCAAGTTATTGTGCTCATGACCGTCACGCACAACAATTTCAAGGGTAAAAGGCTCAAAAATCCCAGTTTTGGGACGAAAGAAGCCACTGCCCACAGCCCACCGAAGGCCGCCGCCGGAAGCACTTTTTTGACCTTTGTTTCCGAAATCGTTATTCGTCCGGAGGCGAGCAGAAGAAGACAGTTTATGGCCAAATTCAACAGAAAAAGGCTGTCTATGTATACCGTTTTCATGCAACTCGCCTCCTTTTTTCTATTTTAAACCCTATCTGGAAGAATTTTCCGTCGCATTGGAGAAGGGAGCAAAATTTTAGAAACAGGGAGTTAAGTTTGACTAACTTTATGCAAAATGTGTGTGCACTTATTCAGATTCTGCATAAAACAAAAAAATTGTGAAATTTCTGGCAAAATTTGCGGTTTTATGCGCGGAGTGCAACGCTGGTATACGGTTTTCGTATGGCTGATTTCATTTACTTATATAATGTTTTTGAGGTAAAATCACTATGGATGATAAGGATTAAAAAAACATTCGCATAGAAAGGTGGAACTACTCTGTGGAAATGACAGACAAAATCCTGGTCAGCGGTACTTTGTTCGTTCTGGACAAGACCCTCAACGCTCTTGCCGCAGTCTTCCCCGACTTCAAGGAAGAACTGCTGAAGAAGGACAATCTTACCGTTCAGCTCAAGCTGAGAGACAACTCTTACGGCCGTTGCTTTACTTTCAAGAACGGCAAAGTTACCGGCCGCACCGGTATCTTCAACAGCGCAACCGTAGTAATGGTGTTCGAAGACTGGCGTATCGCCAGAGAAGTGGTTGCCCTCATCCGCAACCAGATGGACTTCGTTAACGCCGCCAAGCAGGGCCAGCTGGCTCTCCACGGCCCCGATGAGGACGCCCAGTGGTTTGCCGCTCTGCTGCTGAAAGTTTTCACCGCTCCTCTCCTGTCCACCGGCCTGTACGGTACCAAGATGAAGAACGGCGAAATGCGTTACGTCAACGGCACCAACGGCGGTCCCGTTTTCGTATACGTAAAGGACGGTAAAATCGTCCGTATGACCCCCATCGACTTTGACGAGACCGACGCCGACACCTGGACCATCACCGCCAGGGGCAAGAAGTTCTCTCCCCCCAGACGTACCACTCTGGCTCCCCATGCCATGGCCCAGAAGGGCATGGTCTACTCTCCCAAGCGTATCCTGTACCCCATGAAGCGTGTTGACTTCGACGTCAACGGCGAGCGCAACTACGAAAACCGCGGCGTTTCCGGCTATGAGAGAATCAGCTGGGACGAGGCCCTGGATATCGTTTGCAGCGAAATGGTCCGCGTCCGTAAAGAGTACGGCCCCGGCACCATCTTCGGCTCCCACGGCAGCCATCACACCTGGGGTAACGTTGGTTACTACCTGTCCTGCCTGAAGCGTTTCTTCAACGTTATCGGCGCCACCACCTGCCTGCACAACCCCGACTCCTGGGAAGGCTTCTGCTGGGGCGCTGTTCACCACTACGGCGGCTCCACCCGTAACGGCGGCGTAGAGCCCTACAACACCGTAGAAGACTGCATGCAGAATGCAGAAATGATCGTCTTCTGGTCCTCCGACCCCGAATCCACCTCCGGCGTTTACGCCGCTCAGGAAGGCACCATCCGCCGTAACTGGATCAAGGATCTGGGTATCGAAGTCGTTCACATCGACCCCTATCTGAACTCCACCGCTTCCTTCCTCGGCGGCCGCTGGATCTCCCCCAGACCTGCCACCGATACTCCTCTCGCCCTGGCCATCGCCTACACCTGGATCACCGAAGGCCTGTACGACAAGGATTACGTCGCCACCCGTACCTACGGTTTCGACGTTTGGAAAAAGTACCTGCTGGGCGAGGACGACGGCGTTCCCAAGTCCCCCGAATGGCAGGAAGCCATCACCGGCGTTGAGGCCAGAGTCGTTCGCGCTCTTGCCCGCGAGTGGGGCTCCAAGAAAACCTACCTGGCCGCCGGCGGCATTCCCGCATTCGGCAGCGCCTGCCGTACCGCATTCGGTACCGAATGGGCCCGCGCCATGGTATGTCTGCTGGCCATGCAGGGCTGGGGCAAACCCGGCATCAACTTCGGCGGCCTGCAGTACGGTACTCCCCTGGACAGCCGCTTCCACTTCCCCGGCTATGCCGACGGCGGCTTCTCCGGCGACTGCGTCACTTCCGGCGCCATGGTCTCCACTTACAACCGTGTACCCCAGACTCCTTCTCTCAACTCTGTCCGTCAGCAGATTCCCAGACTGCGTCTGCCTGAGGCCATTATGAACAGAGAGCTGGACGCTTTCCACGTACACGACGTTCACAGCGTTACCGGCCAGTTCCAGACTGCCAAGTACCCCGCCCCCGGCTTCAACCCCGTCAAGATGTACTACAAGTACGGCGGCAGCCACATCGGTACTCAGTCCAACACCAGCCGTTTCGCTCAGATGTATCGCTGCGACAGCCTGCAGTTCGTTGTCAACCAGTCCATCTGGTTTGAGGGCGAGTGCAAGTTTGCCGACGTTATCCTGCCCGCCTGCACCAACTTCGAACGTTGGGACGTTGGCGAAATGTCCTCCTCCGGCGGCTACATCGACCGCACCTACCTGCAGAACAACCACCGCGTTATCTTCGTGCAGCACAAGTGCATCGAGCCTCTGGGCGAGTCCAAGTCCGACTTCGACATCTTCTACGATGTTTGCTGCCGTCTGGGTCTCGGTCAGGTATTCTGCGAAGGCAACAGCCTGTACGATTGGGTAGTCCGTTACTACAACGGCACCGATATGCCCAAGGTCATGCCCTGGGCCAAGTTCATTCAGAAGGGCTACTACGTTGTACCCCCCCTGCCCGAAAACCGCCGCGACGAGGTCGCTTACAGATGGTTCGTTGAGGGCGGCAAGAAGAACTCCCCCGAACTGACCCCCCTGCCCTCCGAGTACGCCGGCAGATACGCCGAGGGTCTGCAGACCCAGACCGGTCTGTTCGAGTTCGAGTGCAACACCCTTAAGCGCTTTGATCCCAACGACGAAGAGCGTCTGCCCATCTGCACCTACATCCCCTCCTTCGAGGGCCGCGAGACTACCGAGCTTTATGCCAAGTATCCTCTGCAGATGATCTCTCCCCATGCCAAGTTCAGCTTCCACACCATGGGCGACGGCAAGGAAGGCTACATCAACGAGATCGAAGAGCACCGTATCAAGATCGACGGCTACTACTACTGGGTATTCCGTATGAACGCCGACGACGCCGCTGCCCGCGGCCTGAAGCAGCATGACCTGGTTGAGGTCTTCAACGACCGCGGCTACGTTATCTGCGCTCTGGATATCACCAACCGTCTGCCCTCCGGCACCGTACACAGCTATGAATCCTGCGCTGACTACGATCCTCTGGGCGAGCCCGGCGTCTCCACCGACCGTGCCGGCTGCGTGAACATCCTCACCCCCGAACGTATGATCACCAAACACGCCCACGGCCTGGCTGTTAACTCCTGCCTGGTCGAAGTCCGCAAGTGGGACGGCCAGGTCAGAACCTGGGAACCCATGAAATCCACCTACAAGGGTGACAAGGAGGTCAAAGCGTAATGAGTAAGTTCCATATCGTTGTGGACCTGGCCAAGTGCGTTGGCTGCCACACCTGTATCATGGCTTGTAAAGACGAGCACTGCGGCAACTGCTGGCTGCCCTACACCGATGAGCAGCGCCGCGAGGACGAAAAGTGGATCCGCATCAAGAGAGTCGAGCGCGGCAACTATCCCCACGCTCAGGTCCACTACCTGCCCAGCATCTGCAACCACTGTGACAACGCCGCCTGCATCAAGGCTTATCCCGACGTATTCTTCAAGAGAGAAGACGGCATCGTGATGATGGATCCCGTCAAGGCCAAGGGCCGTCCCGAAATCAAGGACGCCTGCCCCTTCGGCGCTATCGACTGGAACGAGGACCTGCAGGTTGCTCAGAAGTGCACCGGCTGCGCCCATCTGCTTGATGACGGCTGGAAAGAGCCCCGCTGCGTTCAGGTTTGCCCCCTGCGCGCTCTGCGCATCGTAAAGTGCGACGACGGCGACTTCGAGAAGCTGGCCATGGTCAAGGGTCTTGAGCCCCTCCACGGCGCCGGCGCCAAGCCCAGAGTCGTTTACAAGAACCTGCACCTGTACAAGAACGTTTACGTTTGCGGCGCTGTTGAGACCACCGGCAAGGACGGTCTGAAGACCTGCGCCAAGGGCGTTCAGGTTGAGCTGTGCAAGGGCGACGAAGTGGTTGCCACCACCGTTACCGATATGTTCGGTGATTTCTACTTTGACAAGCTGGACAAAAACAGCGGCGAGTACATCGTCAAGGTAGGCGGCCAGACCCTGAAGGCTACCGTTGGTGCCGAGTGCGCCGACGTGGGTCTGATCACTCTCTAATTATTAATGTTAAACAGCATCAATGCTCTTCTGGAGGACGGTTACGCCGTCCTCCGGGAGGCTGAGCTGGAAGGCATAGACCGGGAAAGCGTACCCAATACCGTTGTCGGCGTTATGGGGGCGCATCCCCAGACCTGCCATTTCGCCGCTATGGCACAGGCCTTTTATGCTTTCCTGCATCTTCACAAACTTCAGGGCGACAACGCCCGCCTGACTCTTCTGGGTGACAACTTCTTCGCCCTGTTCTCCTCTCTTATGATACCGCTGGACAGCCCCTGGCTTATCGACACCTTCGCCCAGCGTCTTGAGGACGAATGCAGCGACGAAGGCCCAGGGGAGAATTACGAAACATTCCTCAAAAGGACCTGCAAAGTTTATGTCGAATCTGAAAGTGAACATCGCCCTTAAAAGTGAATACATGGCACTGGCAGCGGAAACCGACCGCCGTCTGGGCGAGATGGAAAAGCTTTTTTCCACGCTTTTTTCTTCTGAGGACGAGCTTTGCGATATGCTTTTATCCGGCGGCAAACGCCTGCGTCCCATCCTGGCCTGCGCGGCATCCTATTTCGGCAGCAAAGACTGTGAAATAGTACCGCTGATGGCCATGCTGGAGATGATGCACACCGCCTCCCTGGTACACGACGACGTGGTGGATGACAGTCACGAGCGCCGTGGCCGCCCCACCCTGAACCACCTCCACGGCAACGCGGTGGCCATAAAAAAGGGTGACAGGCTGCTGTCCGGCGCCATGAGAGTGCTGAGCATCTACCGGGGCACCGGAATAAACGAAGTCCTGTCCGAGACCTCCCGGGAAATGTGCATCGGTGAGCTGGACCAACTGGCCGCCCGGGGGAATTTCGAAATGCACGACGCCGGGAGCTATATGCTCCGTATCAAGCGCAAGACCGCCCTGCTGCTGTCTGCCAGCTGCCGATGCGGCGCAATCGCCGCCGGACTGCCTGTGCAGTGGCAAGACGCCCTTGCGGATTTCGGGCTCAATCTGGGCATCGCCTTCCAGCTGGAGGACGACCTGCTTGACTTTACCGGCAAGGCCGTTTTCGGCAAGCCCTCCCTGCAGGATCTGCGCCGGGGCATTTACACCATGCCGGTGATAAGGGCCGCCCAGGTTTCCGACAGACTGCCCGACCTTACCGACCCCGAGGCCACCGCCAAGTGGGTCAAAACTACCGACGGACTGGAATATACCCACAATCTGGCCGATAGTTATTTACAGAAGGGCCTTGACGCCCTGGCACCCCTGCCGGAGATTCCGGCCAAAGACGCTTTGAAAGACATCGCCCTGAAATTGTCCGGGCGCGAAAGATAGAGGTGTTATTATGAGTAATCGAACCATGGCATCCCTCATGCGCAGGGCCAAGGTTGATCCCATGGACTGCTATCAGTGCGGTAAGTGCGCTGCCGGCTGTCCCATGGCAAACAGCATGGACCTCAACTCCAGGCAGATTATGCACTGCACCCAGCTTGGCGAGGCCGCTTATAACAAGCTTATAAGCAGCGAGGCCATCTGGCTGTGCACCGGCTGCAACGTCTGCCACGAAAGATGCCCCCACGACGTTGACATCCCCTCCGTTATCGAACAGGCCCGCTACGACGCCATCGAAAAGGGCAAGATCCGCCGCAAGAGCAAGATCTTCAACGACATCTTCCTGACTAACCTGAAGCTCACCGGCAAGAGCCAGGAAGCCTTCCTCGCCCTGATCTACAACATGGTCAGCCTGGATATCTTCCAGGACATGAACAGCGTGCCCCACATGCTCAGACACAAGCTGGTAAGCGTGCTGCCCGAGTTTATCAAAAATCCCAAGGAAGTCAGCAACACTATGGAAAAATCCAAGGAATGGGGGAAAGCTGAAAAATGATGAAATATTCCTTCTTCCCCGGCTGCTCCATGGGCTCCACCGCCAAGTGCTACAGACTCTCTCTTGAGTACGTCTGCAGACAGATCGGCATGGACCTGTACGAGATAGACGGCTGGAACTGCTGCGGCGCCACCAGCGCCCACGTTATGAACGAGGTTATGGGCCTTGCCCTGCCCGCCCTCAGCCTTGCCAAGGCCGAAAAGAATTTCCCCCATCTGGACATCGCCACCGGCTGCGCCGCCTGCTACTCCAGACTGAAGACCGCCGCCCATCACTGCAAGAATGACGCCGGCGTCCGCTATCAGGTGGAAAAGACCATCGGCATGCCCTACGAGGCAAAGCGCGAAGTTCTCAATTTCATGGACATCTTCGGCACCGAAGAGGCTATGACCGCCATGCAGGAAAAGATCCGCAGACCCCTCAAGGGCCTGAAAGTCGCCTGCTACTACGGCTGTCTGAACGTTCGTCCCGCCGCCATCACCGGCGCTCCCGACCGTGAAAACCCCATGACCATGGAGAACATCATCTCCCTGTCCGGCGCGGACTGCATCGACTGGTCCTTCAAGACCGAGTGCTGCGGCGGTGCCCACCAGAACGACGCCACCACCGAAACCAGACCTCTGGTTGACGTTATCATCAGAAACGCTGTTGCCAACGGCGCTCAGTGCATCGTCACTGCCTGCCCTCTGTGCAACATGAACCTGGAGATGCGCCAGAAGGAGTACGAGCGTATTTTCGGCACTCCCCGCATCCCCGTCTTCGCGTTCACCGAACTGATCGCCATCGCCATGGGCGCTCACTGGAACGAAATCGCTCTGGACGCCCATTACACCGACGCTTCCAAGATCATCGCGGAAGCCATCCGTGCAGGAAAGGAGGCTGACGTTAAATGAGCAGAGTTGGCGTATTCGTATGTCACTGCGGCACCAACATCGCCCAGACCGTTGACGTCGAAAGAGTAGCCGAGGCTGCCAAAAGCTTCCCCGGCGTGGTTTATTCCTCTACCTATAAATATATGTGCTCCGAGCCCGGTCAGGCCATGATCAAGGAGACCATCGAGAAGGAAAACCTGGACCGCATCGTAATTTGCTCCTGCACCCCCAGAATGCATGAGGTCACCTTCCGCAAGATGCTCAAGGGCACCAAGATCAACCCCTATCAGCTGGAGATCGCCAACATCCGTGAGCAGTGCTCCTGGGTACATACCGACAAGGAAAAGGCCACCGAGAAGGCCATCAATCTGGCCCGTATGTCCGTGGCCAAGGTCCTCCTCAACGAGCCCCTGCACACCTCCAGCATTCCCATCACCAAGCGCGCCCTGGTAATCGGCGGCGGTATCGCCGGTATTCAGGCCGCTCTGGACATCGCTGACGCCGGCCACGAGGTAGTTCTGGTCGAGAAGGAAAGCTCCATCGGCGGCAAAATGGCCATGCTGGACAAAACCTTCCCCACCCTGGACTGCTCCGCCTGTATCTCCACCCCCAAGATGGTCGACGTTTCCCAGCATCCCAACATCACCCTGATGACCTCCTCCGAAATCGAGAGCGTAGGCGGCTATGTCGGCAACTTTGACGTTACCATCCGCCAGAAGGCCAAGTATGTCAACCACGACATCTGCACCGGTTGCGGTCTGTGCGAAACCAAGTGCCCCACCAAGGTCATCAGCGAGTTCAACCAGGGTCTGGCAAAGCGTCCCGCCATCGGCAAGATGTACGCACAGGCCGTTCCCGCCAAGCCCGTTATCGACCCCAATGCCTGCCGCAAGCTCATCGACGGCAAGTGCGGCCTTTGCGCCAAGCTGTGCCCCCTGGGCTGCATCAACTTTGAGGACGAGGATAAGCTGGTCACCGAGAAGTTCGGCGCCATCGTTGTTGCTACCGGCTATCAGTTGATCGAATGGGGCGAGCTGTATCCCGAATACGGCGGCGGCAAGTACAAGGATGTTATCACCGGTCTGCAGTTTGAGCGTCTGGTAAACGCCTCCGGTCCTTCCGAAGGCCACATCCTGCGTCCCTCCGACAACACCGAGCCCAAGACCATCGTTATCATCAAGTGCGTTGGCTCCCGTGATCCCAAGAAGGGCAAGAGCTACTGCTCCCGCGCCTGCTGCATGTACGGCGCAAAGCACGCTCACCAGATCCTTGACAAGATCCCCGGCGCCAAGGTTGTTACCTTCTATATCGACGTTCGTACCCCCGGTAAGAACTACGAGGAATTCTATGACAACACCCGTCATGACGGCGCTATCTACGTCCGCGGCCGCGTTTCCAAGATATACGAGGAAGACGGCAAGCTGATCTGCCTGGGCGAGGACAGCCTGCTGGCCCGCAAGGTAGCCGTCAAGGCCGACATGGTCGTTCTGGAGACCGCCATGGTTCCCGCCGTTGGCATCCGCGAGCTGGCCGGCATGCTGGGCATCGCCGTTGACAACCACGGTTGGGTAACCGAGGCTCATCCCAAGCTCCGTCCCGTTGAAACCCAGACCGGCGGCGTATTCCTGTGCGGCGTCTGCCAGGGTCCCAAGGACATTCCCGATACCGTTGCTCAGGCCGGCGCTGCCGCCTCCAAGGTCATCGGTCTGCTCAACAAGGACAGCATGGAGACCTCTCCCATGATCAGTAAGGTGGACGAAAGCAAGTGCGCAGGCTGCGGCTTCTGCGTGAAGATGTGCCCCTACAAGGCCATCACTCTGGAGGACATCGACGTCCGTCAGGGTCCCAAGACCGTTAAAAAGACCGTTGCCAAGATCAACGGCGGCCTGTGCCAGGGCTGCGGCGCATGTAACGTTGCCTGCCGTACCGGCTGCATAGAGCTGCTGGGCTTCAAGAACAACCAGATCCTTGAGGAGGTGGATTCTCTGTGTCTGTAAAAGAAAACTGGGAACCTAAGATCCTTGCGTTCTGCTGCAACTGGTGTACCTACACCGGCGCGGACCTGGCGGGTCTTAACCGTATGAAATATCCCGAAAACGTTCACGTTATCCGCGTCCCCTGCTCCAGCCGTGTAAACCCCCAGTTCATCATCCGCGCTTTCCAGAAGGGCTGCGACGGCGTGATGGTCTGCGGCTGCCACCCCGGTGACTGCCACTATGCCACCGGCAACTACTACACCCGCCGCCGCTTCATGCTGATGAAGCGCCTGCTGGAGCATAACGGCATCGATCCCAACCGTTTCGTATGCCGCTGGATCTCCGGCGCTGAGGCCGCCAAGTTCCGTGACGTGGTGACCCAGGTGTCCAACCAGATCAAGGCCATGGGCCCCAACGAAAAGTTCCGTGAGCCCTACTACCTGGAAAAGGAGGCGGAATAATTGATTAACGAAATCAAAAACGCCTGTCTGAAGGCTTTCGAATCCGGCGAGGTGGGTTACATCATCGGCTGGCAGGCCACCCGCTTCGCTGACAAGACCACTCCTCTGTTCATGAGAAGCGCTGAGGACGTGGAAAAGCTGGTCTGGAACAAGTACTGCGTAAACTCCACTGCCAAGTACGCTCTGGAGGACAAGTACCCCGAAAAGAAGATCGGCATCATCCTGCGCGGCTGCGACAGCCGTGCCGTGGCCCGCATGATCTCCGACAAGCAGCTCAAGCGTGAGAACCTGTATCTCATCGGCGTTGTCTGCGACGGCAAGGAAGACCCCATCTGCGCCACCTGCTCTCACAAGACTCCCGTCATTTATGACGTACTCATCGGTCAGCCCACCACCGAGGAAATCTCCCCCGAGAGATTTGCCGAGGTTGAGAAGATCGCTGCCATGACCCCCGACGAGCGCTACAATTACTGGGCTGTCCAGTATGACAAGTGCATCCGCTGCTACGCCTGCCGCAACGTCTGCCCCGCCTGCAACTGCGTGGAGTGCTATGCCGACCAGTACCGTACCGGCTGGCAGGGCAAGGCCCACAACCGGGCCGAAAATCAGGTCTACGGCCTGACCCGCGCCTACCACGTGGGTGACCGCTGCATCGAATGCGGTCAGTGCGAGCGCGTCTGCCCCATGAACCTTCCCATCATGAGCCAGACCAGAAAGATGCTCAAGGACATCAACGACCTGTTTGGTCCCACCGAATGCGGCCTTACTATCGAAGAGGCTCCCGTACTTGGTGAATACGACCTGAACGACAGGGAAGAATTTATGTAAGGAGGCGCCGAAATGTTACTTCCCAAAGAAAAACTTTCCGAAGCTCTCGGCGCTCTCGCAGCCGAAGCCAACGTTATCGCTCCCGTAAAGTGGGAGGGCGACGTGTTCTTTATGCCCTACAAGGGCGGCGATGTGTGCCTTGAAGGCAACGGCAAGCTGCCTCCCAAGGACGTGCTCTTCCCCAAGACCGAGAAGATGTACTCCTACAGCATCGCCAAAGGCACCATGACCGAGCATAACGACGCTGCAGCCACCATCCTTTTCGGTGTTCGCTCCTGCGACGCCGCCAGCATCGAAAGACTTGACAAGGTCTTTCTGGAGCAGGGTTACAAGGACGGCTTCTACAGCGCCAAGCGCGAAGGTCTGGCCGTTATCGCCATGGGCTGCGACAAGCCTATGGCCACCTGCTTCTGCACCAGCATGGGCATCGACCCCATGAAGGCTGAGGTAGCCGACGTTCAGATGTGCCCCGTTGAGGGCGGCTTCACCGTTGAGGCCGTTACCGAAAAGGGCAAGGAAATCGTCAAAAAGTGGGACAGCCTGCTGGACAAAAAGTCCAAGGCAAAGCCCGCAAAGGTAGAATGCAGCCTGAACATCAATGTCCCCGAGGACTTTGAAAAGAAGCTGATGGATATGTTCGAAAGCCCCATCTGGGACGACGTTACCAAGGCCTGCCTTGGCTGCGCCTGCTGCACCTACGTGTGCCCCACCTGCTACTGCTTCGACATCAACCAGGACGTTCACGGCGACGAAGGCACCGCTTTCCGCTGCTGGGACAGCTGCATGTTCTCCGACTACACCCGTATGGCGGGCGGTCACAACCCCAGACCCTCCAAGAAGGAGCGTCTGCGCAACCGCTATCTGCATAAGCTGGCCTACTACAAGGACCGCCACGGCAAGTACCTGTGCGTAGGCTGCGGCCGCTGCATAGCCAACTGCCCCGCCCATCTGGATATTACTGCTTTCGCAGAAAAAGCTATGGAGGTGGAATAATATGTGCGATCATAACCACAACGATCCCAATCATGTTTGCACCTGTTCCGACAATCCTCTTGTCCCCCAGGTCTGCAAGGTAATCAAGATCACCGCCGAGACCCCCGACGTTAAGACCTTCCGCATCCAGACCCTCGACGGCAAGAAGCCCTTCGCTCCCATGCCCGGACAGCTTGCCATGATCTCCCTGCTGGGCGTTGGCGAGGCTATGTTCTCCATCACCGCTCAGGGCGAGGACTGGATCGAATCCTCCATCAAGCGCACCGGTATGCTCACCGACGCTCTGCACGAGATGACCGAGGGTCAGACCATCGCCGTTCGCGGCCCCTACGGCAACCACTTCCCCGTGGATGACTGCAAGGGCAAGGACATTCTGTTCATCGGCGGCGGTATCGGCCTGGCTCCCGTAAGAAGCTTTATCCGCTACGCCATCGAACACCGTGAGGATTACGGCCATCTGGACGTTCTCTACGGCAGCAGAAGCTCCGCCGACCTGGTTTTCAAAGATGACCTCTTTGAAAACTGGCCCAAGGTAGAGGATCTGGACGTTCATCTGACCATTGACCGCCCCGAAGAAGGCTGGAACGGCAGCGTTGCCTTCGTTCCCGCTTTCCTGGAGCAGAAAGCCTTCGATCCCGCCGGCAAGAAGGTCGTTCTGTGCGGTCCTCCCATCATGATCAAGTTCTGTCTGCAGTCCCTGCTGAAGATGGGCTTCTCCAAGGAAAACGTCATCACCACTCTTGAGATGCGCATGAAGTGCGGCATCGGCAAGTGCGGCCGCTGCAACATCGGCAGCAAGTACGTATGCCTTGACGGTCCCGTTTTCACCATGTCCGAGCTGGACGAACTGCCTGATGAAAAATAAGCTGACCCTTAAAGCGGCGCTGGAGCTTGCCGCTCCCCACACCTGGGGGGCCGCCATAGCTCCCGGCGTGCTGGGCGCGGCACTGGCTGTTTTCAGCGGAGTGGATTTCGACCCCCTGGCCTTTTTCTCGGTGGCGCTGGTTGCAATATTCCTGCAAAGCGCGGTAAACACTTTAAACGATTACGCGGATTTCATCAGCGGTACCGACACCGCCGAAAACTGCACCGACGAAACCGACGCCAGCATAATCTACAACGGCCTTGAGCCGAAAACCGCTTTGAAATTCGGCATCGCCCTTATAATCCTCGCCGTGATATTCGGCCTTTACGCCATCATCACCGCAGGATGGATCACCCTTATTTTCGGGGCGGTGGGCGTGGCAGCCATCGTGCTGTACTCCTTCGTTTTAAGCGCCTGGCCCACAGGCGAGGCCGTTGCAGGCCTGGTTATGGGCGGAGTTATCACCGTTGGTATGTATCACGTGCTGGGCGGAAGACAGACGGGACTGGCAATACTCTGCGCTGTTCCCGCAATTTTGACCATCGCGCTGATAATGCTGACAAACAACACCTGCGACATTGAAAAGGACATCTCCGCAAAACGCCGCACTCTGCCGGTTCTTCTGGGCAGAAAGGGCGCGGGAGTACTTTTCGCGGTGCTGACGGCAGTTGCCGTGGTGATGGCTCTGGTGATTATCTTCACCGTGTTTTCAAAGGCGTCCTTCATGGGCGCGGTGCTGGTAGCCGCGGTGCTTCTGCCATGCAGGAGCCTTAAACAAAGCGGTCTGCTGCCGGAAAACAGGGTGGCCGCCATGGGGGCTGTTATAAAGCTCAACTGGCGTGTAAATCTGATTTTCGCCGCCGCCATGGGCATACATTTGCTTCTTTTATGAACAAATAATAAAATATCAAATATCACTTGATATGGCGTACAAACTGTAATAAAATAACATCAAGATAATAAATCTTAGGAGGTCACAAAAATGAAAAAGTTCTGGAAAGTCACCCTCACTCTCGCTACTATCGCTGCTGCCGTTGCTACCGTTATCATCTTCTGGGACAAGATTTCCGCCCAGGCCACCAAGGTCAAGGAGACCCTGGAGGAGAAGGTTCCCTTCCTGAACAAGAAGGACAACATGGCTCAGTACTACGAAGAAATCTAACCTTTCTGCACCGAAAGGGCGGTCCTTTGACCGCCCTTTTTGTTTTGATATTTTTTGATTTTCTTATTGACATTTGTGTATATAAATAATATAATATTGAACGTTCCGAATGGACGCTTAGCTCAGCTGGCTAGAGCACCTGCTTGACGTGCAGGGGGTCAGCGGTTCAAGTCCGTTAGCGTCCACCAAAGCCTCGACATGCGTCGGGGCTTTTGTCTTATCAATCTGCGGCAACTGTAACAGTTTTTCATGCGCAGGATGCCGCTGCGACACTTTTCAGGAGGTGTGTACATGAGCCCTGTTCTTGCGTTCATATTGGTCATCCTGGTCTGTGCGGCGGGAAGCTTCGTTCAGACCGTCGCCAGCTTCGGCACAAACATTATCGTTATGGCTCTGCTGCCCCTTTTCCTGCCTACGGGCGTAAGCCTTGCTGTGGCTCTGGTGGGCGGATTTGTGACCTCCACCGTTCTGACCATCCGTTTCAGAAAGCAGATATGCTGGAAGCACATTGTCCTGCCCATGGTTTTCTCCGTAATCGGCACCGTTGGCGGCCTTATTATGGGCGCCGGCGTTTCCAGCAGCCTGCTCAAGCGTATGCTGGGCGTACTGCTGGTGCTGATGGCAATATGGCAGTTCCGCTTCGCCGCCCGGGTGCGCATTCCCGCAAATTCCCTCAGCGGCGGCATCGCCGGTATTGTATCCGGTCTGCTGGGCGCATTTTTCTCCATCTCCGCGCCCCCTCTGGTACTCTATTACAGCAATGCCTATGATGACAAGCAGCGGTACATGGCCACCCTGCAGACCGTTTTCTGCATTCAGGGTCTGTCCATCATCGTGGCCCGTATGGGTCTTGCTCAGTGGACCTGGTCCAGCTGGCCTTATCTTATCGCCTGTCTTATCGGTCTGGCTCTGGGCAATGTTCCGGGCAAGCTGGTATTTGACAAGCTGGACACCGGCAAGTTCAAAATCGGTGTATACATCTTTATGGCTATCGCCGGCATTTATATGATAATCACCGGCTGACAAGGAGGCTGACAATGGTCGAGCTGCTTTCCAGGTTTTTCATTAAAAACCGGCGGGATATCTCCGACCCTGTTACCCGCCGCAAGTACGGCATTTTAAGCGGCGCCGTGGGCATTTTTTTGAATATCTGCCTGTTTATAATCAAGTCCGTGGCGGGAGCTGTCAGCGGCTCCATCTCCATCGTGGCGGACGCCTTCAACAACCTGTCCGACGCGGGAAGCTCCCTTATAACCATCTTCGGTTTTAAGCTGGCGGGTAAAAAACCCGACCCGGAGCACCCCTTCGGTCACGGCAGGGTGGAGTATATCTGCGGCTTTGCGGTGTCCATTCTGATACTGCTTATGGGCGTGGAACTGCTGAAGACCTCCGTGGGCAAGATAAGAAACCCGGAGCCTGTGGAGTCCGGCGCGGCGGTTATCGTGATACTGGTTGTGGCCATAATCGGCAAACTCTATATGTTTTACTACAACCGGCGTTTGGGAAAAAAGCTCGCCTCCGCCGCCATGAGAGCCACCGCCACCGACAGCCTGTGCGACTGCATATCCACGGCGGTGGTACTTATCGCCACAATAGTGGGCAAATTCATCAGCTTCAACATCGACGCCTGGTGCGGCCTGCTGGTATCCCTGCTGATACTCTGGGCGGGCTACAACGCGGCGAAGGATACACTTTCACCTCTTCTGGGCCGTCCGCCGGAAGCGGAGCTTGTGGAGGAAATCGAAAAAACCGTTCTCGCCTCCCCCAGTGTGCTGGGCATTCATGACCTTGTGGTTCACGATTACGGCCCGGGAAGGCTGATGATTTCCCTTCACGCGGAGGTGCCCGGCGACGGAGACCTGTGGGCTCTGCACGACGAGATGGATATGCTGGAGCGAAATCTCTGCAAAGACATTGGCTGTCAGGCGGTTATCCACATGGACCCCATCGCTTCTGATGACGCCCTTGTTGGAACCTATCGCCGGGAGCTTAGCCGGCTGGCCCGGGAGATACACGAAGGCATCTCCATTCACGATTTCCGCATGGTGGCGGGCCCCAGCCACACAAATCTGATTTTCGACGCGGTGGTGCCGCTGGATTCCGGACTTGAGGACGGCGCCGTGCGGCGGCTTTTGTGCGAAAAAGTTGCCGACCATTGGGGTGAAAATCACTTCTGCGTAATCACAATCGACCGGCCATATGTATGATAAAAACCTCCCCGTTGGGCAGCCAACGGGGAGGTTTTCTTATTTTATATCCAGCTTTTCGTAATTTTTTGCGCTCCAGACCGTGGCGGTGAGAGTAAGTATAATATAAATTGCCCCGCCGATGATAAGAGCGGCGGCCTTGGCTCCGGCAAATTCCCCCGCGGGCGCGTCCAGCACGTCACGGAAAAGGGGGACGGCGTGACAGAGTATCTCCGCGGTAGTGATGTATACAAAGGTGACGATGGCGGAAACAAGGAATGCCTTGCCCGGTTTTGCGGTGTTTTTGTAGTAGGATACAAAGAAAAGCAGGTTGAAAATGCCCAGCATAATGAAAACCAGACCGAAAAGAGCGGCGTTTGCGTCCATTCCCGCGGCGTTGGGGCCGATTTTCAAAACTCCCCGCAGCAGGGCGAAAATCACTCCCAGCACAATCTGGAAAAGCTCTAAAATCACGGCGGTGAGTATCCGTCCCTGCACCGCCCGCAGGCGGCTGACGGGCAGCAGCAGGGTGAAAAGTTCGTCGGAATTTTCACGGGCTGAAAGGCAGATGAAAAATATGCCCAGGGTCACGTAGAAAAATGCCACGTAGAAAGGATAGCCGGGTATCAGCAGCATGGCGGCAAGAAAGGGAAAACACATCGCCGCCGGGTGCATTGCCAGAGAAAATTCCTTTTTAATCAGCGCTTTCATTCCCACACCTCCCGGCACAGCTCCACCACAGCGTCCTCAAGGGTGGGATATTGGGGGTACTTTGAGCGCAGTTCGGAAAGGGTGCACTGCTCCACCACGCGGCCCGCTTTCAGGCAGGTAAGACTGTGGGCGCAAAGCTCAAGGTCGGATATGATGTGGGTTGAAAAGAGCACCGCGCAGCCCTGCTCCGCCAGCTTTTGAAGTATTTCAAGTATCTCCCGGCGGGATATGGGGTCAAGACCGCTGGTTGGCTCGTCAAGCACCAGCACCTGCGCCCGGTGGGACAGGGCAAGGGTAAGGGCGAATTTCACCTGCATACCGGTGGAGAGCTGATTTACTCTCTTGCCCTCCTCCAGACCAAAGCGGGTCATATACCGCCTGTACGCCTCTTTGTCCCAGTTTTTATAAAAGCCGGCGCTTACGGCGGCGATGGATTTAAGGGTTTTGCGGGGGTAGTAGGCCGCGGCGCCGGGAACGTAGCCTATGTGCTCCCGGGCGGCGTCCACTTCCTGCCCGAAAAAGCGCACCTCTCCCCCGTCCGCCCGGACAAGACCCATCATGCCCCCCAGAGCGGTGGATTTTCCCGCTCCGTTGCGGCCTGCGAGGCCGTGTATCTCTCCCGGTTTTACGGCGAGGGAAAAATCCGTCAGAGCAAAGCCGCCCCAGTTTTTGCAGAGATTTTTTACTTCAATGGCGTTCATGTTTCCTCGTCCTCCGGGGCGCTGCCGCGGTTTATCATATTAATCAGAAAGCTCTGCTTCATAAGCGCCAGACCCCTTTTTGTGTCACCCAGAAGCACCAGGTCGTCCCCCGGTTCGATGGAGAAAATTTTCCGGGCCTTTACGGGTATGACTATCTGGCCCTTGTCGCCCACGGTGACGGTGCCGAAGAAATGCTTGCCCTTTGGCCCCATGGGCAGACCCATGGACTGGCGGCTGTCGTAATTTACAAGGTCGTCAAGGCTGACGGAGAAAAGTCTGGCAAGGGCGCAGCAGTTTTCTATATCCGGCATTGTTTCGCCGCTTTCCCATTTTGCAACAGCCTGTCGGGAAACGCCGATTTTTTCTGCTACCTGCTCCTGTGACAGCTTTTCGTGCTTTCGCAGAGCGAGAATGTTTTCAGAAAGCATAATTTCCCACCTTTCCAACTTTTATTTTTGCTTACGAGCCGATTATACCCCTCTAACCGGGGAATTTCCACCAACTTTTGATAACTGCCGAAAAAAATAATGTTAACTTTGGTTGCGAAAAGCCGCCCAAAAGGGCGGCTTTTTGTTATTTTTCAAGGCGTTGGGTAAGCTTTCTGATTTGCTCGGCAATGCGTTTTGCCTCCTCGGCGGAAAGGTTTTTCGCACCCTTTGCGGCGGTGAGCAGCCGCTCCGCCGCGGCGGCAAGCTCCTGCGCCCCCACTGCTCCGGAGGGAGCGGCGCGGCGGTCGGGTTTCTTTACCGGAATGCCTTCGGTGATTTTTACGAATTTGCCGGTTTTCAGATTAAACTCCGTGCCGCTGTACGGTGCGAAGGCGTTGAGTCCCTTTTCCTCATTCAGAGTGCGGGTAAATTCCCGGCAGGAGTCGTCGTCGCCGTGGTTTACAAATATCTGCGCGGGCTTTTTTTCAAAGCCGTCCACCCAGTTGAGCAAACCCTTTTTGTCCGCGTGACCGCTGACACCGGGGAGCAGGTCAATCTGCGCCCGCACGCTGACCACCTCGCCGAAAATTTTTACGCTGTCCGCACCGTCGTACAGTTCCCTGCCCAGAGTTCCCTCGCTCTGGTACCCCACGAAAAGCACGGTGCATTCCGGCCGCCAGAGGTTGTGTTTCAGATGGTGGCGGATGCGTCCGGCGTTGCACATTCCGCTGCCGGAGATAATTACCTTGGGAGTGGAATCCATATTCAGCGCCTTTGAATCCTCGGCGGTGATGCTGCGCTGCAGGCCGGGGAACACCAGAGGGTTGTCGCCGGAGAGCATCACATCCCGGGTCTCCTTGTCGAAGCACTCCACGCCGCACTGAAGAAAGACGTTTGTAGCCTCGTTTGCAAGGGGGCTGTCAACCACCACGGGGAAGTCCGGATGGCCGGTGACAAGGCCGGAGTTTTTAATGTCCCGTATAAAATACAGCATCTCCTGTGTGCGCCCCACGGCAAAGGAGGGAATGATAACATTTCCGCCCCGGTCAAGGGTGGTCTGTATATGCCTTGCCAGCATATCCCGGGCCACTTCATATCCCAGGTGCTCGCCGTGAAAGCGGTCGCCGTAGGTGGACTCTATCACCAGAAAATCCGCCTCTTTCACGGGAGAGGGGTCATTTATAATCGGCTGGTCAACGTTTCCGATGTCACCGCTGAAAACAAGCTTCTTTTCGGTGTCTCCCTCCTTCAGCCACATTTCGATGCAGGAACTGCCCAGCAGGTGGCCGATGTCGGTAAAGCGAACGATAATATTTTCATTGACGGTGACCCTCTGGCCGTAGGTACAGGGGTGAAATTCGTGCATAAGACCCTCCACGTGGGAAATATCATAGAGGGGCTCAACCGGGGGTCTGCCCGCCCGCTTTGCCTTGCGGGATTTCCACTCCGCCTCGGACATCTGGATATGGGCGCTGTCCCGAAGCATTATGTCGCAGAGGAGGTAGGTTTCGTTGGTGGCGTAAACCGGGCCGCGAAAACCCTTTTTATAAAGCAGGGGCAGGTTGCCCGTGTGGTCTACGTGGGCGTGGGTGAGAAAGACACAGTCGATAGCGGAGGGCTCAACCGGGGGCATGGTGTTTTCGAAAATATCCCTGCCCTGCTCCATTCCGCAGTCTATCATTATATTTTTGCCGCCTATCTGCAGCAGTGTGCAGCTGCCGGTGACCTCGCGGGCGGCTCCAAGAAACGTCAGCTTCATGGGAATGCTCCTTTCCTGCTTTTTCCTCTTTCAATATAACCCTCGCCGGCTATTTTGTCCAGAAAGCATTTGTAAATTTCACGGCGGAAAAAGTTCACATTTTCCCCCTTGACTTTGATTTTTAATTTAAATAAGATTATTTGATGTACAATGTATTAAAATTGATTTTTATATAAGTTTTTCTTTCCCGAGGTGAGCTGTTTGAACATTGTAAAAACACTTTTGAAAAGTGTCCGCGAATTTAAAAAACTTTCCATAATCACCCCCCTTATCATCATTGCGGAGGTAATTCTGGAAATGTTTCTGCCCTTTATCACCGGCCGTCTGATAGACGAGGGCGTGGAAGTGGGCAACATGCAGATGATAATCCGCTACGGCGTTATTCTTTTCGTAATGGCGCTGCTGTCTCTGGCGGCGGGCGCGGGCGCGGCGATTACCGGCGCCAAAGCCTCCACCGGCTTTGCCAAAAACCTGCGCCGCGATATGTACCACAAGGTGCAGGACTACTCCTTCGCCAACATCGATAAATTCTCCACCTCCAGCCTGGTCACCAGACTTACCACCGACGTCACAAACGTCCAGAACGCCTATCAGATCGTTCTGCGTATGGCGGTGCGAAGCCCCATAATGCTGGTTTTTGCCCTTATTATGAGTTTTTCCGTAAATCCCAGAGTGGCCTGGGTGTTCCTGCTGGCAATACCCATTCTGGGTACATGTCTGCCCCTTCTGCTGACCAGAGCGCACCCTATTTTCAAGCGCATTTTCAGACGCTATGACAAACTGAATCTGGTTGTGCAGGAAAATCTGCGCGGTATAAGAGTTGTAAAGAGCTTTGTGCGTGAGGGCCACGAAAAAGAAAAGTTTGACGACATTTCCGAAAGCATCTATCAGGATTTTTCAAAAGCGGAAAAAATCATGGCCTTCACCGGCCCTCTGATGTCTTTCTGTATCTATCTCATCATCATTCTTGTATCCTGGCTGAGCGCGAAATTCATAATCGGCGGTACCATGACCACCGGTGACCTGACCACCCTTATCTCTTACGCCGGCAACATTCTGATGGGTCTTATGTTCATATCCGTGTCCATTATGATGATGGTAATTTCCCGCCCCAGCATGGAGCGTATCACCGAAATCCTCACCGAGGAGCCCACCATCAAAGACCCGGAAAATCCCGTGACAGCGGTAAAGGACGGCTCCGTATCCTTTAAAAACGTCACTCTTATGTACTCCCGTAAGGCGGAAAAGCCGGTGCTGGACAATATAAGCATAGACATCGCCTCCGGCGAAACGGTGGGCATTATCGGCGGCACGGGCTCCAGTAAATCCAGTCTGGTACAGCTTATCCCCCGTCTGTACGACGTTATCGAGGGCAGTGTGCAGGTGGGCGGCGTGGACGTGCGCGATTACCACATCGAAACCCTGCGAAACGAAGTGGCGATGGTACTGCAGAAAAACGTGCTTTTCTCCGGCACCATCAAGGAAAATCTTCGTTGGGGCAACGAGCACGCCACCGACGAGGAACTGGTACGGGTATGCAAACTGGCTCAGGCCGACGGCTTTATCCAGAGTTTCCCCGACGGTTACGACACATACATAGAACAGGGCGGCGCCAACGTTTCCGGCGGTCAGAAGCAGAGACTCTGCATCGCCCGGGCTCTGCTGAAAAAACCGAAAATACTTATTCTTGACGACTCCACCAGCGCCGTTGACACCCGCACCGACGCCCTTATCCGCAAGGCTATGCTGGAGGAGATACCCAACACGACCAAGATAATTATTGCACAGCGCACCTCCTCCGTGCAGGACGCGGACAAAATTATCGTTCTGGACGAGGGCAGGGTCAGCGCCGTCGGCAGCCATGAGGAGCTGTTAAAGACCAGCGCCATCTATCAGGAGGTCTATTATTCCCAGAACAGAGAGGAGGCGTTTGGCAGTGCAGAAGAATAAAAACCGTCCTCCCAGAGGCCGGGGCAGTTTCGGCGCTTCTGACAAAAAAGGCACCGCCAAAAGACTTCTGGCCTATATCACAAGAGACCATCTGGGACGCTTTTTGATAGTTGTTGCCTGCATCATCCTTGCGGCTTTTACCAGCATTTACGGCTCCATGTTCCTGATGGACCTTATTGATGTTTACATCAAGCCCCTTATCGGCACCGAAAATCCCGTGCTGAGAGAGCTTGTAAACGCGCTGTCCATTCTGGCGGTGGTTTACGCCGTGGGTATTGTTTCAAACCTGCTTTACGCCCGCATCATGGCGGTAATATCCCAGAGGATACTGCGTGATATCCGCCAGCAGATGTTCTTCCACATGCAGGATATACCCGTTGGGTATTTTGACTCTCACACCTTCGGCAACGTGATGAGCTTTTACACCAACGACACCGATACCCTTCGTCAGATGCTGGGACAGAGCGTGCCCTCTTTTATTTCCTCCGTAATAAATGTAATCGCCATTTTCTGCTCCATGCTGACTCTCAGCTGGCATATGACCATCGTTGTGGTGGTAATGGTATTCATCATCTTTATGCTGACCAAGTTCATGGGCGGCAAGAGCGGACGCTATTTCTACAAACAGCAGGTGTCCATCGGCAAGACCAACGGCTTTATCGAGGAAATGATAAACGGTCAGAAGGTGGTAAAGGTATTCTGCCACGAGGAGCAGACCAAGGCCGATTTTGACAAGCTCAACGAGGAGCTTTTCCAGAACGCCTCTAAGGCAAATCAGCTGGCAAACGCCCTGATGCCCATTATGGCGAATGTGGGAAATCTGCAGTACATTCTCATCGCCGTGGTGGGCGGCGCACTTGCCGTCGGCGGCGTGGGCGGCATCACCCTTGGCGCCATCGTGTCCTTCCTGCAGCTGAGCAGGTCCTTCTCCATGCCCGTAAACCAGCTTTCCATGCAGATAAACTACATCGTTATGGCTCTGGCAGGCGCGGAGAGAATTTTCTCCCTCATCGACGAAAAGGAAGAGGTTGACGAGGGCAAGGTCACCCTTGTAAACGCCAGAGAGGAAAACGGCGCGATTGTGGAGGCCGAGAGCCGCACGGGAATGTGGGCCTGGAAGCAGCCCGACGGCAAGGGCGGCTGCACCTACACCAAACTGGCAGGCGACGTGCGGTTTAAAAACGTAAACTTCTCCTACGTCAAGGGCAAGCAGGTGCTCCACGACATCAGCCTTTACGCAAAACCCGGTCAGAAGATTGCCTTCGTGGGCGCCACCGGCGCGGGCAAGACCACCATAACAAATCTTATCAACCGCTTCTATGACGTGGACGAGGGCCAGATTGTATACGACGGCATCGACGTGCGCCACATCAAAAAGGATGACCTGCGCCGAAGCCTTGGCATCGTGCTTCAGGACGTAAACCTTTTCACCGGCACCGTTATGGACAACATCCGCTACGGACGCCTTGATGCCACCGACGAGGAGTGCATCGAGGCCGCGAAAAAGGCCAACGCCCACGGCTTTATCACCATGCTGCCCGACGGATACAACACCATGCTGGAGGGCGACGGCTCCGGGCTCAGTCAGGGTCAGAGACAGCTTTTGTCCATCGCCCGTGTGGCCGTGGCAGACCCCCCGGTAATGATTCTGGACGAGGCAACCTCCTCCATCGACACCCGTACCGAGGCCATCGTGCAGGACGGCATGGATAAGCTGATGCAGGGACGGACGGTTTTCGTCATCGCCCACAGGCTGTCCACAATCAGAAACTCCAACTCCATAATGGTTATGGACCAGGGCCGCATCATCGAGCGCGGCGACCACGACGAGCTTATTGAGCAGAGGGGTAAATACTACCAGCTCTACACCGGCGCATTTGAGCTTGAATAAACCAAAAACCCCCGACCGAGGTCGGGGGTTTCTTTTTTACTTAAGGTCTGCGCCGGTGAGATATTTTTTAAGGGGTTTTGTAAGTATGCCCAGAATGATAACGGCAATGACGCAGTTTATAAGCATATAGGCGCCGTTGTAAACCACGCTGTAAATGGCGGCGTTGGAGTACATGTTGCCGTAAAGCTCAGTGGGCATAGTGATGGCGTAAATGGTGACGCCGCTGATAAAGTGGATGATGAAGCGGCAGAACGCGCCCAGTATAACGCCGCAGACGGCGCCTCTTTCACGGCGCTTGAACACGCCCGCCAGACCCACCGCGCCGTAGGCAAGGGTATAGTCCAGCATGACGGAGATGAAGCCCCATTCCATATGACCGCCGATAAGGCATTTAAGGGTGCCGAACACAAGGCCCGTCACCACGCCCCATACAGGGCCCCAGCGTACCGCCATGATGACGATGGGGATCATGGTAAGGCTGATTGATCCGCCCTGAAGCCAGAGGTCAAGCTCGGCAAAGCTCAGGGCGATGGCGGCGGCGATAAATACGCCGCATTCGCACAGACTGCGGATGTGATTTTTGTTTTTCATTTTTGTACCTCCCACATTCTGGCGCGAAAAAAACCGCGCCTGGGTATGGCACGGTCAAATAATCAGACAATTATTCTCCCTGCGCCGGAATTACCCGTATCAGGTTCAAAGGAACACGATGCGGCACTACGCATCGATCTCAGCCGGACTTGCGTCCAGCGCTCCTGCTAACGGTATGCATTCTACAACAAAAAAATTACCTTGTCAACACCTTAAAGCCGTCTTTTTACCTCCACGGCAACGCCGATGATGCTGGCCTGCCCCTGCTCGAAATCCGCGCTGGGAACGATTCTGGGGTCGTAATCCGGGTTTTCGGGGATGAGCATAACAGAGCTGCCCTGCCGGCGGAATCGCTTGAGGGTGGCCTCGTCGCCGTTGAGGCGGCAAGCAACAATCTGGCCGTTTTCGGCGGTGTCCTGAATGCGGATGAGCACCATGTCGCCGTCGTTTATGCCGGCGTTTATCATGCTGTCGCCACGGACGCGCAGGTAGAAATAGTTCTGAAAATCCCCCATTTCAACGGCTTCGTAGCCAAGGATATGCTCCTGCGCCAGAAGGGGAGCGCCGGCGGCAATTTCGCCAAGAACGGGAACACGGGCCACGGGCTCGAAGGGATAAATGTCCCGGGAGGGATCGGCGGGCAGGTTATTGTCGTCCCAGAGTTTGTGGGCAAGTCCGGAAAATTCGCTGCCGCGCTGCTGCTCGTCGAACATGCTCTTGTAAAGGAGCACCTCCGCGGGCATGGATAGGGCGCCGGCGATTTTTATAAGGCGGTCACTGGGGATTTTCGCCGTGCCGCCGGAAACGTAGCGCTGCAGGGCGGATTTGGGTACACCGCTGAGCTCCTCCAGACGGGCATAGGAAATATTTTTTTTATCCATTTCTTTGCGAATAACATCGCCGAGTGTGTATTTTTCAGCCATTTGGACCACTCTCTTTCCCTTATCTCTGGGCCGATAATAGCATAATTTACATAGAAAATCAACCCTATTTTGGGACAAAATTAAAATTTTATCCCGAAACTGGGTTGACTTAGACAAAAACCGGTGTTATCATTAGGCCATCCCAATATTGGGAACACTCCACACCGAAAGGCAGGTTATTTTTTTATGAACTCCATCCCAAAAACGGGATATATGCGTGACATTACCGGTCAGCGCTTTGGTCGGCTCACTGCCCTCCAGCCTGTTTCCCGGGGCAAAAACGGGGCGGTAAAGTGGCTTTTCAAATGCGACTGCGGCACGCAGCACGTGGCTCTGGCAGCCAACGTTCTGGGCGGCAGGACAAAAAGCTGCGGCTGTCTGCGCCGTGAAAGCTCCACCCTGCGCAGCCGGGAAATGATGCTTCGCCGCCACCGGGAACGGAGGGCGCAAAATGGATAACACCATCTACGTCTGTCCCTTCTGGCAGCGGGACATTAAAAGCAATCTGTACTGCGAGGGCGCCCGGCTGGATTTCAAAAACGGCGCCACCCTGCGCGACTACGCCCGGCGCTACTGCGCGGACATTCACGGCTGGCGCTGCTGCAGCATCGCCGCGGCGCTGAACGAACAATACGAAAAGGAGTGCTGATATGGAAAATACCCAGGCATTGAAAGATATGATTGAGCGCCAGAGGGCGGAGATAGCCTCCCTGAAGCGCAGTCTGTCCCTACAGAGAGAGGGGCACAGGGAGCTCAGCCGCACTGTGGACGCCATCTGCATCGCCGTGGCGGTGAAATTCGGCGCCAGAGTGGGTCAGGACACCTGGGAGGCGATTTTGCCCGATATCCGTGTGGACGAGCTGACGGAGCGCTACCGCCTGCAGGCGGAGAAGGTTTCCCCCAGACGATACACCATCAGGGCGGTGATGACCGATGGCGGCGCGCAGTAGGGCGGCAGGCCGTGACGGAGACGTGGAAAAGGCTCTGTACCGCCGGGCGGTGGGGTATGAATATCAGGAGGATACCTACTGCGTTGACAGCGAGGACGGACAGCCCGTTTTGACCAAGCGGGTGGTAAAGCACGAGCGTCCGGACGTTTCCGCTATAAAATTCTGGCTCCAGAGCCGTCTGCCGGACAAGTGGGGCGGCGCTTCGGATGAAGCGGAGGAGGAGGGCGGTCTGGTGGTACTGCCGGAGGTCAAAAAGTGAGCAGGCTCCTCTGGCAGCCTCAGGCAAAGCAGGCGGAGTTTCTCTGCCGGTTTGAGGACGAGGCGCTCTACGGCGGAGCCGCCGGCGGCGGAAAATCCGACGCGCTGGTAATCGAGGCTCTGCGGCAGGTGGACATTCCCTGGTACAGGGCGCTGATACTGCGAAAAACCGTGCCGCAGCTGACGGAGCTGATAGACAAGAGCCGCCGGTACTACGCCGCCTTTCCCCAGGCCAAATACTCCGAAAGCGGGCGTTTCTGGACCTTTCCCTCCGGTGCGCGGATTTTTTTCTGCTCCATGCAGCACCCAAGAGACTGGTTTCGCTATCAGGGTCTGGCCTACGATTACATAGCTTTTGACGAGCTGACCCACTTTTCATGGGAGGAGTACAGCTATATGTTCTCCCGCAACCGCGCCTCCGGCCCGGGGACGCGGGTATATATCCGCGCCACCGCCAACCCCGGCGGGGTGGGACACAACTGGGTAAAGGCAAGGTTTATTACCGCGGGGGCGCCCGGGGAGACTGTCTGGGAGGAATTTTCCATCACCTCTCCCGAGGGGGTGCAGAAGCGCCGGCGAAGCCGCATTTTCATACCCTCCACCGTATTTGACAACGACGCTCTTTTGAAAAACGACCCGGATTACCTCTCCCGTCTGGCGGCTCTGCCGGAAAATGACCGGCGGGCCCTGCTGTACGGGGACTGGGACAGCTTTTCCGGGCAGGTGTTCACCGCATGGCGAAACGACCCCGCCGCGGAGGGCAAAAACTCTCACGTGCTGGCCCCCTTCCCCGTTCCCGAAAGCTGGAAAATTCTGCGGGGATTTGACTTCGGCTACTCCAAGCCCTTTTCCGTGGGCTGGTATGCCGTTGACCATGACGGCAGGCTTTACCGCATAAGAGAGCTTTACGGCTGCACCGGCACGCCAAACGAGGGCGTCCGATGGGAGCCGGGGCGCATCGCAAGGGAGATAAGTCTGATTGAAAAGGACGACCCCAATCTGAAAGGACGGTTTATCCGGGGCATCGCCGACCCCAGTATTTTCGACGAGAGCCGGGGCGAAAGCGTGGCCGCCATGATGGAGCGTGAGGGGATTTTTTTCGACCGGGGGGACAATTCCCGCATCGCCGGGAAGATGCAGGTGCACAACCGGCTGGAGTTTGACGAAAAGGGTGTGCCAATGCTGTACGTATTTTCCACCTGCCGTCATTTCATCCGCACCTTTCCGGCTCTGATTTACTCCTCCTCCAACGTGGAGGACGTGGACACCGCCGGAGAGGACCACATTTACGACGAGCTGCGCTACATCTGTATGGAGCGGCCCCTCAATCCCGCCGCAAAGCGGTATGAGAGGCCTGTATTCGACCCTTTGAGCACGGATTGAGTTTACATAACAACTTGAAAGGAGAACAAAATGGGTAAAAATTCAAAGCCTCTGGGGCAGGCGGAGGTCGCCTCCGCGCTGAAATCTCTGGAGCAGTACAAAAAGGCCCGTGCCTCACTGCAGGCAAGGGTGACCGAGGACGAAAACTGGTGGGATATGCGCTGCGGCGGTCAGAATCCCAGGGGCGGCAGAGAAAACTGGCAGAGCGTAAGCGCCTGGGTATTCAACGCCGTTTCCAACAAGCACGCCGACGCCATGGACAACTATCCCGAGCCGGTGGTGCTGCCCCGTGAAGAGGGCGACGTAGCAGACGCACAGGTGCTCAGCGCCGTGCTGCCCGTTATTATGGAGCGCTGCGATTTCGAGCAGGTCTACAGTGACAACTGGTGGTACAAGCTCAAGCACGGCTTTTGTGCCTACGGCGTTTTCTGGGACAGCGGCCTTGAAAACGGTCTGGGCGACATCGCCATAAAGCGTGTTGACCCCCTGTCCGTCTACTGGCAGCCCGGAGTATCCAGGCTGGAGGACAGCCGTGAGATTTTCGTGGCAGACCTTGCAGGCACCGAGGATATCGGGGCGGTGTACTCCATCAATCGGGCGGTGCTGGAAAAGGGCTCCGATACGGATGGGCTTTTCAGAAACGACCCCGCCGTCACCGGAAAGTGCGTAGTCATCGATTGGTACTACAAAAAGCTCACCTCCACCGGCAAAACCGTACTGCACTACTGCAAAATCGCCGCCGACAGGATACTTTTCTCTACGGAAAACGAGGCGGGATTTGAAAACGGCCTGTATGACCACGGCCGATTCCCCATCGTTTTTGACGTGCTCTATCCCCAGGAGCGAAGCCCCGCCGGTTTCGGTCTTATCTCCATCGTAAAGGACCCTCAGGAGTACATCGACCGTCTGTGCGGCAGTATGCTGGAGATGGCCTGCAAGGCCTCCGCGCCCCGTTTCTGGATAAAGAAGGGCTGCGGCGTCAGCAAGGAACAATTTTTAAACTGGGACGAGCCCCTTGTTGAAGTTGAAGGAAACATTGATGACGAGCGTCTGCGCCCCGTGACCATGAACCCCATGGACCAGCAGTGGAGCACCCTGCTCAATCTGAAGATAGACGAGCTGAAGGAGACCTCCTCCAACCGGGATTTCAACTCCGGCGGCACCACCAGCGGCGTTACCGCCGCGGCGGCAATTTCCGCCCTGCAGGAGGCCGGCAACAAAAACAGCCGCGACATGATAGCCTCCTCCTACCGCGTATACGCCCAGATACTCAGTCTGTGCATCGAGCTTATAAGACAGTTCTACGACGAGGAGAGGGAGTTTCGCATCACCGGGGAAAAGCGCTTCGTGCGGCTTGGCGGCGGCGCTATCAGAGAGCGCCTCAGCGGCGTAAATTCCGCCGGTGAGGCTCTTTACAGACGCCCCGTTTTCGACATCTCCGTAAAACCCAGAAAACAGGATGCTTTTTCAAAGCTGACTCTCAACGAACTGGCAAAAGAGCTGTTCCAGCTGGGAGCCTTTGACCCGGAAAACGCCGCCGCGGCAGGCGTGATGCTGGAAATGATGGAATTTGACGGCAAGGAGCAGATTGCCGCCATTCTGGAAAAGGCCGCAACGAAATAAATATCCCGGCCAAGGCCGTTTGATATTTGACCCACGCGAAAGTGCGCGAAAGGAGCATGAAAATGCAGGAAAATTTAAACACTGCTCAGCTTGAGCAGACGGGCGAAAACACAGCAGGCCCCGCCGCCGGGGGCGAAAACGAAGCAGAGCGCAGAGAACGCTACGACCGCCTTATAAAGGAAGAATTCAAGGACCTGTACACCGGCGATACCCAGAAGCTGATAAACCGCCGCTTCAAAGAGCTTCACGAGCTGAGAGAAAAATTCCGCCTGCAGGAGCAGGAACTGGAAGCTCTTCGCCGGCAGGCCGCGCCTCCCGCGCCGGATTACTCCGGTCAGATTGAGGAGATGAAGGCCGAAAGGCCCGATTTCGACTTTGAAAAGGAGATGGAACGTCCGGATTTTGCCGCCCTTATCGAAAAGGGCGCCCCCCTTGCCGCCGCCTGGAAGGTCAGCCACCATGAGGAGCTTATTGCGCAGGCCGCAAGTTCGGCAGGGCTGGAGGCAGAACGAAAAATCGCGGCGAACATCGCCTGCAGGGGCAGCCGTCCCAGAGAAAACGCCGCTTCCGGCGGCGGTGTGAGGGACAGGAGGGACGTGTCCTCCCTGACCCGCGAAGACAGGGCCGAGGCCGCAAGGCGGGCTCTGAAAGGCGAAAGCGTTCATTTTTAGCGCCCGATGAAAGGAGAAAAAATGAGCAACACCAACATTACCACCCAGCAGACCCTCTCCGAGGAGATGCGCGAATTTTACGGCGATTATCTTATCGACAACGCCGAACCCAAGATGGTTCACGACCAGTTCGGTCAGAAGTGCCCCATTCCCAAAAACGGCGGCAAGACCATCACCTTCCGCAGATATGACCCCCTGCCCAAGGCTCTCACCGAGCTGGAGGAGGGCGTAACCCCCGACGGTCAGGTGCTCAGCGTTGAAGCCGTGGAGGCCACCGTGGCCCAGTACGGCGGCTACGTTGAGATGAGCGACATTCTGCTGCTGACCGCCGTGGACAACAACCTGGTCATGGCCACCAAGCTGCTGGGCAGCCAGGCAGGCCGTACTCTGGATACCATCACCCGCGAGGTGCTCAACGGCGGCTCCAATGTTCAGTACGGCGAACAGTCCGTTGACGCCAGACACCTGCTGGTGGGCGGCAGCGATAAGGCTTCCGACAATCACTACCTCACCGTAAACGCCATCCGCAGAGCCGTCCGCACTCTGAAAAACATGAACGCCGACACCATAAACGGCAGCTATGTGGGCATCATCCATCCCGACGTGGCCTTTGACCTGAAAAACGACCCCGCCTGGGCCAACGTCAAGACCTACTGCGATCCTCAGGGCATTTACGAGGGCGAGATCGGCAGAATCGAGGGCGTACGCTTCGTGGAGACCACCGAGGCCAAGATCTTCCACGCCGAAGACCTGTGCTCCGCCTCCAGAAATCTTTCCGTGGGCAGCGTTTCCGGCAGCGTTATCACCCTGAAGGACGCCATCACCGCCCAGGACGCAGGCAAGCTGCCCGGCCGCAAGGTGCTTATCGGCGAAAACGTCTACACCGTGGCTTCCGCCACCGAAAACTCCCTCACCGTTGAGGGCGAGCTGACCGCCGCTCCCTCTGCCGGCGATATCATTTATCCCGGTGAGGCCGGCAGCATGGGCCGTGACGTTTACTCCACCCTTATTCTGGGCGACAACGCTTACGGCGTCACCGAGATCACCGGCGGCGGCCTGCAGCACATCATCAAGCAGCTGGGCTCCGCCGGCACCGCCGACCCCCTGTCCCAGCGCGCCAGCTGCGGCTGGAAGGCCACCAAGGTGGCCGCCCGTCTGGTAGAGGCATTTATGGTTCGTATCGAAACCGCCTCCACCTTCCAGTCCGGCGCCAACTGATAAACCATCCAACACGCCGCCCCTGCCATCTCCGGCAGGGGCGGCAAAGGAAAGGAGAAATATATGGCAACTTCCAACCAGTCCAAAGCCAAGCTGGACGCTCTGATCGACGAATACACAAAGAAGCTGGCCCGTCTTGATGAAAAGCTGGGCGGCGCGGAAAAACTGCGCAGGGACGGCGTGCAGACCAAAAGACCCCGCAATCCCTGGCTGGACGAATATGTGGAGATCAAGCTGTTCAAGGACGGCAAAGATTACAAAAACAGCGTGTTCGTGGCCGTAAACGGCGAAAACTGTCTTATCCCCAGAGGACAGTGGTTCAGAGTCAAGCGCAAATTTGCCCTTGTGCTGGACCAGAGCGAGATCCAGGACCAGCGCACCGCGGAGCTTATCGAGCGGGAAAGCGGTGCCTTTGCCGCGGCCGCCGCCGGGAGGATCTGATATGGCTCTGCCCGAAATCAAAAGCGCAAAGAAGCTGATCCGTGAGGAGGTGGGGCTCTTTTCCGGCATCGACCTGCGCCACGGGGCAAAGGACGGAGCACTGAAAGGGTGCGAAAATCTGTCCCACGACGCCTCTCCCGCCCTGCGCTCCAGAGCGGCGCGAAAAGTTGAGCAGGTTTTTGTGTCCCCCACCTCTCTTTTCTCCTGGGACGAGGGTCTGGTGGTCTGCGACGGCAACTCGGTGCTCTACAACGGAGAGGTCTGCGGCACGGTAAGCTCCGGCGAAAAGCAGTTCGCCGTGGTGGGCTCCAAGCTTTGCATTTTCCCGGACAAGGTGTACGTTGACCTGCAAAGCGGTCAGTTCAAACCCCTTGCCACCTCGGTTACTCTGGGGGGCGACGCGGCGGAGTTTACGGAAAACTCCCTTGTTGCCGACCATATAAACTACGTGGGCGAGTATATAAACTACACCAACGCTCTGTATATCCAGGGTGATCCCCTGCCCCACGTTATGACTTACGAGAGCGTGCTGTGGGACAGTTCAGCCAAAAAATGGACCAAAACCGGCCCTCAGGAAAAAACCATCGCCGACCTGGCTGTGGGGGACATTTTTATCCCCTACCGCATCTCCAGCTCCACAAAACCCTGGGCCATAAGCATAAATTACGGCGCCGGGCAGGAGCACAGGGAAAACCAGGAGGGTTATTACGCAAAGTGGAAGGATTTCATCGGCCAGGCCATGTGGGAAAACGGAAACTTCATCGGCACAAATTTCTACGATATGAAATTCGACCTGTATATGTCCGCCGGCACTGTGGCGGATTTCAGGGACTATTTCACCGCCGGCGACGCGGTGACCGTCGCAGGCTGCGCCGCCGCGCCGGAAAACAGCGTGGACAAGGTCACACTGCTGGAGGTTCAGGAAAAGACGCTGGTTTTTGACTGTGCCTTTACCCCCGTTGCCGCGGAAACCGCCCTTGTTACCGTCACCCGACAGGTGCCCGACCTGGACTTTATCTGTCAGTGCGGCGACAGGCTGTGCGGCGTGAGCAACGCTTTGGAAAACGACGTCTACGATGAGGAAACCGGCACCTTTGTTACCGTCCCCCAGAGGGCGGTGTACGTTTCCGCGGCGGGAAATCCCGAGCGATTCTGGAAAATCGGCGACAGCGACAGCCGGGCCGTGGCCTCCATGGACGATTTCACCGGCTGCGCGGGCTTCTCCGGCGACGCGCTGTTTTTCAAAGAGGCGGCGATGTATCGCCTTGCAGGTCTGGGCAGCAATAGCCGCCGCCTTTACGCCTATGACGTGGAGGGTGTGCAGAAGGGCAGCCACAAGAGTCTGTGCGTGGTAAACGAGGTGCTCTATTACAAGGGCTGCCACGGGGTGTACGCCTACTCCGGCGCCTCGCCCAAGCTTATAAGCGGTGCTTTCGGTCAGATGCGCTTTACAAACGCCGCCGCAGGCACCGACGGTCTGCGCTATCACGTGGCCATGACCGACGGTGACGGGCAGCGTTCACTGTTTGTTTACGACAGCGCTCATCACTGCTGGCTCCGTGAGGACGCAGGTGATATAAAGGGCTTTACCCGCCGGGGCAGCGTACTTTATATGCTCTCCGGCGACACCGTTTACAGCGGCGGCGGAGTCGGCAGCGCGGCGGGAGTGCAGTGGCAGATGGAGTGGCCGGTATGGGGCGACGAAATCTTTGCCTTTAAAAATTACCGCCGGGTATTTTTGGAGCTGACTTTGGGCGAGGGAGCGGATTTTGAAGTCCTGCTTTCGGAAAACGGCGGGGAATTTTCCCGGGTTTTCCGCTCCGAGCGCAGCGGTGAGCACACAATCAGCCTGCCCGTTAAAAACAACCGCTGCAAGACTCTTTCCCTTAAGCTGCAGGGCAGCGGCGACTGCTGCGTAAAGCGGCTGGGCAGGGAATTTTTCACAGGAAGCGAGGTATAAAAATTGACTCTTGCAAAAGCCATAGAAAAGGCGCTGATGATAAAACCCTGCGCCTTTGACAACCTGCTGCTGACTCAGTGGGTCAGCGAGTGCGAGGGCCTGGTGCAGACCGAAATTTTCGACATGGCTCCGGTAAACTGTGTCTTTTACGATTACGAAAAGGACGCGGACAGGGAGCTTCTTGTGGCCGCGCCCCACGATAAAATTTACTACACCTACCTTTGCGCCCTTATCGACTACGCCAACGGCGAATATGACAAATACCAAAACACCATGGTGCTCTTCAACGCCCATCTGGCGGAGTACGCCAAGTGGTGCCAGCGCCACGGAGGCAAAAAGGCCTCCCCCGAATTCGGCTGGTACATAAGCGCTTATTCCATCGCCGTAAAGCACGGCTTTGCCGGCAGCGAGGAGCAGTGGCTGCGCTCGCTGAAGGGTGAAAAGGGCGAGAGGGGTCAGCGGGGCGAAAAAGGCGAGGCCGGCGAAAAAGGCGAAACAGGCTCTGTGGGTCCCGAAGGCCCCCGGGGACTTCGTGGCGTGGGCGTGGAGTCGCTGGAGCTTCTTTCCGGCGACCACTCCCCCGGCACCCTTGACACCTACCGCATAACCTTCTCCGACGGAGCGGTTCAGGAATTTCAGGTCTACAACGGCGCAGACGGCAGCGACGGCGCTGACGGCACCGGCAGCGGTGATATGCACGCCGCCGTTTACGATACCGACGGCGACGGAATCGTGGACAACGCCGCGGCTCTTGGAGGAAAATCCCCGGAGCACTTTGCCCCGGCGGCGGATCTGACCGCCCATCTGACCGACACCGGCGCACACAGCGATATGCGCCAGCAGATCTCCCAGAAGGCGCCCGCCTATTCCTACGGCACGGAGGACCTTGTGGCAGGGGTCAGCGTGCTGGAAACCGGCAGACTGTATTTCGTCTACGAATGAGGTGAGACGATATGGCTAAAAAGGCTTATATCGGCGCGGAAAATCTGGCACGCAAAATCAAAAAAGGTTATCTGGGCATTGAGGCACTTGCCCGAAAGGTAAAAAAGGCCTACATCGGCATCGGCGGTCTTGCCAGACCCTGCTGGGGCGGGGGAGCGCTGGCCTATTACGGAGCCGTAACGGCTCTGTCCGCCGCGGCGGACTTTCCCGCAGGCGCAAAGGCGGGAAGTTACGGTCTTATCGGCGGCGGAAAAAACAGCGCATATCTGACCGCTGTGAATGCGTACAGCGCCTCTCTTGTCAGAAGCTCGCCCACGGCGCTCAGCACGGCAAGGTACCGTCTGGCAGCGGCAAACGTGGGCGAATACGCCCTTTTCGCCGGCGGCAGCTCCGGAAACACCAGCTACTACAACACCCTTGACGCCTACAGCGGCTCTCTGGTAAGGACAACTCCCGCAGCTCTTACCGCGGCAAGGTCATATCTTGCCGCAGCCGCAATGGGTGGCTATGCGTTCTTCGCAGGAGGCACTCCCAGCAGGTACAACGTTACCTATGCGGTGGATGTGTTTGACGCCTCCCTTACAAAAAAGAGCGTCCCTGCTTTAAGTCAGGCCAGAACGGAGCTTGCCGCCGCAGTGGCAGGAGGCTACGCTCTGTTCGCCGGCGGAGCCGACGGCTCTTACGGCACCACATATTCCACAGTGGACGCTTTCGACGCTTCCCTTACAAGAACCGTCCCCACGGCTCTCAGCCGGACCAGATACAGTATGGCGGGAGTAAGCGTGGGCGGACACGCACTTTTTGCCGGCGGCTACGGCGGCGGGGCAAAGCTGGCGGTGGTGGATGCATACGATGCGTCCCTGACAAGGACGCTGCCCGAAACACTGAGCGTTATCAAGGATTATCCCATGAGCGCCTGCGTGGGTGATTTTGCAATAATCGCAGGCGGCGGCGCGGGCGGCGCTCCCTGGTACACCGAAACCGCCGACGCCTATGACGCTTCTCTTACAAAAACCGGGCTGCAGTCAATGTCTTCCGCCCTTGCCCATGGCGCGGGCGTAAGTGTGGGCGATTTCGCCCTTTTCGGCGGCGGATACAACTCAAACGGCTATGCAAGCGATGTTGAAGCATACGTCGTAGCTTAAAAAGGAGGAAATTAAATGGCAAGATACGCAATCTGGAACAAGAAAGACCCTGTTCTCACTCCCATCGGTGAGGTGCTGACCGCCGAAAAGTGGATTGAGCGCTACCCCATCGCAGGACTGGAATCCATCAGGGTGGTTTGCGCCGGCGGCGAGATAAACGGCGGCTTTTTCGGCACTCTCGGTCAGATGAAAGAGATGTACGCCAAGGCCGGCTGTGACTTCTCCGCCTGTGTGACCGATGAGGATATTCTGGCCGCCATCGAGGCTTTTGAGGACGCACAGAACACTTCCGGCGGTGAAGCCACCGCCGAGGAGCGCATCGCCGCGGCGCTGGAATATCAGGTCATGGCATCTCTGCCCGACGCAGAGGAAGTTTAAGGAGGTACAAAATGAATTTTGAAACCATCAAGAAGAATTTCGACCGGGGTCTGTGGAGCAAGGTCATGGTAAAAATCGCGGTGAAAAAGGGCGTTATCACCAGGGAGCAGTACGCCGCCATCACCGGTGAGGCTTACTGCTGAGGCGGTGGAAAATGTATTCCAGAAAGCTCTTTTCCATCGAAAACCACAGCGTAACCGAGGCGCTGGAGCTGCTGCTGGCAAGGCTGCAGGCTCTGCAGGAGGAAGTGGAGCGGGAGGCCGCACGCACGGAGCAGCGGCTGGACGCTCTTGAGGAAAGGGTGAGGGCGCTGTGACCACCGTTCAGGTATTTCTGGCCTGTGCCGCGTCGGTGTTCGCCATCCTTTTCGGATTCGTTTCCTGGCAGAACGCCCGCAGCAAGCGGGACGGCGACAGCGGCAGAAGTCACGGTGTGCTGCTGACGGACATCGGGTACATAAAATCCGGCGTTGACGACATAAAGCACAAGCAGGACAAGCAGGACGAGCAGCTTTTACACCTGTCCGAGCGCATGACCTCCGCCGAGGCCAGCACAAAGCAGGCTCACCACCGGCTGGACAGGATAGAAAGGAGCGGCGCATGCTGAAGAAAAATCTTGCCGCGCTTATAAAGGTCAAAACCATCGTGACTCTTGCGGTAATCGCCGTTTTCGCGGTGCTGTCTTTGAAGGGCGCCATCAGCGGCGACAACGTGATGCTGGTGGTCACATCGGTGATAGCCTTTTACTTCGGCACCCAGCACGAAAGGGACGCGGCGCAATGAAAGTTTGCATACAGTCTGACTACAAAAGCATCCCTTATCCCTCCGCCACTCTGCCGGGAGCCACTCTGGCTTCCGGCGGGTGCGGGGTGTGCTCGGCAGTGATGATAGCGGAAAATCTGGCAGGCGTCAGCTTTCCGGCGGAGCAGGCCGCCGTCTTTGCCATGGAGTCCGGCGCCAGAGTCATCGGCGGCACGGATATGAACGTTCTGGGAGCGGCGGTGGCGGAAAAGTTCGGTTTGGAATTTTCCGTTACGGATGACCCGGCGGCACTTATTTCCCATCTTTGCGCCGGGGGTATGGCCGTGGCCAACGTCAGCGGCGACAGACCCGGCAGGCAGGGTATTTTTTCAAACAGCGGCCATTTTGTAACTGTTGCGGCGGCAAGGGAAAATACTCTGACCGTTCTTGACCCGGGGTATTACGAGGGGAAATTCGACCTGCCGGGCAGGCAGGGGAAGGTTACCGTACTGCGCCGGGGTGTGGTGGAGTGCTCCGCCGCCGACCTGCACGCCGACTGCGCCGGCAGAAGTCCCCGGTACTGGCTTTTTTCCGTTGTCCGCGACAATATTGCCCACCCCTGGGAGCAGGAGGGGGTAAACTGGGCGGTGGAGCTTGGCATTATCAGGGGCGATGACAGAGGCGACCTGCAGCTGCACACCGGCGTTACCAAGGCTCAGCTGGCCGTGATGCTCAAGCGTTTTTACGACGCGGTTAAATAATTTGCACCGCCCCGTATTAAAAACGGGGCGGTTTTAAATTTCCTGCTTTTTGATTATGATTTTGTGCGGCAGGTTTTCTAAACAGAAAGGCAATTTTCGACCATTCAAAACGGCTTGACGGCGGGAAAACCTTGGGTTATATTCACGATATAAACATCTGTAACGGAGGTATGGGCATGAGCATTGTGAAAGATATGGCTCTTGCGGAAAGCGGCGTTAAGAAAATCAACTGGGTCCGGGATTTTATGCCTGCCCTGGGCGGTATTGAGGAGCGCTTTGTAAAGGAGCAGCCTTTCAAGGGCCTTACCGTGGCGGTGAGCGTCCATCTGGAGGCCAAGACCGCAAACCTTGCCTACGTTATGGCAAAGGGCGGCGCGGACGTGTACCTTACCGGCTCCAACCCCCTGTCCACTCAGGACGACGTGGCGGCGGGGGCTGCCAGTCTGGGTCTGAACGTTTTCGGCATCCACGGCGTTTCCATGGAGGAGTATGAAGAGCTTCTTATCGAGACCCTCAAATGCCGTCCCCATATCGTCATCGATGACGGCGGCGACCTTATAGACCTGCTGGCGGGCAAGTGCGCCCGGTACGCAGACAGGCTCATCGGCGGCTGTGAGGAGACCACCACCGGTATTCTCAGACTTCGCGCCCGGGAAAAGGCGGGTACTCTGCCCTGTCCCATGATGGCGGTTAACGACGCCAAGGCAAAGCACTATTACGACAACAAGTACGGCACCGGTCAGAGCGTGTGGGAATCCATCATGCACACCACAAACCTTATCGTTGCCGGCAAGACCGTTGTTGTGGCGGGCTACGGCTGGTGCGGCAAGGGCGTGGCAATGCGTGCCGCCGGCATGGGCGCCAACGTTATCGTCACCGAGGTTGACCCCTTTATGGCTCTGGACGCCACCATGAACGGCTTCAGAGTGATGACCATGGACGAGGCTGCGGCTCTGGGTGATATTTTCGTCACCGTCACCGGCTGCAGCGACGTTATAGTAAAGCGTCACTATGAAAAAATGAAAAACAACGCCTTTGTAACCAACGCCGGGCATTTCGACTGCGAGGCAAACATCGCGGACCTGCGAGCCATGGCGGTATCCGCTCAGGAGCGCCGGGGCAACATCGTGGGATACACCCTGCCCGACGGCAGAGTGATAAACGTCATCGCCGAGGGCAGGCTGGTAAATCTGGCCTCCGGCAACGGCCATCCGGCGGAGATAATGGATATGTCCTTTGCGGTGCAGGCTCTGGCGGCGGAGTGGCTGGTGAAAAATCAGGGTCTGGAAAAGAAACTCTACAACGTACCCGAGAGCATTGACGACGAAATCGGCAGAGTAAAGCTGGCCGCCATGGGCATCACCATCGATACTCTTACCGAGGCGCAGAAAGCCTATCTGGGCAGAGAATAAGCACAAAAAAGAGGGATTTTAATGTCTATCGAAAATATTTTCGTTGTGGGCGCAGGTCTTATGGGCAGCGGCATCGCCCAGACCGCCCTTACCAGCGGCTACACCGTCACATTAAACGACCAGCGGCAGGAGACCCTTGAGCGGGCAAGGCTGGGCATCGAAAACCGGCTCGAGCATATGGTCATAAAGGGCAAAATAACCGCGGAGTACAAAACGGACTGCATGGACCGTCTGACTCTGGACACCCGCCTTTCCGGCGCGAAGAAGGCCGACCTTGTCATCGAGGCCATTTTTGAAAACATGGAGGCCAAAAAAGAGGTTTTCGAGGGCCTTGAAAAGGTCTGCCCCCAGCGCACCATTTTTGCTTCCAACACCTCCTCCATCTCTCTGACGGCTCTTGCCGCCGCCACCGCCCGGCCCGAGAGAGTGGTGGGTATGCACTTTTTCTCCCCCGTGCCGAAAATGCGGCTGGTGGAGGTGGTTTTCGGTCTGCGTACCAGTCAGGATGTTCTGGACGACATCCGGGAAGTGGGCGAGAAAATGGGCAAGACCCTTATCCTTGCCAAGGATAAGCCGGGCTTCATCGTAAACCGTGCCCTGCTGCCCATGCTCAATGAGGCCGTTGAAATTCTCGACGAAGATATCGGCACCGTGGAGGACGTGGACAACGGCATGAAGCTGGGCTGCAATCACCCCATGGGGCCTCTGGAACTGGCCGACCTTATCGGTCTGGACATACTTTTCCAGGTTATGCAGGTCTTTTACGAGGACCTGGGCGACACCAAGTACCGTCCGGCGCACCTGCTGCGCAAGATGGTCAACGCCGGCTATCTGGGCCGCAAGAGCGGCGCGGGTTTCTACCTCTATGAGGACGGAAAGTGCATGGGCGTCAACCCCGTGCTGACCCGGGAGCACAGTCTGGGCACTTAAAAAAATCAACATGCCGCTTCGGTGAAGGCCGGGGCGGCATACTTTATTTAAAAAAGTTGACAACGGGGAAAAAGATGATATAATTGCTAACTAATAAATCAAATATCTTATCAAGAGCGGTGGAGGGAACGGCCCGATGAAGCCCGGCAACCTGTTTTTACAAGGTGCTAAATCCGGCGGCGTAAGTCGAAAGATAAGTTTTCAGCCTGCTCCGCAAATGTAATTGCGGGGTTTTTTCATTTTCCAAGGAGGTTTTTAATTTGGCAAAGTATCTGTTCACATCCGAAAGCGTTACCGAGGGACATCCCGATAAAATCTGCGACCAGATTTCCGACGCTGTTCTGGACGCCATTCTGTCCCAGGACCCCACCGCCCGCGTGGCCTGCGAGACCACCGTCACCACCGGCATGTGCTTTATCATGGGTGAGATCACCACCAAGTGCTATGTGGATATCCCCAAAATTGCCCGCCAGGTCATAAAGGACATCGGTTACGACAACGCTCTTTACGGATTTGACTGCAACACCTGCGCCGTGCTCACCAGCATCGACGAGCAGAGCGGCGACATCGCCATGGGCGTTGACAAGTCCCTTGAGACCCGTGACAGCGACGACAGCGAGCTGGACAACGGCGCCGGCGATCAGGGCATGATGTTCGGCTATGCCTGCGACGAGACCGAGGAGCTGATGCCCCTGCCCATTTCTCTGGCTCAGAAGATGGCAAAGAGGCTCACCGAAGTCAGAAAGACCGGCGTTGTCAACTATCTGCGTCCCGACGGCAAGACTCAGGTCACCGTGGAGTACGACAACGGCAAGCCCTGCCGTGTTGACGCGGTGGTGCTGTCCACCCAGCACAGCGAGGATGTGACTCTGGAGACCATCCGCAGGGATATGATTGAGCTTGTAATCAAGCACACCATTCCCGCAGAGCTTCTGGACGAGAATACCAAGTATTATGTAAACCCCACCGGCCGTTTCGTAATCGGCGGCCCCCAGGGCGACAGCGGTCTGACCGGCAGAAAGATCATCGTTGACACCTACGGCGGCTACGCCCCCCACGGCGGCGGCGCTTTCTCCGGCAAGGATCCCACCAAGGTTGACCGCTCCGCCGCATACGCTGCCCGTTGGGTGGCAAAGAACGTGGTTGCCGCGGGGCTGGCCTCCAGGTGCCAGGTTCAGCTGGCCTATGCCATCGGCGTGGCTCAGCCTGTTTCAGTTATGGTCGACACCTTCGGCACCGGCAAGGTGGCAGATGACGTGCTCTCCGAGGCCGTGAGCCGCGTATTCGACCTGCGTCCCACCGCCATTATCCGCGACCTGGGTCTGCAGAAACCCATTTACCGCGGTCTGGCAGCCTATGGTCACATGGGACGCACCGACCTTGGCGTTCGCTGGGAGGATACCGACCGCGCCCAGGCTCTCATCGACGCTGTAAAGTAAATGAATATGCCGGAAAAAAGGCTTAAATATCTTATTTTCGCCCTTGCCGCCGCAAGTATATGCCTGCGGGCGCCCCTTACCTGCGTCGGCTCCACCGTTGGCATAATAAAAGAGGTTTTTTCCCTCAACGCCACCGTTGCGGGAATAATCACCACCATTCCCCTTCTGGCATTCGCCCTGTTTTCCGCAATAATGACCCCTCTGTCAAAGCGGCTGGGCAGCGGCAGGCTGATGCTGCTGGGCATGGTTGTGCTGGGAATCGGCATAGTGCTGCGCCCCTTTACGGGCAAGGCCGGATTTTTCATCTTCACCGTTGCCATCGGCGCGGGTATTGCCGTGGGCAACGTGGTCATTCCCTCAATCATAAAGCGTTATTATCCCACCCGCACCGCCTCCATGAACGGCCTTTACACCACGGGAACCCTGTTTTCCGCCGGTATTGCCACAGCCTTTACCACGCCCATGCTCAACGCGGGTCTGGGCTGGCAGGGCGTTCTGGCAATCTGGGCGGTACTGGCGGTAATCGCCATTGTTGTGTGGGTGCCCCTGCGTAAACTGGACAGCCCCCACAAGGCCGCCCCCAGAGAGCAGGCCGAGCCGGAGCCGCCCGAAGAAACTACCAACGGCAAGGGTCTGATGAAATCCAAAACGGCATGGTTTGTGACGCTGTTTTTCGGTTTTCAGTCAATGCTCTTTTTCGGCGTTGTGGCGTGGATGGTGTCCATTCTGCTC
>JAFSIK010000040.1 GCA_017439805.1 Oscillospiraceae bacterium
CCAAGATCAAGGCCCTGGAGGCAAAGTACAAAGATGACAAGGACAAGTACAACGCCGAGGTTCAGAAACTCTACAAGGCCGAGGGCGTCAGCCCCATGTCCGGCTGTCTGTGGACTCTGATTCCCCTTGTTATCATGCTTATCATCTACGCCGTTATCCGCAACCCCCTGACCCATATGTTTCAGATGCCCCAGGATATGTACAACGAGCTTTATGAAGCCGTTACCAATCTGGGCTTTGTGTACAAGACCGGCAAGGGCGGCGGCGGATACGAGCAAATCGCCGTTGCCGAATATATGGTCGGCGCCTGGGATCAGGTAAAGCACATCGTTGCCGGTGTACTTGATGAACCCATCAACTTTAACGTTCTGGGCGTTGACATCGGTCAGCAGCCCAAGCTCATGTTCTGGAACGATCCCTCCTGGCCCGCTGAAAAGTGGAACGTCATCGGCCGCTTCCTCATCCCCTTCCTGGCCGGCGGCTCCCAGATGCTGTCCAGCTTCGTTTCCCAGAAGATGAACCAGAGCGTTGCAACCAACGACAAGGGCGAAAAGGTCAACCAGACCGTGGCCGGCACCAAGGCCATGCTCTACACCATGCCCATCATTTCCATCTGGTTTGCATTCGTTATGCCCGCCGGTATCGGCGTTTACTGGATCTTCAGCGCCCTGTTCGGCATGATCCAGGATGCTATCCTTACCAAGCACTATCGCAAAAAGTATGATGCCGAGGACGCCATCAAGCGTGCCGCCGCTGCCGAAGAGGCCGCAAAGGAAGCCGCACGTCAGGCCGAGCGCGAGCGCCGCGCCGCCGAAGGCATCAAAGAGCTTAACCCCAACACCAGCAAGAAAAAGCTGGCCGCTCAGGAGAAGATCGCCAAGGCCAACGCCGTTCACGAGAAACCTCTTGAAAAGATGTCTCCCAAGGAACTGGCTGAGTACTGGGCCAAGGTTGCCGCGCAGGAAGAGAAGAAAAATGCTTCTCCCACCGGTGACGGCAGAAAATACTCCCGCGGCCGTAACTACGACCCCGAGCGCCGCGCCGCTGAAAAGGCTGCCAGAGCCGCCGCCAAGGCCGCCCGTGAGGCCGGCGAAAACGGTGAGGCCGCTCCCGTGGAGGAAGAACCCGCTCAGGTCGCCGGTGTTATCGCCGGTACTGTAGCCGCCGAGACTCCCGCTGTTGAGGCCATTGAGCTTGTTGAATCCGTCGAGACCGAAGCCGAAGTCGCCGAGGCTGTTGAGGCTTCCGAGGCTTCTTCCGACGCCGACCAGGCCGTAGTGGAAGAACTCCCCGAAGCCGGCGGCGAAAGCATTGACACACCCAACCAGGAGGTTGACACCAATAATGGATAAGTACATCGAAGTAAAAGGCAAGACCATTGAAGCGGCCATTGCCTCCGCCCTTGAGCAGCTTGGAGTTGACAGGGACGATGTTTCGGTGGAGGTCCTGGAAAATCCCAAAAGCGGATTTCTGGGCATCGGCAGCACCGATGCCCGCGTAAAGGTTACTTACAGCGTACCCGACCCCGAACCTGAAGTGGTTTTTGAAAGCGAAGCGGAAGTTGTTCCCTCCGCCGCTGATATTTCCCTCTCCCCCAAGGGACAGAAGCTGGACGAATTCCTGCGCGGTCTGCTGACCAGAATGGGCAGTGACGCAGTTCCCGTTATTGACGAGAACAAGGATGGAAGCTTCTCCGTTGAGCTTACCGGCAGAAGCCTCGGTGCTCTCATCGGTCGCAGAGGCGAAACTCTTGATGCTATTCAGCATATCAGCAACTATGTTATCAACCACGGCAGTTCTTCCCGTGTAAAGGTCAACATCGATGTTGAAAATTACAGGGAAAAACGCAGGGAAAGCCTTGACCGCCTGGCACACAAGGTTGCCGGCAAGGTTGTCAAGTACCGCAAGAACGTGACTCTGGAGCCCATGAATGCTTACGAGCGTCATGTTATCCACGCCGCTCTGCAGGAGTACCCCGATGTGACCACCTACTCCACCGGCACTGAGCCCAACAGACGCATTGTTGTGGCCTATGCCCGTGAAGGTTACTCCACCAGAAGCTAACCAAATACCCAAAGAAACCGCGCTTCCGTTACGGAAGCCCGCTCTTTTCATGCCATGATATCCTTCACAATTCCCTCTGCGTAGGATATATCGACCGTCTTCCGCCTAAGGGAGGTGGTATGAGAGGTGGAAAATTTGGGAAAAATACCGTACATGAACACTAACAATTTAAATTCTGCCGCCTCGGAGGCCATGTTCCCGCTAAGCGGCAATAAGGAAAACAAAACAAAAAAACTCGTTTCCGCATCAGCTGCGGCTGCCGTTGGTTTGACGATTGCAGTAATACTGGCTGTTTGCAAAATAACCATTGGGTTGCTTGCGGGGTCGGCCGCCATGGTGTCGGACGGGGTAAATTCCGGTTTTGATGTGGTGTGCGCCGCTCTTGCCTCACTGGGCGTGCGGCTATCAAAAAAGCGTGCGGACAGGAAATTCAATTACGGCTACGCCAGATTTGAATGCCTGACTTCAATTATGCTTTCCTTTCTTCTTATGACGGCCGTGGTGATAATTTTCAAGCGTACCGTAACGGCTCTGGTTACGGGCAGTTACCTTACCGAGGGTGCTCCCGGGCAAGCGGCGGTGTTCGGTACACTTTTCGCCATACTGCTCAAGCTGGGGCTGTCGCTGTACTTCAAGTATGTTGCCTATCGCACGGGCTCTGTGGCGGTGCGTTCCGAGTCAAGGCATCATCTGGCAGACGGCGTTGCATCCTTTGGCGCACTGGTTGGCATTCTTGCCGCACGGCACGGCCTGCTATTTATGGACAGCGCGGCAAGTTTTATTGCCTGCGCCTTTATCGCCCCCACGGCAATAAGAATCTTCCTTGACGCGGCGCCCAGGCTTCTGGACAGAGCATGCCCGGCTGAAGTAATCAGGGAAATTGAGAGCGCAGTCGGAGGCGGAGAAACATTTAACCTATCAGATATTAAAACCCGGCAAAACGGGCGTGACACCGTAGCTGAGCTGGAAATCTCCGTCCCGGGAGTTATGACCGTGGAACAGGGTGAAATTATCGCACGGCAACTGGAAAGCAGGGTCACTTCCCTGCCTTCGGTAAACCGCTGCAGCGTAAAAATAGTTGCAGCACAAAAATAAAAGCGGTGCAGCGCACCGCTTTTTTGTTATTCGCTGAGGAGTTTTTCCAGACGGTCAAGACCTTTACGGATATTTTCCATGCTGGTGGCATAGGACCAGCGCAGATAACCCTCCGCACCGAAAGCATTGCCGGGAACCGCGGCCACAAGTGCCTTTTCAAGAAGCACTGTAGCAAAGTCAGAGCTGGAATTTACCTCCACTCCGGCGATAGTCTTGCCGAAAAGCTCCTTGATATTCATAAAGATATAGAACGCTCCCTCGGGGACAAGGCAGCTTACGCCGGGGATATTTTTAACGCGCTCGACAAAATACTTTCTGCGTTC
>JAFSIK010000041.1 GCA_017439805.1 Oscillospiraceae bacterium
ATTGGATGCAAAAAACATATCCCCCATTGGGGGAATATGAGTGGAATTGCTAATTATACCCACAAATTCCAATTTATCGTTCAGTTCACTTTATCACATTTTCCTGTTCGCATCAATGCTTGGTGGAATTGCCGGAGTTGGAATCTATCAGTCCAAAGGGAAAAAGGGTGCGCTTTTTCGCCCCCTTGACCGACGGGGGAAAACAGGGTAAACTGTAATTTGGAATTATCCGCTTTACAGAAAGGACTTTGTGGATTTGAAACGAATTTCTGCCGCAATTTTGGCGGTTTTGACTATTGCTTTGTGCCTGTGCGGCTGCGGAGCAAAGAAGGACGAGCCCCTGCGAATCGGGCTTCTCTCCATCGACGACAGCCTGCCCTTTTTCATGGCGCAGGAGCTTGGGTTATACGAAAAACACGGCGTGGAAGTGGAACTTATCCCCTTCGGCAGCGCCGCCGACAAGGAATCCGCCCTTGAGGCGGGGCGAATCGACGGCGACATGACCGACCTTGTGGTCACCGCCCTTTTGAAAAAAGGCGGTACCGATGTAAAAATCGTCTCCGTGGCTCTGGGCGCGGAGAGCAGGGAGGGACGTTTCGCCCTGCTTGCGGCGCCGGACAGCGAAATCGAGAGCCTGCGGGACCTCTCCGGTGTGCCTGTGGCGGTGGGGGATAACACAATCGTTCATTATCTCAATGACCGTATTCTCTCCGACGCCGGCGTGGAGGACATAAAAACGCAGAATATACCCAGCCTTTCCCTGCGCTACGAGGCGCTTTTAAACGGTTCGGTCGCCGCCGCCGTACTTCCCGACCCCCTTGCCAGCCTTGCGGCAATGAGCGGGGCAAAGGTGCTCTTTGACGACACGGAAAGCGCCGAAAATTTAAGCCAGAGCGTAGTCATTTTCACCGCCGACGCCCTTGAAAAAAAGGGGGAGCAGATTGAAAAAGCCATGGCGGCGTATTTTGAGGCCATGGAGTATATAAACGCCAACCCCGATGCTCATAATGTCCGCGGCGCGGTGGAGCGTTTTTCCAGCGTACCCGAGAGCATTTTTGACGTTTACGAAACCCCCTCCTTTACCCCTGCCGCCCTGCCTGCGGAGGACACCCTTTCAAGCACAATGGACTGGATGATGGAGCAGGGACTTTTACAGCAGGGATATACTTACGCTGAAATGGTGGACGATACTTTTTGCAGAAGATGGTCGAAATAAGCGGTCTTTGTGTAAATTACCGCGACGAAAAAGGGAATACCTTCACCGCCCTGGGTGATGTTGATCTTAATATCCCACGGGGCGGCAGGCTGTGCATCGTCGGTCCCTCCGGCTGCGGAAAGACCACCCTTCTTCTTGCCATGGCGGGACTGGTGCAGCCCTGTGCCGGCAGCGTGAAGGTGGGGGGAGCGGAGGTCACAACGCCCCGCACCGATGTTTCTGTCATTTTGCAGGAATACGGCCTTTTCCCCTGGAAAACGGTTTATGAAAACGTGGCTTTGCCCCTGAAAATGCGGGGGGAAGACGCCGGGGAAAAGGTTGAACAGATGCTCAAAACCCTGGGTATCGACGACAAGCGCTGCGCTTACCCCCATGCCCTCTCCGGCGGTCAGCGCCAGAGAGTGGCCATCGCCCGGGCACTTGTTTCCCGGCCGGAGCTGCTTTTGATGGACGAGGCTCTGGGCGCCCTTGATTTTGCCGTGCGCGAGCAGCTGGAGGAGCTGCTGTTCTCCCTTTGGCAGCAGCGCTCGCTGACACTGGTGCTGGTGACCCACGATTTGGACGAGGCGGTTTTTCTGGGAGAGAAAATACTGGTCTTTTCCGAAAAGGGCGGCGCGCCGGAACTGCTGGACAATACTGCCGACGGAAAAGGCCGCGACAGCGCGGAGTTTTCCGAAATGCGCGCCCTGCTGCGCCGGAAGATGCGGGGTGAGAGCGTATGAAGAAAAAGACTCTTTCCACCGTGGCCGCGACGATTGTGATACTTGTCATTTGGCAGATACTCAGCCTTGTTTTGCAAAAACCCTTTCTGCCCGGCGTGCCCGCGTCAGTGGCGGCTCTGTTGGGCGACATCGCCGCGGGTATTGTGCCGAAGCATTTCGCCATCAGCTTTTACAGGGTGGCACTGGCTCTGATTTTCAGCTTTATTTTCGCCGTGCCCCTTGGTCTGGCCCTTGGTCAGCGACCCGGCCTTGACCGGGTTTTCGCGCCCATGGTCTGGATACTTTACCCCCTGCCGAAAGTGGTGTTTCTGCCTGTTATCGTGGTGCTTTTCGGCCTTGGGGATTTTCCGAAAATTCTGCTCATCGCCATCGTGCTGTTTTTCCAGCTTCTGGTGGTCACCCGTGACGCCTCCCGCCATATGAGGGAGGAATATCTCCTCTCCGCCCGCAGTCTGGGCATGAAGCAGCCTCAGCTCTGGCGCCATGTGCTTATTCCCGCCTGTCTGCCCCAGATGCTCACCGCCCTGCGTGTGGGTGTGGGCACGGCTATCGCCATTTTGTTTTTCGCCGAGACCTTCGCCGGCCTCAGCGGTCTTGGATGGTACATCTCCGACGCCATGAGCCGCCGAAGCTACGACGCCATGTTTGCCGGCATCATCGCCATGGCGGTGCTGGGACTTGTGTTTTACGGCATACTCAAGGCTCTGGAAAAGCGCTTTTCCCGCTGGAAATAAAACAAAAGCACCTCGAGAGAGGTGCTTTTTTCACGCCATTTCGGCCAGTTTTTTCAGAATTTCCTCGTCTGCGGGGCAGAATTCGTACTCAGGTATTTCCCGGGGAGTTATCCATCGCAGGTCCTTGTGCTCAAGCAGCTTCGGCTCGCCCTGTGATATTACCGCCTCCAGCAGGGTCAGCTTCACCGTCAGGTCGGGGTAGCGGTGAACCAGCTCCATAAATACTTCACCCACGGAAAGCTCCACGCCAAGCTCCTCCATACACTCCCGCCGGAGAGCCTGAGAGGCGGTTTCGCCGGCTTCAAGCTTGCCACCGGGAAATTCCCACAGAAGCCCCCGGGCCTTGTGAGCCGGCCTCTGACAAATCATGAACTTTTCCCCCTGCCGTATAAGCCCTGCGGCCACCGGCACGATTTTTTCCGCCATGAAGCGCCTCCTTTTCGTAATGAGGCTATTTTGTCACACATTGCCCCTGAAGTAAAGCCCGGAAAGGAACAAAAACCCACAAAGGAGCATATCCTGTTGATATGCTCCTTTTATTTTATGGTCTTGTCTATATCAATATTGTAACGCTTTATGCGGTTGTACATAGTGCCGCGGCTGACGCCCAGCAGTTTCGCCGCGTCGGACACGCAGTATCCGCAGGCTTTAAGCGCGTCCACCACCGCGTCCTTTTTCATATCCGATATGGTTTTCACGGCGGCATAACTCTCGCCGGAGACTTTGCCGTCCTGCCTGTCCAGTACAGCCCGCACGTCCGCCGCGCTGAAGCAGGAGGCCGAATCGGGCACCATGATGGTCAGCTTCATAACAAGGTTTCTCAGCTGACGCACATTTCCCGGCCAGTCGTAGGTTTCAAGAATTTCCATGGCCTCTTTTGAAAAAGTCCGGTCGGACTCCGCCTGGCGCAGGAAATGGTTGACCATGAGAGGAATGTCCTCCCGCCGCTCTCTCAGAGGAGGAAGGTTCAGTTCCAGTACGCTGAGCCGGTAGTACAGATCTTTACGGAATTTTCCCTGCTCGATTTTGCTTTCAAGGTCGCAGTTTGTGGATGCGATTATTCTGGCTCTTAGAGGGATAAGCGTGTTTCCGCCCAGCCGCTCGAATTCCTTATCCTCAATTACTCTCAGCAGCTTGCTTTGCATGTAGACGTCCAAGTCGCCGATTTCGTCGAGCAGTATTGTGCCGCCGCCGGCGATCTCGAATTTGCCTCGTTTGGTGGTATAAGCGCCGGAAAAAGCACCCTTTTCATATCCGAACAGTTCAGACTCCAGCAGGTTTTCCGGGATAGCGGTACAGTTGATTTTCACAAATGGGCGCTTATCCTTTGAAAAACGCTCGGTATGGATACCGCTTGCAAGAATTTCCTTGCCGCAGCCCGTCTCACCGCGAATAAGAACAGGGTGCTCAGACTTTGCGAACCTTTTGCACATCTCCTTGATGCGCAGAACATCGGGAGTCTGACCGATAAATTCGGAAAGAGAGTAGCCGGCCTCTGCACGGGACAGCTGGTCGTATAGATTTTTTGAAGTGGTGTCATTGGCGTCAAAGGACTGGTCGCGCATAAGCTTTTTCAGCTTTTCGATGCCGCGGAAAACTATTACGCCGAAGGCGCCGATGATTTTGTCCTCCCTGTCAAACAGGGGGATCATATGGGTGATGCAAGTCATACCGTTTATAATATGGAGCTTGCCCAGAACGGGCTTGCCGGTGGCCAGCAGCTCCGGGTAAGGGGAGGCGGAGTCCAGTTCGGTAATGTGGCGGCCGATGCTCTCGCTGTTGGGCCTGCCCCAGATAAGGGGAGAAGACTCTGAACAATGGATTATATAGCCGTCCTTGTCCATGATACAGGACTCGTCGAAAGCAAAGTCCATAATGCCCTTGAGCATAGGACTGATATTCTGCATTTCCTCGACAGATGTAACGATTTTTTCCAAAATTCCTCTCATTTCCTTAAGCAAAATGGCATTAAACACTACGAAATTTTTGTGTCAAAAACATTGTATTTCGATTTGTTTGAGGTGTCAATACCCCCGAAAAGCGACAAACTTTTCGTAAATGTATAGAAAATTAGACACTTGTTCTGTACATTTGAACAATTTGTGCAATTTTTGCAATCGTGTATTGCAAAAACAGAAACAAAGGATTTGTTTTTGAACAGCGCAGATAAAAATATTATTAACAAAAAGTTAAGACGATATTTGGCAAAATGCAAAAACATCGGCGGTTTTGGAGCGAGGCTCAAAACAGTGGCACAAAAATTGCTATTAATGATAGACAGCATAGGCTTTTACAGCCAAAAAATTTTTTATTAGGAGGACATTTAAATGGCAGAAGGCAGCGTAGTAAAAAAATACCCCTGTTACATCAGAGGCGTGGAGCAGGTTTATCCTAACGTAGCTCCCGGCACCCCCATCTATGCCAACTCCGTGGCTATCGACA
>JAFSIK010000042.1 GCA_017439805.1 Oscillospiraceae bacterium
TAGATATTCTCGCCGCCGCGGATGATCATATCCTTCAGACGTCCGGTAATGCGGAAGTTGCCGTTTTCGTCCTCGCAGGCCAGGTCGCCTGTGTGCAGCCAGCCCTCTGCGTCGATGGTTGCGGCGGTTGCGGCGGGCATTTTATAATAGCCTTTCATGATGTTATATCCGCGGGCAACGAACTCGCCGTCCACACCGACAGGACATTCCTCGCCGGTTTCGGGGTCAATAATTTTACACTCAACGTTTGCAAAGCGGCTGCCGACGGTGTTCGTGCGCACATCCAGAGAGTCGGTGAAGCTGGACATGGTGCAGCCGGGAGAGGCCTCGGTCTGTCCGTAAACGCTGACTATCTGGGTCATGTTCATAACATCCGCTGCCTTGCGCATCAGGTCGGCGGGGCAGTTTGCGCCGGCCATAATACCGGTGCGGATGTGGGAGAAGTCGGTTTTGGCAAAATCCTCATGGTTCATCATTGCGATGAACATTGTGGGAACGCCGTTGAACGCCGTGATCTTCTCCTGATTTATGCAGGCCAGCGCAGGCTTGGGAGAGAAGTAAGGCAGAGGGCATATGGTTGTGCCATGGGTCATGGATGCGGTCATCGACAGCACCATGCCGAAGCAATGGAACATTGGCACCTGTATCATCATACGGTCAGCGGTGGACAGATCCATATGATCGCCTATATATTTGCCGTTGTTTACAACGTTGTAGTGGGTCAGCATAACGCCCTTGGGGAAGCCGGTTGTGCCGGAGGTGTACTGCATATTGCATACATCATTGGGGTTTACAGCGGCAGCCATGGCACGCATTTCCTCCACGGATACCTGTCCGGAGCGCTCCACGGCTTCCTCCCAGGTCATGCAGCCATCCTGTCTGAAGCCTACGGTTATAACATTTCGCAGGAAAGGCAGACGTCTGGAGTGCAGAGGCTTGCCGGGACGGGTGGTTTTCAGTTCGGGACACAGCTCGTTGATGATTTCGGCATAATTGGAGTCCCGGTATCCCTCGACCAGTATAAGAGTGTGGGTATCGCTCTGGCGCAGCAGATACTCCGCCTCGTGAATCTTGTAGGCGGTATTGACGGTTACCAGTACGGCGCCGATCTTGGCCGCAGCCCAGAAGCTTATATACCAGGCAGGTACGTTGGTGGCCCAAACGGCAACCTTGTCGCCGCGCTTTACGCCCAGAGCAATCAGACTGCGGGCAAACTCGTCCACATCGTCACGGAACTCGGAATAGGTGCGGGTATAGTCCAGAGTGGTGTAACGGAAAGCCGGCTGGTCGGGGAAATGCTCCACCTGAGCGTCCAGTACCTGAGAGAAGGTGGCGTCTATAAGGGTATCTTTTTTCCAGATAAATTCGCCTGTACCGGCGGTGTTGCGGTAAAGCTCTTTCTTTTTGCGGCTGACGCTTCTGAAGCGGCCGATGTAATCCACATAATGAGAGAAAATTATCTCGGTATCGGGTAATTCGGGTATCCACTCGGGATCCCACAGCAGAGACACGAAACCGTCGTAGTTTACAGAGCGCAGAGCGTTTACCAGCTCTGTCATGGGCAGCTGACCGTCGCCGATAAGTTCGGGGCACTCCCCTGCTTCGGTTTTTACCGCATCGTAAACACGTACGTGCTTTACATACGCGCCAAGATTGCGGATGGTAAATTCAGCGCTCTCACCTGCGGCAAGACAGGTGTCGTGCATATTCCAGCAGGCAGACAGCAGGTCGCTGGCAAAATAATTCAAAACGTCACGCAGGCGTTCGGTATTGCTGAAAACCCCGGTGGTCTCAATCAATATCTCAACTCCCATGACCTCGGCCTCTGCAATGATTTTCTCCAGACGGGTCTCAACCGCCTCCATATCCTCGCAGCAGGTATGGACTACCACGTAGGGTACGCTGAGATTTCGTGCGGCGGAAAGGGCATCGGAAATCTCACCGCTGTTTTCGTCCATCATATCGGCGGCAGTATCGATGCAGGGTATCTCCAGCTTCTGCTCGGCCAGTCTGCGGCGGGTGGCACGGGCCAGTTCGGGATTGATTGGGCTGGATTTGTCAGCGAATATTTTTTCAGTAACAGAGCCGATGACGATGCCGGCAAACTTGCTGGCGGCAGCCATGGCGCAGTAATCGTTCCAGCTTTCCGCCGGGATGTATCTTGTGGTAAATGCTGTTTTCATGTATTAGCCCCCTTCGTAGACGATCTTGTTCAGGGCGTTGATGTAAGCCTTGATGCTTGCACCGATAATATCGGTGGAAATACCGCTGCCGGAGTAGAGTCTGCCACGGTCGCGGATTTTTATAAGGGCGGAGCCCATGGCGTTGCGGCCCTCGGTAACGGACTGGATCTGAAAATCATCCAGCTCGTAATGGCGGCCTATAATCTGTTCGATAGCCATAAAGGAGGCATCGATAGGACCGTCTCCGGCGCTGGTGCCGATAAGCTTTTTGCCGTCGCGCTCCAGAGTTATGGTAGCCATGGAGGTAATGCTGTTGCCGTTTGTAACAACATAGTTGTCGATGTTATAGACGGAAGGCACCTGCATAGCGGTGGAGGCGATGATAGCTTCCATTTCCCGGGTACCGATGAACTGCTTTTTCTCTGCGGCCTGCCGGAAAGCTTCGTATACCTTTACGTTGTCCTCCTCTGACAGGTTGTAGCCCATCAGGCCGATGACCTTTACCATTTCGGATATATCATCGTTTTTGTCCAGAGTAATGTTTTTGGTAATACTCTCGCTGTCCATCATCACCTCATCAAAGGGTGACTGCTCGCTGCGCTTTGTCTGAAGAATCCAGCGCAGCTGCTTGGAGGAGCGGTTCAGGCTGGCGGTTCGGATACCTACTTCAAATCCCAGGCTGTCGCCCTTGGCCTGTATGAAATGAACGAAATCGTCCATTTTTACAAAACTCTCATCGGCGATGGAGGTTTTTATCTCATCCACGCCGTTTTCCAGCGCGGCGCATGCGCAGGCCACGCCAAGATGCAGACCGTCAGACAGCTGAGCACCCAGAGTAATGTCGTACAGGGCGGGAATATCAGATCGCAGGCTGCTGATAAATTCGGAAAATTCTTTGGAAGTATAAGCTCCCGCATTGTCGCAGACAGTAATCTGGGAGGCGCCGGCCTCAATGGCGGTTTTGATGGCCTTTCGCAGGAAATCGGGCTCGGCGCGGGTAGCGTCAACGGCAGAAAATTCAACCTTTTCACACTTTTCGCGGCAGGCAGAAACCAACTCTGTTACAGTTTCCAGAACAGCGGGGGCCTTCATGCCGCAAATATACTCCATCTGCACGGAGGAAACGGGCATCATAACATGCAGCGCGGGATTTTTAGCGTCCTTAATGCTGTTCCATGTGTCCTCAACGGATTGAACGGTCATACCTACAGCGGCGGAAATGACCGCGCTGTTCACTCCGGTGGCGATTGTGCGGTTGGTGAGCATATCCGCACGTCTGTCCTTAATGGGAGGAAGCTCTATTTTATCAACATTGAGCTTATCCAGAGATCTGGCAATTTCCAGTTTTTCTCTGAAACTCAAAGAATAATCCTTACCGGGAACAAATTCCCTCAATGTAATGTCGGAAACGGTGATTTTCTTCATAATCGTTGCTCCTTTGCTGAAAATAAAAATCCCAGAAGCTGAATTTATCAGCTCCTGGGACGATAATAAACTATTACCGCGGTACCACCCGGGATTACTGCTTTCGCAGTCACTCGTCGGACTCTTTCAAGTCCCCGGCCATGATAACGGAGCCTGCCGTAGTCCCTTAATACGCAGCGGCGGTTCGGGGACTCTGCTCAGGTAGGAGACTGCGGGTTTTTGACCTGCCGGCTTTCACCTGCCGCCGGCTCTCTGCAAGGTTTTTAAAAACTCGCATAATACCTTCAACGCATTTAGGTTATTTTGTTGTGAATAAAAATACCACAGCCGTGTTTTATTGTCAACACTTTTTTAGCGGCGCTTAGTTTTTAAGACTGTGCATGGGAGCGGGAATTCGCCCTCCCCTGCCGATGAAATCCACACTGCTTTCCTGGTGGACGGGCATTACAGGAGCACTGCCAAGAAGTCCGCCGAATTCCACGCTGTCACCCACCACCTTGCCCGGTGCGGGAATTATGCGCACAGCGGTGGTTTTGGTGTTTACCACACCGATGGCAGCCTCGTCGGCAATAATGGCGGAAATGGTTTCTGCAGTGGTGTCACCGGGAACGGCTATCATATCAAGACCAACGGAGCATACGCAGGTCATGGCCTCAAGTTTGTCAAGAGTCAAAGTTCCGCCGGAAGCGGCAGCTATCATGCCCTCGTCCTCGCTGACGGGGATAAACGCGCCGGAAAGGCCTCCCACGTGACCGGATGCCATAACGCCGCCCTTTTTAACGGCGTCGTTGAGCATGGCAAGAGCCGCGGTGGTGCCGTGAGTGCCGCAGGTCTCAAGACCGATTTCCTCCAGAATACGGGCCACACTGTCGCCCTTTGCGGGAGTGGGAGCCAGTGAAAGGTCCACAACTCCGAAAGGCACGTCCAGACGTCTGGAGGCTTCCTGTGCCACCAGCTGACCCATGCGGGTTATTTGGAAAGCGGTTCGTTTGATGGTTTCGGCAACCACATCAAAGCTGGCGCCTTTGACCTTTTTCAAAGCGCTGTGCACAACGCCGGGGCCGGATACGCCCACATTTATGACACACTCAGGCTCGCCCACACCATGGAAAGCGCCGGCCATAAAGGGGTTATCCTCAACGGCATTGGCGAACACAACCAGCTTTGCGCAGCCAAGTCCGCCGTCAGCTGCCGTAAGGGCGGCGGTTTCCTTGATAACGCGACCCATAAGGGCAACAGCGTCCATATTTATACCGGCCTTGGTAGTGGCAACGTTTACGCTGGAGCAAACACGCTCGGTGGAAGCCAGAGCGGCGGGAATCGACGCGATAAGACGGCGGTCACCTTCCGTAAATCCCTTATGTACAAGAGCGGAAAAACCGCCTATGAAATTTACTCCGCACTCTTTTGCCGCCTTGTCCATCGCCACGGCAATGGGGGTAAGGTCATCAGCGCGACAGGAGCCTGCAACGATGGCGGCGGGAGTAACGGAAATTCTCTTGTTTACGATGGGAATACCCAGTTCGTTTTCAATTGCGCAGCCTGTAGCCACCAGATTTTCAGCCTTGCGGACAATTTTTTCATAAATACGCCGGGCGCATTCATCAATGTCCTCATGGGCGCAGTCCAGCAGGGATATGCCCATAGTTATGGTACGGATATCCAGATGCTGATTGTCGATCATGGCCAGGGTGCGCAGTATTTCTTTATGACTGATCATTTGGCACCTCAGACCTTATACATTGCGTTGAAAATGTCCTCGCGCTGGATACGGATGGCAAGACCGGTATCCTCGCCCTTCTTTTTAAGGGATGAATGGATGGTTTCAAAGGGAGTTTCTGTGTTTCCGATATCCACCAGCATGGTCATGGTGAAAAAGCCCTGCATTACCGTCTGGTTGATGTCCAGAATATTTACACCCATAGAGGCAAGCAGGGTGCATACCTCAGCAATAATACCCACTCGGTCGTTGCCGACTACAGTTACAATTCCTCTCATTTTCAATACCCTTACCTTAGAATTTATCCACTTCCTGCTGGCTGATAATGTGAACGCCGGCATCGGAGAGAATTTTTGCGCACTTTTCCTTGTCAGAGGGACGGATGATAATTACCGCGTCGTCAAGAGTGCTGCGGCAGAAAGAATAGGAATACTCGATGGAAATATCGCTTTCCTCGATAAGTGCCAGGATATTTGCAAGCCCCATGGGCTTGTGGGGCATGCCAACACAGAGCACTTCGTTGGCCTTTGCAATATAGCCGTTTTCCTTAAGAACTTCGATAGACTTGTCAACATCCCCGCTTTTTACGATGCAGCGGATAATGCCGAAACCGGCGGTGTCTGCTATGGACAGGGCAAGAAGATTTATTTCGTTTTCACCAAGGACGCGGGTAAGTTCCTTGAGAGTTCCTTTTGCATTTTCAAGAAAGACGGATACCTGTTTGATAAACATTGTGCTTCCTCCTTAAATCTTTCTGTTGTCGATAAGACGCTTGGCCTTGCCTTCGCTGCGGGGTATGGAGCGGGGCGCCACAAGGGTGATCTTGCACTGGATGCCAACAACGGATTTTATCTGGTCGGCAATCTGGCGGCGGAGAGTTTCAATGTGAGCCACGGTGTCGGAGAACATATTTTCGGTCAGTTCCACCTGTACCTCCAGACTGTCAGTGTAATTTTCACGCTCAGCAATAATAACGTAATGAGGAGCCACGCCGTTTATGCCTACCAGAACGGACTCGATCTGGCTGGGGAATACGTTTACGCCGCGGATGACCAGCATATCGTCGGTACGACCGGTGATTCGGCCCATACGGACGTGAGTTCTGCCGCAGGGGCAGGGATCGTCGTAGAGCACGCATATGTCATGGGTGCGGTAGCGCAGCATGGGCTGGCCTTCCTTGGTGATGGTGGTGAACACCAGCTCACCGGGTACGCCGTAAGGCATGGGCTCGCCGGTAACAGGGTCAATAATTTCGGGGATAACATGGTCCTCGTTTACATGGCAGCCGTTTTTGGCACAGCATTCAAAGGACACGCCGGGGCCGGCAATTTCGGTCAAGCCGTAAATATCCATAGCGTCAATATTCAGCAGACCCTCAAGATTGCGGCGCATTTCCTCACTCCAGGGCTCGGCGCCGAAGCAGCCGGACTTGAGCTTAAGGTCGTCAACGATACCCATTTCGCGGGCAGTCTCACCCAGATAGGTGGCATAGGACGGGGTACAGCACAGCATGGTGGAGCCAAGTTCCTTCATCATCATAAGCTGGCGCTGGGTGTTGCCGCTGGACATGGGGATTACCATGGCGCCAACTCTCTGGGCACCCTGGTGAGCGCCGAGTCCGCCGGTAAACAGGCCGTAGCCGTAGGCCACCTGAATGATGTCATCGGGTCCGGCGCCGGCAGCGGTAAGGGCGCGGGCAACCATTTCGGTCCATACCTCAATGTCATTTGCGGTATATCCGGAAACGATTGGTTTGCCGGTGGTGCCGGAGGAACCCTGAATACGGACTATTTCCTTTTTGGGTGCTGCAAGCAGACCAAAGGGGAAGCAGTCGCGCAGGTCGGTTTTTTCGGTAAAAGGCAGCAGACGCAGGTCATCGCGGGTCTTTATATCCTCGGGTCGCACACCCTTTTCATCCATTCTCTTTCTGTAAAGAGGTACGTTGTCGTACACTCTGCGGACGGTTTCAGCCAGACGCTTGCTCTGAATTTCAAACAGCTCGTCCCGGCTGATACACTCCATTTTAGGATCGTAAATTTTGTTTTCCATATATTCTCCTACTTTCTATGTATGAAAAGCATTATTTGCGGCGTTTTTTGGATATTTCCGGCGGTACGGACACGTTTTCCACCTCGTGCAGTTCTTCGGCGGGAATGTTTACGTTCTGCAGCTTAATGATTTTCTCCGCCAGAAGCTTAGAAAAAGACGCCATTATAGCCGCCCAGGAAACCAGATTGGAAACTGCATTTTCCGTGGTGTCGGTGGAATCCAGAACATGCTGCGCCTGTTCCTTAACCTGTCCGATGAAGCTGAGAACACTTTCGTTATGGCGGCGAACATACTCACTGTAGATAACCTTCAGCTCGTCTACGCTTAAATCCACGGGTATCATTTTCTGCACACAGGCGATGGGAAGGCTCTGCTTCAGGGTACATATCATTATAAGATAGGCAAGATGCACGCGGGAGTAGCGTTTTTTGTAAGGCGCGGGCATTATCTTGATTCTAACATAATTATTTATTGCGCTGGGGGTTACAACCTTTTCGTCGAATTCATCATGGGGCAGGAAATCAAGGTATCTTTTCAAAAGAGCGATAACCTGATCCATATAAAGTTCGATAACGGGCAGTTCATCCCACCCGGGCAGAGTATAATCGCGCATATACTTATCCCAACGGCGCAGCTTGGCCGCTATAAAATCCTTGTCGTAGAACATTTTATGACCCCACAATAATAAATAATAAAGCCAGCAAATTTCCAAAGAAAAATTTGCAGTTTTGCCATAATAATGATATACTGTTTGCCAGTGTATTTTTAAACGCAGTTTTTTTGCGTTTTATAAAACACCTAAACACCAAATCGTATTATTCTTTATATTATACCGCATATTGCGTCAATATTCAATGCATTTAATTTTCAAAATCCCATACATTTTTATATTTTCTTCACATTTAGGTGTTTACACGTTTCATCTTGTGTGGTATATTATATTTGCGGAAAGAGAAAGAGGCATAACGTAATTATGAGTATTAAGATAGTAACCGACAGCACCAGCAGTCTTTCCCCCGAAATCGCCAGCCGTTTCGGAATCGAAGTTATTCCCATGGTTGTTGTCGCCGGTACTGAGCAGTACAAGGACGGTATTGAGATAAATCCCCCCGATGTTTTCGAATATTTTGAAAAGACCGGTGAACTGTGCTCCACCACTGCCATCAACTACGCCACCTACGTGGACATCTTCACTCCCCTGGCCGCCGAAAATGACGCCGTCATTTATATCAGTCTGGGTTCCGGCTTCTCTGTTTGCTATCAAAATGCCGTCAACGCTTCTCAGGAGTTCAATAACGTTTATGTTATAGACTCTGAAAACCTCTCCTCCGGACAGGGCCTGCTTGTTATCGAGGCTGCCCAGATGGCAGCCGCCGGCGCCACTCTGGAGGAAATGCTGGAGAAGCTGCCTCAGGTAGCCAAGCGCGTGGAAGCCAGCTTTATCCTCAATCAGCTCAACTACATGGTAAAGGGCGGTCGTTGCTCCGCCGTTACCGCAATGGGCGCAAACCTTCTTCGCATAAAACCCAGCATTGCCGTTAAGGACGGCAAAATGGGCGTTGACAAGAAGTTCCGCGGAAAATATCACAAGGCTCTTGAAGAGTATGTTATTGACAGGCTTAAAGACCGCACCGACATCCGCCGTGATAAGATATTCCTTACTTACAGCTCTGCCGACGAGGAGGCTGTCTCCATTGCACGCAGGTGCATTGAGCAGTACGGTCCCTTTGATGAGGTCTTTGAAAACACTTCCGGCTGCACAGTTGCCTGTCACTGTGGCCCCAACACCCTGGGCGTACTGTTCATTCGCAACGAGTAACCGTTTCGCCCTCTGCCCCACGCGGAGGTAACAATTTGACAGAGAAAGTAAAAATCTTTATTTTTGGCGATTCCCTTATGAAGGCTACCACGCCTGACCCTTCCCAGAAACTCCGTTTCAACATCAAGTCCTTTCTGGACCGGCTGTGTCTGGAATTTCCTGTGGAGGTAAAAAACTGTTCTCATTTCGGCTGCACTACGGAAAAGGGTCTTGCCACCCTGAAAAAGCAGCTTGAAATGAGCGATTTTCGCGGCGCAAGAGTCCTGTTGGAGTACGGCGGCAACGATTGTGACTACGATTGGACCCAGGTATCCGCGCGCCCCGACGAGGACCATTTAAACAATGTTCCTCTGCCAAATTTCGAGCAGCATCTGACCGAGATGGTGCAGCTGATACGCGGCGCGGGAGCAAAGCCTGTTATGATGACCCTCCCCCCTATCAGCGCCGACAATTATTTTGAGCGCATAGTGGAAAAGGGCAACGTAAGGGAAAACGTTTTGCAATGGCTTGGTGACAAACAGGAAATTTACCGCCAGCACGAAATGTACTCAAACACAGTTGCAAGACTGGCGGGAAAGCTGGACGTGCAGCTTATCGATGTGCGCTCCCCCTTCCTGCTGAGAAGAGATTTTACTTCTCTTGTATCCAACGACGGTATCCACCCCACGCTGAAAGGTTACGAGCTTATATACAGCACCATCGCAAACCATATGAAAACCGTATTTGCATAAAAAATCCCCCGGAAATCCGGGGGATTTTGTTTTATACCTTCGGAAGTTTTTCAAGGCTTGCCTCAAGCTCTTTATCCGTAGGGATAAAGTCTGTCATCTGACCGTTGTGGAATTTTTCATAGGCATACATATCAAAATATCCGGTGCCTGTAAGGCCGAAAACTATGGTTTTTTCTTCACCGGTCTCTTTACATTTGATAGCTTCGTCAATGGCCACTCTGATGGCGTGACTGCTTTCGGGTGCGGGCAGGATGCCCTCAACTCTGGCGAAATACTCCGCCGCCTCGAACACTTTGGTCTGTTCCACGGAGGTTGCCTCCATAAGTCCGTCGGCGTAAAGCTGGGAAACAACGCTGTTCATACCGTGATAGCGCAGACCGCCGGCGTGATTTGCCGAGGGGATAAAGCCGCTGCCAAGAGTATACATTTTTGCCAGAGGACACATCTTTCCCGTGTCGCAGAAATCGTAGGCGTATCTGCCCCGGGTAAGACTGGGACAGGAGGCCGGCTCAACGGCGATTATGCGGTAGTCTGCCTCACCCCGGAGCATCTGTCCCGCAAAGGGAGCAATCAAACCGCCCAGATTGCTGCCACCTCCGGCGCAGCCAATAATAATGTCGGCTTTCACGCCGTATTTGTCAAGAGCCGCCTTGGTTTCAAGGCCGATTACACTCTGGTGCAGGAGCACCTGATTGAGCACGCTGCCAAGAACATATCGGTATCCGGGGGTATTCACAGCCACTTCCACGGCTTCTGAAATCGCACAGCCAAGGCTGCCGCCGGTTCCGGGGTGCTCGGCAAGTATCCTGCGCCCTACCTCGGTTTCCGTTGAGGGCGAAGGGGTAACGGAGGCACCGTAAGTGCGCATTACCTCACGCCGGAAGGGTTTTTGCTCATAACTGACCTTTACCATAAACACCCTGCAGTCAAGGCCAAAGTAAGAGCAGGCCATGCTCAGCGCCGTGCCCCACTGACCGGCACCGGTTTCGGTTGTGACGCCTCTGAGCCCCTGCTTTTTGGCGTAATAGGCCTGGGCGATTGCGGAATTGAGCTTGTGACTGCCGGAGGTATTGTTGCCCTCGAATTTGTAATAGATTTTGGCGGGAGTCTGTAGTTTTTCCTCCAGACAGTAGGCTCTTACCAGAGGCGCGGGGCGATACATTTTGTAAAAGCTGCGGATTTCTTCGGGAATTTCAAAAAACGCAGTACTGTCATCAAGTTCCTGCTGTACCAGTTCGGAACAGAACACCGCCTCAAGTTCCTGGGCTGTAACAGGCTGCAGAGTGTCCGGATTGAGCAGCGGCGCAGGCTTGTTTTTCATGTCCGCACGGACGTTATACCATGCTTTGGGCATCTCGTGTTCTTCAAGGTAGATTTTGTAGGGAATTTTGTTTTCCATGGTATTTGCTCCTTTCGCTTTTTCGCGCAGAGGCAAATAAAAAAACTCCTGCCTCTGCAATAATTTTGCAGGGACAAGAGCGAAAACTCCTGCGGTGCCACCCAGCTTGACACAATACGTGCCCACTCATGCGTACCAACATACGCCGGCCAAATAACGTCAGGCCATTACGTCTCCCCTACTCGGTCGCCCTTTCGGTTTGCCCTCCCAAGTCCATTCATCCCGGCTCACGTACCGCCTTTCCACCATCGGCAGCTCTCTATACCCTGAGTTTATGGGACTACTTCTCTTGTTCAACGGTTTGGGTGAAGTATAGCACCGCTTTTTTGCCATGTCAATAGATTTTATGTTACAGTTTTATAAAAAAGTGTCACGGGAAAAGTTTTTCCCGTGACACTTGATATTTACAGATTTTCAAATTTTTCCCCGCCGGTTTTCATCATCCGGCGTCTTGCAAAAAAGGCCGCGGCAGCATAAATCACAGTAGCTATGATACAGACAACCCCGTCGGGCAGGCCGATTTTGCTCATGATAAAAAACAGAATGAACATTATGCCGATACTGACCCAGTCGATAATCATTGACAGCAAAATTCCCGCACCCTGTTTTACGGCGGAAACTTCGTTTATCCAGTTAAGGTTGGGAAAATGCAGGTTCATCAGCAGGCCTTTGTATGCGGAAAACAGGGCAAATGCCACCGGCATAAGTATTACAAAAGGTGCGGCAAGGCTGTGTATTTTCAGCAGCACAACCGCCACCACGGCACATATCGCAGCAGGGACGGCGCTGTAAACAAAATGAGCCTTTACCTTGGCGTTTAAAATCACTCCCGTTTCCACCGGCAGAGTGCGGGGTATCCACAGGCTTTTGCCCTCCAGAGATATTGAGGATGCCGATATCTGATTTATGGACAGCACCAGACACAGCAATCCCGCTACCATAAATCCCAAATTTCCACCTAAAACGGGATACATCGAAAACATGCCGGTTATTGCATCGTTTTTCACTGCCATAATAACTATCAGCACCACGCAGCCGATGCTTCCAAGGCCTGCATTGAGCAGTATCATGGGATTTGTGGAAAAACGGCGAAGTTCTTTTGTAAACAAAGCCTCTCGGGGACTTCTGGCCTTAATCTTGCCACCCTTGTATTTTTTCGTTTTGCTTCCCTTTTTCATCGTCAGGGCGCCAACATATGCCTTTGAAACCACAGCAACCACAATTGCAAACGGAATAGCTGTGCAAATGAGGAAAATCAGCGTACTGAGCCAGTTTCCCTCAGAAATGGCAAGGCCGAAATGATAAAAGGGGAAAAGCCAGGTTCTTGCCGTTTGTGCAAGGGTTTCAATGTTGCCCAGCATATTTTCCATTATGCGCTGGCCATTTATAATGAAATTGAAATACACAACCAGCACAACAACCGTCAGCACAACACGGAAAATGTTTTTCCGTTTGAACCGGCTGATGGCAAGACCCACAAGAAATCCTATTACCGTTGAGACGGTCAGCGCCAGAAAGGGCACTGCCAAAGCACAGATTATAAAATTTACAATGCCGGCGCTGCGGCCAATACCCATCCATACAACGATTACCGGTATCATTATGGCAAGAGAAAGGACAAGGTTCATAACCAGCAGCATAAAAAGGCGGCTGGCAAGAATGTCCCTGGGTCTTATGGGCATGGACAGCAGTGCGTCGTTGTCTCTGGAGTCAAAAAGCTGATTCCAGACAGAAAACACGCTGCCAATAAACGCCAGAAGAAAGGCCATAACTCCGCCTATGGAAAAGTAAAGCCAATCAAGCCCCGCTTCCCGCACCGGCATGAGCAGGCTGCGGAAAATCCCGGCGAACATACCGATAAACACAACGCCCACGTAGATAAACAGCGCGGCAAAAACCAACATACGTCCGCTGGATATTCTGCCGTTTTTTCCCTTGCCGAACTGACTTATCCAGGCTTGGGCGCGGATTTTAAAAAGCTGAAGAAACATTTACTTCTCCTCCAGCTCCAGAAATACCTGTTCCAGAGAGGCATCGCCCCGGACAGACTCCATTGTGCCCTCCACAACAAGCTGTCCCTTTCTGATGATGGCTACGTGGTCGCAGAGTTTTTCCGCCACATCAAGCACGTGAGTGGAGAAGAAAATCGCCGCTCCCTCATCGCACATACGGCGCATAAGTTCCTTTAGCATATGGGTGCTGACAGGGTCGAGGCCAACGAAGGGTTCGTCCATCAAAATCAGTTTGGGCGAGTGGATAAGAGCGGATATCAGAGCCAGTTTCTGCTTCATGCCGTGGGAATAACCGGCTATCTGACCGCCAAGATCGTCCTTCAGGGCAAACATTTCGGCGTATTTGTCGATTTTATACTGGCGCTCCGCCTTGTCAACCGCGAAAACGTCTGCAATAAAATTCAAATATTTTATGCCCGTCATAAATTCGTACATATCCGGGTTATCCGGAATGTAGGCAAGCTGTTTCTTACACGCCACAGGGTCAGTCTTGATGGAGGTGCAGTTTATAAGTATCTCGCCCTCATCAAAGCGCAGAATGCCGCAGGCCGACTTCAGCGTGGTGGTCTTGCCGGCACCGTTATGGCCAATAAATGCGCATATCTCACCCGGCTTTATATGCAGCGAAAGGTTATCAACAGCCTTTTTATCGCCGTAAGTTTTGGTCAGATTACGGATTTCAAGCATAGTTTCTCCTCTTTTCTCTGCCCACTATTTTGCAAAGAATACGGTGGAAGGCCAGTTTTAACCTGCGATCCAGCTTTCGTCGGAGGGGTTGGCACGGAAAGCCAGCAGGCGCTCCTTATCTTCGGGCTTTATATACCCGGTTTCGGCAGCCACCTCAACAACAGCGTCGAAATCGGAAAGACTTACGTTTTCAACCTGGGCGGCGGCCATACGGTCAAGACCCTTTTTCATGCCGTAGGTAAATATGCTGGCAACACCCAGAACTTCGGCACCGGCCTGGCGCAGAACTTCAACCACTTCCAGCACGCTGCCGCCGGTGGATATAAGATCCTCGATGACAACAACCTTTGTGCCGGGTTCCATGCGGCCCTCGATCTGATTCTTGCGTCCGTGATCCTTGGCGCCGGAACGCACATAGCCCATGGGCATGTTCAGTATCTGGGCGGTAATGGCGGCATGGGCGATGCCGGCAGTGGAGGTGCCCATAAGCATCTCGGCCTCGGGATAGTGAGTCTTTACGATCTCGGCAAGGCCGTTTTCAACGTCATTTCTTACCGCTACATCGGACAGAGTCAGACGGTTGTCACAGTAGATAGGGCTTTTGATGCCGCTGGCCCAGGTGAAGGGCTCGTCGGGGCGGAGGAATACCGCCTTTATGCTCAGCAGATCTTTTGCAATAATTTTCTTCATTTTCCTACTCCTTTATCTGTCGCAAAATTCGGCAACGCAGCGCTTGTAAGCAGCCACGGGGTCATCGGCGGCGGTGATGGGGCGGCCCACAACGATGAAGTCGGAGCCGAGAGCCTTTGCCTTTTCGGGGGTGGTTACACGTACCTGGTCTCCCACTTCCCCGCCGGCAAAGCGTATGCCGGGGGTAACGGTGAGGAACTTTTCGCCGCAGGCACTGTGCACCGCGGACGCCTCCAGAGGAGAGCAGACGACGCCGTCAAGGCCTGCCTCGCAGGCATTTTTGGCATAGTGCATAACAACCTCATCAATAGGCCTGTCTATAAGAATATCCTCTGTCATGCGCTCCTGGCTGGTGGAGGTAAGCTGAGTAACGGCGATGAGCAGAGGACGGGTGCCGTCGGGTCGGGTCAGTCCCTCAATTGCGGCCTCCATCATTGCCTTGGTACCGGCAGCATGAACGTTTACCATGTCCACATCCAGACGGCTGAGCACGCTCATGGCCTTTCTTACGGTATTGGGAATATCGTGAAGTTTAAGATCCAGGAAAATCTTGTGGCCACGGGCCTTGATTTCGCGTACGATGGCAGGGCCGGCTCCGTAGAACAGCTCCATACCAATTTTGACAAACAGCTTCTCGCCGGAGAAGTTGTCAAGAAATGCCATTACTTCCGGAGTTCCGGAAAAGTCACAGGCGATAATTACGTCTTTTCCCATCAGTGAGCGCCTCCTGTAATTTTACTCAGATCGGTGATATTGTATTTTTCCATGGCTTTGGGCAGATTTGCAATAATGTCCCGGCAGGCGCATGGGTCTTTAAGGTTTGCCGCGCCAACCTGAACAGCGGTGGCTCCCGCCAGCATAAGTTCAATAACGTCCTCAGCGCTTGATACGCCGCCCATACCGATGATGGGGATTTTAACTGCGTTGTAGACCTGATACACCATTCTCACCGCCACAGGGAATACCGCCGGGCCGGACAGGCCGCCGGTGACATTGCCCAGCAGGGGCTTTTTGGTTTTAAGGTCTATACGCATGGCAAGCAGGGTGTTTATAAGGCTGACACCGTCGGCGCCTCCGTCCTCGCAGGCCTTGGCGATGGAAGCAATATCGGTAACGTTGGGGGTAAGTTTGATAATAACAGGCTTTTTGCACACGGCCTTTACCGCTTTGGTTATCTCCAGCGCGGAAGAGGCTTCCGTACCAAAGCTCATGCCGCCGGCGTGAACGTTGGGACAGCTGATATTAACCTCGATAAGGTCAACGTTTTCATCTGCATCCGCCAGAGCGCAGCTCTTTACATACTCCTCTTTGGAAAAGCCGCTGATGTTTGCAATAATTGGCTGGGAATATACCTTGCGCAGCTCCGGCAGCTCATGAGCCAGAACCGCCTCAATGCCGGGGTTCTGCAGGCCAACAGCGTTTAAAAGTCCGGAGGGTGCCTCCGCAATGCGGGGCTGGATATTTCCGAAACGCTCTTTTTCGGTGGTTCCCTTTACAGAGATGGCGCCAAGGCAGTTGATGTCATACCACTGGGTAAATTCGTAGCCGAAACCGAAGGTACCGCTGGCGGGGATAACGGGGTTTTGAAGCTCCACGCCGCAGAGATTTACTTTCGTATTCACCAGACCACCTCCTCTTTTTTAAGCACAGGGCCGTCCTTGCAGATGCGTTTGTTGCCGTATTTGGTCTTGCAGGTGCAGCCCATGCAGGCGCCGAATCCGCAGCCCATGCGCTCTTCGAAGCTGAGCTGTCCCTCTGTCGCGCTTGCGTTATACAGAGCCTTGAGCATAGGCTCAGGGCCGCAGGAGTAGAAGTAGGAATACTCCAGTTCCTTCATGGCGTCGGTAACAAAACCCTTTACTCCAACGCCGCCGTCCACTGTGGTCACAATAACATTTGCGCCCAAAGCCTTGAACTCCTCGGCGAAAAACACATCGGCCGCGGTGTTGAAGCCCAGAATGACGGTGGGGCGCTTGCCCTGGGCGGTAAGTCTTCTGCAAAGTCCGTACATGGGAGGTACGCCGGCGCCTCCGCCCACAAGGAGGGGACGCTCTCCGGAAAGGGTCATATCGTAGCCGTTTCCCAGACCGGTGAGAAGCTCCAGTTTTTCTCCGGCGGTCATTGCGCTCATCTTTTCCGTGCCTTTGCCGACCACCTTGTAGATAATGGTCAGTACGCCGTATTCCCAGTCACAAACGGAGATGGGGCGGCGCAGGTAAAAACCCTCCAGCTCGATATTGACGAACTGGCCCGGAGCGGTGATGGCGGAGGTGTCTCCGGTAAGACGCATAAGGCAGACGTCTTTGGCTATGGATCGGTTTTCAATTATTTCAAAAATACTCTTTTTCATAGCGTTCACTCAACAATGTCAGATATTTTGGCGAAACCGGTTTTTGCATTTCTTTTATCCATTTATTCTTCCTCCCAGGCTTTCTCGCCGTCAGCGTAGGTTAAATGGCATTTGCCGTAAACCTCCATGCCTTCAAAGGGCGTGCTTTTGCCTCTGGACAAAAATTTGGAGGTGTCAACCACATACTTTTCAGCAAGGTCAAAGACGGTGAAGTCCGCCTTCTCCCCCACCCTGATACCGCCGCCCAAACCAAAGCGGCGGCAGGGATTTGTGTGCATTATCTCTATAAGTTTTTCCAGAGTGATTACCCCGGTTTTCACAAGAGCGGTATAAAGCGCGGGGAACGCCGTTTCCAATCCCACCACTCCGTTAAGACTGTTTTTAAGGCCGCCGGATTTTTCCTCGGCACTGTGGGGGGCATGGTCGGTGGCGATCATATCGATGGTGCCGTCCTTTATGCCCTCCGTAAGAGCCGCCCTGTCCCGGGCGGAGCGAATGGGCGGATTCATACGGAAACGCCCCTCGTCTTTAAGCATCATATCGTCAAAAACCAGATAATGAGGCGCCGTTTCGCAGGTCACATCCAGCCCCTTTGCCTTGGCGGCACGGATGAGTTCAACGGTTTCGGCGGTGGATATATGGCACACGTGGTAGGCGCAACCGGTCTTTTCAACAAGCTTAAGGTCCCGTTCAACCTGCTTCCACTCGCTTTCGGAGCAGATGCCCGGCAGACCGTGGAGTTTTACATACTCTCCCTGATGGATACATCCCCCGTTAAGAAGACTTTCATCCTCACAGTGGGCAACGATGATTTTGCCGAGAGCCTTGGCCTTCAGCATGGCCTGTTCCATCATTTCATCGCTCTGTACGCCCTTGCCGTCGTCGGAGAAGGCAACAACCTTTTCCGCCATTTCCTCAAAAGAGGCCAGCTGCTGACCCTTTTGCCCCACGGTTATTGCACCGTAGGGATAAACCTTTACCTTAGCGCCCTTTTCAATGGCATCCAGCTGCGCCGCCAGATTTTCGGCGCAATCGGGTACAGGGTTCAGATTGGGCATGGAACATACCTTGGTAAAGCCGCCGCGGGCTGCGGCTGCGGTGCCGCTTCCCACATCCTCCTTATATGAAAAACCCGGCTCACGCAAATGTACGTGTACATCCGCAAAGCCGGGAAAAAGGTAACGATGGGACACGGGGGCCTGAACATCGTCGGAAAAGGGAATAATTTCGGAAATGACGCCGCCTTCAAGAACAATAGTGCCCTTGAAAACCTTGCCAGCCTGAAAGATATTCACATTTTCAATGAAAGTCTTCATTAGTCCTCTGCTCCTATGATCGCAACTTCTTTAACGCCGTCAAATTCCGGCAGCCTTACTTCTATCATTTCTTTTTTGGAAGTGGGTACATTCTTACCCACAAAATCCGGGCGGATGGGAAGTTCCCTGTGACCTCTGTCCACCAGTACAGCAAGACGCACAATCGCGGGTCTGCCACGTTTTATAAGAGCGTCCATTGCGGCTCGTACGGTGCGGCCGGTGTGCAGTACGTCATCCACCAGAACAACTACCCTGCCGCGGATATCCTCATCGACAAAGACGCTGACTCCGTCGCCCACGGCGGCTCCCTCGGGAAGGTCATCGCGGTGTTTGGTGATGTCCAGCTCTCCCACGGCGGCATCTATACCGGAGAATTTTTTGATATTCTCCCCTATCTGGCGCGCCAGAGGTACGCCGCCACGGCGTATGCCCAGCAGCACAATGGAGCCCTCCGAACCGTCTTTTTCGATAATCTCATGTGCTATTCTCATCAGGGTGCGGTCGATCCCGGCCGCGTCAAGGATTATTGCCTTGTCCATGAAGCAACTCCTTTTTTACATAAAAAAAGCCTTGCGGCGAGCCACAAGACAACATGGCACGGGGAGCCCCTCCCGGTGCTTTTATTTGATCTTGCCGGCATCTCTGTACCGCATTTAAAAATCATTTTTATCATCTTATCAGACCCGCCTGCCGATGTCAATAAGGCAGGCAGGTCATTTGGCAAATCTTTTGACGTTTTCGTCCTGAAAGCCATAGTCCAGAAACTCCGCGTCGTGGCAGTCGGAACTGAGTATCAGCCGCCCTCCCCTTTTGGCGATGTATTCAATGAAATCATAGGAGGGATAGGGGCGTTTCAGGTAACCCCGGGCCATGGCGCCGGTGTTGATTTCAAATATCTTTCCCGCCGCCAGCAGCGCATCCATGGCGGTTTGCGCCGCAGCAACGTAACGGGGATGATTTTCATCGAAAAACTCCCCGTCTTCATTGAATTTGCAAAGCAGGTCAAAGTGTCCCACGATAGCCGCATCATCCCTTGGTGCCCACTGGGAAACGGCGGCAAAATAGTCCTCCGCAAAGGCGTAAGGGTCGCCCTCCCAGCCGGTGTCAATGGCATGACGCAACTGCTCGGCGCTTTCGTCAACAGGCCAGTATTTCCCGTCTTTGAGCACATAGTGCACGGAGCCTATGACAAAATCATAGCCGTAAGTCCCCTCGGCGCTGTACAGGTCCTGCTCAACCCCAAGATGGATTTTCATTTTGTCTGCGTATTTGTCTTTAAGCTCCAGAACACGACTCTGGTACTCCTGAGTACCTTTGCGGCTCATGCACCACGTATCGTCAAAAAAGGTATAGCTGTGGCCGGAAAAACCAAGAACTTCAAAGCCTTTTTCAAAGGCCGCCGCCGCCATTTCCTCGGGAGTATTTTTGCCGTCGCAGAAGGTAGTGTGAGTGTGAAAATTTCTTTTCATGTCATCTTTTCCTGTTTTACTTTTTTGTCGATAACGTGGCGGGAGGCCAGTTCGGCGCGAACATCCTCCAAACTGATTCCCGCCTGTGTCATCAGCACCAGCACGTGGTAGGCAAGGTCGGCAATTTCGTAAACCGTTTCCTTTTTGTCCTCTGCCTTGGCGGCAATTATGACCTCGGTACTCTCCTCGCCCACTTTTTTTAGTATCTTATCCAGACCTTTCTCAAAGAGGTATGTGGTGTAGGAGCCTTCCTTTTTTTCCTCCCGGCGGCCCTTTATTAGCTCCATAAGGCCGTCGATGGAAAATCCCTCGCTGCCGTAAAAAGTTTCGTTGAAGCAGGAGTCTGTACCCAGATGACAGGCAGGCCCGTCCTTTTTGACCTCTACCACCAGCGCATCGGCGTCACAGTCATGGGTTATGGAAACAATATGCTGATAGTTGCCGGAGGTTTCTCCCTTTAGCCACAGCTCCTGTCGGGAACGGCTGTAAAAGCAGGTCAGCCCCTTCTCCATGGAGATTTTAAGGCTCTCCTCGTTCATATAGGCCAGAGTCAGAACTTTTTTGGTGTATGTATCCACGACGATGGCGGGTATAAGTCCTTTTTCGTCAAATCTCAATGTAGTTATATCGAACATGGTTTTCACTTCCTAACGATTATGCCGTTTTTGTCAAGGAGGGTTTTAAGCTCTTTTATCTCCACCTCGCCGAAGTGGAAAATCGAGGCCGCAAGGCCAGCATCAACCCACGGAAGGGTTTTGAAAAGGTCTATGAAATCCTCGCTTTTTCCCGCGCCGCCGGAGGCGATTACAGGAACATTCACCGAGCCGCATACGTCCCGGAGCATCTCAAGGTCGAAGCCGCCCTTGACACCGTCTGTGTCGATGGAATTGAGCACCACTTCACCCGCTCCCATGGACACACATTTTTTAATCCATTCGATAGCATCCATTCCGGTGTCGTCACGGCCGCCCCGGGCAAATACTCTGTACTGCCCATCCACCCTTTTTACGTCGGCAGAAATGACCACGCACTGGTCGCCGTATTTCCGGGCGGCCTCGGTAATGAGTGCGGGATTTTTTATGGCGCCGGAATTTACGCTGACCTTGTCCGCGCCGCATTTTAGCACCCGGTCAAAATCATCAACCGTATTGATTCCACCGCCTACGGTAAGGGGTATGAACACCCGCTGAGCCGTTTCACGCAGGATGTCGGTAAATAGGGCGCGTCCCTCGGCGGAGGCGGTTATGTCGTAAAACACCAGCTCATCCGCGCCGCAGGAACTGTAATATTCCGCCAGAGCCACGGGGGAGTTGACGTCTGACAGTCCCTCGAAATTCACTCCCTTTACAACTCTGCCGTTTTTAACGTCAAGGCAGGGGATTATTCTTTTTGTTATCATTTTGCCCCTCCCAGTTCAATGGCCTGTGCCAGGTCAATGGCGCCGGTATAATACGCCTTGCCGATGATGGCGCCGTAAATATTGCGCGCGGCAAGACTTGCAACGTCCTCCAGACTGGAAACTCCGCCGGAAGCAATTACGTTAAAATCAAAGCTTGCGGATATTTCGCGGTAAAAATCGTGGTTTGCCCCCTGCATGGCGCCATCACGGGAAATATCGGTACAGATAAGGGTGGAAACCCCGGCGTCGGTCATCATGGCGCAGAAATCCCGCCATTTTATGCCGGCGGACTGCGTCCAACCATGTACGGCAACCATTCCGTCTTTAACGTCCATGCCCACCGCAACTTTATCTCCGAATTCCTTAACGGCTTCAGCTGCAAAGCCGGGTTTTGCGGCGGCGGTGCCGAAAATCACACGGCTGACGCCGGCATTCAGGTATTTCTCCGCCGTTTGCAGGCTGCGTATTCCGCCGCCCAGCTCTACAAAGAGGCCGCTTCCACCGGCCACCCGGCGGATGGTATCCATATTGGGGGTTCCGCCGCTGCGGGCGCCTTCAAGATCCACCATATGCAGGTGGGTGGCGCCGGCGGCTTTAAACCGCTCCGCCACGGCGGAGGGGTCCTTGTCATACACTGTCATGCGGTCATAATCGCCCTTGAAAAGGCGCACTGCCTGACCGCCAAAAAGATCTATTGCAGGAAAAATTATCATCTTATTCTCCCAAGCTGCAAAATGCTTTCAGTATTTTCAGTCCCACATCACCGCTTTTTTCCGGGTGAAACTGGCATCCGTATACGCTGCCTTTCCATGCGGCGGCGGTAAGGGGCGCTCCGTACTCAGCCGTAGCGGCGGTGTTTTCACCGCATTCGGCGGCGTAGTAGGAGTGGACGAAATAGACACAGTCGCCCTCGTTCAAATCGGCAAAAATGGGACAGCGCTGCTTCCCTGCCGGGAAATTGAGTGCGTTCCAGCCGATATGGGGAATTTTAAGTCCGGAGGGAATAACGTCCGCAATGGGACGCACTGTGCCGGGAATAAGTCCCAGGCCCTTGTGCACACCGTATTCGTGACTTTCATCGAAAAGCAGCTGCATTCCGAGGCATACACCCAGAAGGGGTTTGCCCAGATTTGCCTGCTCCACAACCACCCTGTCAAGACCGCTTTGGCGCAGCTTTCTTGCCGCGTCCTCAAAAGCGCCCACGCCGGGCAGGACGATTTTTTCAGCGGCACGGATAACATTAGGGTCGCCGGTTACCACACAGTCCGCTCCCACAGCCTTGAAAGAACAGGTCAGGGAAAAAAGATTTCCCACGCCGTAGTCGATTATAGCTGTCATACAAGCATCCCCTTTGTGGAGGGAATTGCCCCCTTGACTGCAGGGTCAATGCTTACCGCCTGACGCATGCTGCGGGCGGCGGATTTGAAAGCACCTTCAATAATGTGGTGGGTGTTGGTGCCGGCAAGCTCACGGATGTGCAGGGTAATATTTGCACGGCGAACGAAAGCCCGCCAGAATTCCTCCACCAGTTCGGTGTCAAATTCACCCACCTTTGCCGCGGGCAGGGGCAGATCAAAGGCAAGGTGTCCCCTGCCGGAAATGTCAACGGCGGTGAGAACAAGAGCCTCGTCCATGGGGATAATTGCGCTGCCGTAGCGGGTTATGCCCGCCATGTCGCCCAGAGCCTGAGCAAAGGCGTCGCCCAGACATATGCCCACATCCTCGGCGGTGTGATGGCAATCCACCTGAATATCACCGGAGCAGGCAACCGTTAAATCGAAACAGCCGTGCTTTGCAAAAAGGGTCAGCATGTGGTCAAGAAAAGGCGCGCCGGTGCTCACTTTTGATGCGCCGCTTCCGTCTATATTGAGTTTCAGCATTATATTGGTTTCAGCGGTTTTTCGGCTTATCTGACTTTTTCTCACGATAAACACCTCAATTCAAAATATCTTTTATCGCTGCAAGGAAAGCATCCATTTCGCTGTCGCTTCCTATGGTGACGCGAATGAAGTTTCCGGTTCGCTCTCCGGAAAAATACCGCACAAGGATACCCCGCTGGCGAAGGCCGGTATAAAGCTGCTCTCCCGTTTTGCCCGGGCAGGAGACAAAAAGGAAATTGGTTTTTGAAGGCAGCACGGTGAATCCAAGTCCTTTCAGCGCCGCCGCGGTGCGTTCACGGGTGGTCTGTATCTTCCGGCAGCAATCAATAAAATAGTCATTATTCTCCACCGCCGCCAGACCACAAATCTGGGTCAGCCTGTCAATATTGTAGGGATTTGTGGAATATTTCAGCTTTTCAAGATCTGCGATAATTTCAGCGCTTCCGATGGCAAAACCAAGGCGGGCGCCCGCCATGGAGCGGGATTTTGAAAAGGTCATAACCACAAGGAGGTTTTCATACTTTTTCGTAAGCTCCACCGCGCTATCACCGCCAAAATCCACATAGGCCTCGTCAATGAGCACCACACTGTCCGGATTGGATTTCAGAATCTCCTCAACCTGCCACAGAGGTATGGGCATACCGGTGGGAGCATTGGGGTTTGCAATTGCTATGAGCTTATTAAGACCCAGATAGTCGGTATAGTCAAGAGAAAAATCCTCTTTCAGGGGTATGACCTGTGCAGGCAGGCAGTTGAGAGAGGCTATTACCTTGTAAAAACCGTAGGTTATGTCCGCAAAGGCCACGCCCTTTTCACCAAAGGCCATAAATGCAAAATTCAAAATGTCGTCGGAGCCGTTGGTGAGAAAAACATTCTCCGCTTCCACTCCGTAAAGCTCCGCAAGAGCCTTTTTAAGGGGAAGCGCATCCGGGTCTGGGTAAAGGCGAAGATCGTCAATCGCCTGTCGGGTCACCGCCTGGCACACCGCCGGAGGGGGCGGATAGGGCGACTCGTTGGTATTTAATTTTATATACTTTTTATCCCGGGGCTGCTCACCGGGGACATAGGCGTCCAGAGGTGCGTAGCGTGGGTGCATAAATCTGCTCATTTTTTCGCCAGCCGGACGGACACACTTTCTCCGTGAGCGTCCAGACCCTCCTTCCTGGCAAAGTAAACGACATCCTCCCCTATTGCCTCAAGGGCGGCGGGGGTGAAGTAGGAAAACTGCACTTTTTTTATAAAATCGTCCACACCAAGGGGGCTGGAGAACCGGGCGGTGCCGCCGGTTGGCAGGGTGTGGTTGGGGCCGGCCATATAGTCGCCCAGAGCCTCGGGGCAGTATTTACCCAGAAATACGGAGCCTGCGTTTTTCACAAGGTCAAGGTATTTGAAAGGCTCGTCCAGAACCAGTTCCAGATGTTCGGGGGCAAGACGGTTTGAAAGTTCAACGGCATCTTCAATATTTTCCGTCAGAATAATCTTGCCGTTTCGGCGAATGGATTCCTCCGCGATTTCCCTGCGGTGCAGAAGCGCCGTACGGCGCTCCAGAGCGGTGGATACTTCGCCTGCCAAAGCATCGCTGTCGGTAATAAGTACGGCGGTGGCGTTTTTGTCATGCTCTGCCTGGGAGAGCATATCCGCGGCAACCGCGTCAGCATCGGCGGAAGCGTCGGCGATTATGAGTATCTCGCTGGGGCCTGCAATCATGTCGATTGCCACCTTGCCGAAAACCTGACGCTTGGCCTCCGCCACGAAAGCGTTGCCGGGGCCTACTATTTTGTCAACGGCGGGAACGCTCTCGGTTCCGTAGGCAAGAGCCGCCACAGCCTGAGCGCCGCCCATGCGGAACACTCTGTCCGCTCCGGCGATTTTCGCCGCGGCAAGTATAACGGGGTTTATATCGCCGCCGGTGGGAGGAGAAACAAGTACCACTTCCTCCACGCCGGCAAGCTTTGCCGGAATACAGTTCATCAAAACCGTGGAGGGATAAGCCGCCGTACCTCCGGGAACGTACAGACCTGCACGCTGCAGAGGAGTTATCTTCTGGCCCATTACCGCGCCTGCGGAGGTTTCCATTTTAAAGCCTTCACGCACCTGGCGGGAATGAAAAGCGCGAATATTCTCCGCCGCTTTTTTAAGTATTTCGATAAATTCCGGCTCAACCGCGGACATTGCCGCATCAAGCTCGTCGGGCGTCACCTCAAGGGCGGTAAGTTTCGCGCCGTCAAATTTTTCCGCGTATTCGTACAGCGCTTCATCGCCGCGATTTTTAACGTTTTCAATTATCTCACTGACCGCGCCGGAAACATCGCTGACAGCCTGGCTGCGGGAGAAAATTTCACTTTCGGGGGTCACACCCCAGCGGAGTATTTCAAGCATCTGCCCTCTCCTTTCCCAGCACCCCGGCAAGACCTGCGCAGAGCTTTTCGATAAGCTCGTTTTTAAAGCGGAAGCCTGCCTTGTTGGCAATAAGCCGGGCGCTGATGGGCATAATTGTTTCAAAAACCTCAAGGTTGTTTTCTTTTAAAGTGGTTCCGGTCTCAACGATGTCAACGATAACATCGGACAATCCCAGAATAGGCGCAACCTCGATGGAGCCGTTGAGCTTTATGATGTCGATATCACGGCTCTGTCCGGCGTAGTATCCGGCGGCAATGTGGGGAAATTTGGTGGCAACCCGCAGGGTTCGCTCGGGATTTTCACGAAAATCCTTCTGTGCGGCAACACACATACGGCACTTTCCCAATCCAAGGTCAAGGAGTTCGTAAACCTCCGGGGCGTATTCAATAATTATGTCCTTTCCCGCAACGCCCACGTCGGCGGCCCCCCGCTCAACATAAATTGCAACGTCGGAGGGTTTTACCCAGTAATAGCGCACATTTGCCTCCGGATTTTCAAAAATCAGCTTCCGGTTGGGCTGCAGCAGTTCGGGACAGGGAAAACCTGCGGCGGCGAACATCTCATATACTTTTTCACCAAGCCGGCCCTTTGGCAGGGCCACATTGAGCATATCATCCATTTACATTTCCTCCAGACGCACCAGCCTGCGGTACCGGAGTTTTTCCGGCACGATTTTTTCCGGCAGCACACTTTCTCCCGCAGCAATTATGCTTTCTGCCACGCGGGAAACTTCACCGGGATCGCTGTCCGGTTTGTACAGAAGCAGCACGTCAACATCGTAATCTTTACCCGCGCCGTCAAGGCGTTCCAGCTCGTCAAGATACACCGCAAAGCCAATGGCTCCCGCGTCTTTTCCAAGCTTCTGCATGAGCCTGTCATACTGTCCGCCGGACAGTACACTGTCGGGGGCACCCTGAATAAATCCCTGGAAAACGATGCCGTTATAGTAACTCATATCGTTTACAACGGAAAAATCAAGGCGTACATTATCCGCAATCCCTCCCTGCTCAAGGCGGTCATATATGGCCTGAAGCTGGACGAGAGCATTTTCCATTTCCTCTCCGGCACACATGGCCTTAAGGCTGCCGAGCATACTTCCGAGAGGGCCGTAGGTGGTGATGAGCTTTAATATCAGCTGCTTTTTATCCTCGGTCAGACCAAGCCGCTGGCAAAGGTCGGTAAGCTCCGGTGCGTTTTTCTCCCGGACACAGCGCAGGACGGCGGTGTATTCCTCCTGTGCGACGCCTGCGGCGGACAGCAGGCCGGAAACGAAACCCAGGTGGGAAATATCCAGAACGTACTGCTCGCCGATTAGCTGCAGGCTCTTGACCGCAAGGGTAATTACCTCGCAGATGTTGTAAAGGTCAATGCTGCCGATACATTCAAGGCCGGTCTGCATAATTTCACGAAAATCGCCGTCGCTTTTGGACGCGCGGAATACATTTTCGTTGTAATAAAGTTTCCGCGTGGACTTCTCCGCGTTTTTGGTGGTCTTGATTATGGACATGGTCACGTCCGGCTTCAGCGCCAGAAGCACACCTCGGCGGTCGGTAAAGGTTATCATTCGGTCGCTGACCAGAAATTCCTTGTTCCGGACATAGAGGTCGTACTCCTCAAACTTGCTCATTTTAAAGCGGGAGTAGCCGTATTTGCCGAAAAGGGCGCGCATTTTAAAAATTGCCGCTTCCTCCCGGCGTAGGGTCTCCATGGGAATGCTCATTTGGTCTCCTCCTTTTCCCTGTCCAGAACAATGCGGTATCCGCCGCTGCCGTAGAGCAGGCAGCGGTTTACGCGGCTTATTGTGGCGGTGCTGGCACCGGTTGCCTCGGATGCCTGGGCATAGACAGCGCCGTTATCCAGTTCCCGTGCCACATCAAGGCGCTGCACAATGGTCTGCAGCTCCTTTATGGTGCATATATCATCGAAAAATTTGCGGCACTCCTCCTCAGTTTCAAGAGAAAGAACGGCCCTATAAAAACCTTCGCAGGGGCGAATTTTAATCTTTTCCATTAAATCACCGCTTTCGTGAGATTTTAGCTCTTTAGTATGATAGCACACTATTTCGATAAAGTAAAGGTCTAAATAGGCAATATTTTTATTTATCATTCTGGTTATATAAAATGTCCTAAAAACGATATATAATTATGTTCAAATAAATTTTAACGTAATTTTATATGGAAATTTCGACCTTTCCGGAGGATAATAATAATGGATAATCAGAAAAGAGTAATAACAGTTCAGGACATTTCCTGCATCGGCAAGTGCTCCGCCACCGTTGCCCTGCCTATACTTTCCGCCATGGGCGCCGAATGCGCACTGCTGCCCACCGCTGTACTTTCCACCCATACCGGCGGTTTTTCCGGCTTCACTTTCCTGGATTTGACCGAGGAACTGGACAAAATCGTAGAGCACTGGAAAAAGGAAAGCTTTAAATTTGACGGCATTTATTCCGGTTATCTGGCCTCTCCCGCCCAGGTAAAGCAGGTGGAAAATCTTATCGACGATTTCGGCCCTCATGGTGCTGTGGCTGTGATTGACCCGGTCATGGCAGACCACGGCAAGCTTTATACCGGCTTCACACAGGAACACGTAGAGGCCATGGCCGGCCTTTGCGGCAAGGCCGACATAGTGCTGCCCAACCTTACCGAGGCAACGCTTATGCTGGGCATGGAGTACACTCCGGATGGTTACGGTCAGGATTATGTGGATGCCATACTGGAAGGACTTGCCGCTTTGGGCGCAAAGGTACCTGTTCTCACCGGCGTAAACTACGGCGACGGCAGGCTGGGCATAATGGGAATTGACACCCGTTCCGGCGAGAAGTTTTCCTACTTCCATGAAAAAATCGATCAGAGCTTCCACGGCACCGGCGATATTTTCGCCAGCGCCTTCACCGGCGCGCTGATGCGTGGTGAAAGTCTTGAAAGCTGCTGCAAAACAGCGGCAGACTTTACCGTTGAATGCATAAAAAACACCATGGACACCCCCAAGGACAGATGGTACGGCGTCAGATTTGAAAACTGCATGGGACTTTTGTGCAAATAGCGGCTCAAACGCGAAAGGAGCGTAAAATGGTAACATTTGAGCAAATAAAAAACGACCCTAAAATAAACACCTACATCGCAAAGGCCGACGAGTCCCTCATCGCCCTTGGATTCACCGAACACAGCTTTGCCCACGTTACCCGCGTGGCAGAAACCGCCGGATATATTCTGGAAACCTTGGGGCATCCGGAGCGGGATATTGAACTTGCAAAAATCGCCGGCTATCTTCACGATATCGGCAATCTCATAAACCGCATCGACCACTCCCAGAGCGGCGCGGCCATGGCCTTCAGTATACTTAACGATATGGGCGTTGAACCCCAGGAGGTTGCCACCGTTATTACCGCCATAGGCAATCACGACGAGGGTACGGGCGTGGCGGTAAATGCCGTGGCGGCAGCCCTTATTCTGGCGGACAAATCCGATGTTCGGCGCAGCCGCGTAAGAAATCAGGATATTTCCAAATTTGACATTCACGACCGTGTAAATTACTCCGTCAAAAAATCCGTTTTGAAGATAAACGAGGAACACACCCTTGTAAAGCTGAAGCTCACCGTCGACACACGCTTCAGCTCGGTAATGGACTATTTTGAAATTTTCCTCAAGCGCATGAGTATGTGCCGGAAAGCGGCAGAATGTCTGGGACTGGAATTCAAGCTGATAATAAACGAACAGCAGCTCATGTGAGCTGCTGTTTTTGTTTTGTTATTTGATTTATCTGATGCCGTAGTTTTCGATGATATAGTCCATATCCTTGTCGCCGCGGCCGGACAGGCAGATAAGCACGGAACCGTGATTCATAATTTTCGCCAGTTTAATGGCGTAAGCAACTGCGTGGGCGCTTTCAATTGCAGGGATTATGCCTTCCATACGGGCCAGTTCATAGAAGGCATCAATGGTATCGTCATCATTGATAACGTCGTATTTAACACGGCCAAGTTCGTGAAGGAACGCATGCTCAGGGGCCGGAGGAGGGGTAGTCCAGACCGCTGGCCACAGAATAAACAGGCGCGGGGTCACCGTTTTCGTCCTTGAGCATTATGGAATTGAAGCCGTGCATTATGCCCTCGCTGCCGTACTGAAGACTGGCAGCGTGGTCACCGAGTTTGGTGCCGCGGCCAAGGGGCTCAATGCCGTAGATGTCAACAGGGTCATTAAGGAAGCCGGAGAAGAACCCTGCCGCGTTGGAACCGCCGCCAACACAGGCAACGATTGCGTTGGGCAGTTCGCCGGTCATTTTAACAAACTGATCTCTGGACTCTTCACCAACAACATGCTGGAAATCGCGCACCATCATGGGGAACGGATGGGGTCCAACAACGGAGCCGATGCAGTACATGCTGTTTTTATAATCCTTTGCGTAGGCGTCAAAGGCAGAGTCAACAGCCTCTTTAAGAGTTGCAAGGCCGTGGGTAACTTCAACCACGTTGGCGCCCAGAATCTTCATGCGGGCTACGTTGGGAGCCTGCTTTTTAATGTCGACAGAGCCCATGTGAATGTCACATTCCAGACCGAAATAAGCAGCAGCGGTAGCCATGGCAACACCATGCTGACCGGCGCCGGTCTCGGCAATAAGCTTGGTTTTGCCCATATACTTGGCAAGCAGAGCCTCACCCATACAATGATTAAGCTTATGTGCGCCGGTGTGGTTAAGGTCTTCACGCTTTGCGTAAAGCTGTACGTTGCCAAGCTTGTTTGACAGGCGCTCCAGATGGGAAATCGGTGTGGGACGTCCCTGGAACTCGGCGCGGATGCGGCGAAGTTCGGCAATAAACTTTCTGGATTTACAGATGGCAAAATAGGCCTCGGTAATTTCCTCCATGGCCTTTTTCAGGTCGTCGTCAACATAGACACCGCCGTATTTTCCAAAATATCCGTTTGCGTCGGGATAGTTTTTCAGATAAGTGTCGAAATCAATTCCGTTAAAATTCACTTAATCTTCCTCCAAACATATAAATACGGCCCAAAAGGGCGTTTTTTCGCATTGTAAAAATTAGAATATCACACTTTCCCTATAAAATAAAGAAATTTTTATCTTTTTTGCGTAAAACAGCTTTCTCTTTTTATTAGGGCGCAGGGCAGTTCCACCCGCATGGAAGTCTTATGCCCGCCTTTTATTCTGTCAAGCAGCAGCATTACCGCAGAATGAGCCATATCGCGCAGAGGCACGGACACGGTGGTAAGCATAGGACTTTGCCGGCGTCCCTGTTCGATGTCATCTATTGAAATAACGGAGATTTTCCCCTGCACTTCCCTGCCCCGGATTTTCAGAGCCTCCATGGCGCCAAGTGCAATAATATCGTTAGCGCAGAAAACGGCGGTAAAACTGCCCCGGGCAAGTAATTTTTCCATGGCATCCCGGCCGTCCGAAAGAGAAGGCTCACAGGGCACGATGATATCGTAATCCATATGCAAATTGTGTCTTATAAGGCTTTCGCAATAGCCCACGTACCTGTCCTCGTTGGTGCATTCGCCTATATAGGCTATTTTGCGGTGTCCAAGGTCAAGCAGATGATTCATCGCAAGCTCTGCCGCACGCTCGCCGTCACAGACCACTTCATCCATATCGAAATCACGGGGATTTCGGGATACCGCAACAATGTTGCCGGTGACCTTTTTTATGGAGCGGGAAAGGTTTTCCGGACAGCGACCCACAATTACCACTCCGTCAGAACCAGAAAGCTTGTTTGCCAGGTCATCTGCGCTCAATCCTTCCGCGCAAACCATCTCCCCTGCCTCACATCCTGCCGCGCACAGCTCTATATCAACGCAGCGGCACAGCTCGTAGAAAAAGGGGTCCTCCTCCAACGCGTTGGGGCGGGTCATCACCACGGTCACCCGGCTCTGACGGTTTTTGCTGCCGGTGCGCAGGGTGCGGGCGCTCTGATTCGGTGTATACCCCTCCTCTTTGGCCGCCTGCCAGATGCGGTCTTTAAGTTCCCGGGATGCGCAGGTCGGTGAATTGTCATTGAGAACACGGGATACTGTGGACGGGGATACTCCCACCTTTTGAGCAATACTTTTCAGGGACATAGCAGCCTCCGATTACGCAAACGTTTTCATAATTTGCTGTTGTTGTGCATTGATTTTCGTGCTAAAATGCTTCTATAACTTGAAGATTACACCAAAACAGCCATATTTTCAAGGGTAAAATCAACGCAATCGTTTGCGTAACGGAGACTTCGTAATGAAAAAAATAAGAAAATACATAATTTTGTCACTGTGCGTGCTGATAACGGCGGCATCCCTGTGCGGCTGCGGCTCCCGTTCCGACGGCAACACGGTTTCAATGATAAACGTATCTTACGACCCTACACGGGAATTTTACGAGGAATACAATGCTCTCTTTTCCGATTACTGGCAGCAGCAGACCGGCAAGAGCGTGGAAGTTCTGATGAGCCACGGCGGTTCCGGCACTCAGGCTCTTTCCGTGGCAAACGGCCTGCCGGCAGATGTGGTGACTCTGGCTCTTGAGGCGGACGTCAACTCCATTATGAACGAGGGCATTATCGAACCCGGCTGGGTTGAGCAGTTTGAAGGTGACAGTTCCCCCTACACCTCCACCATCGTTTTCATGGTACGGGCCGGCAATGAGAAAAACATTTCCGACTGGGGCGACCTTGCAGGTGAAGTTGGTGTAATAACCCCCAACCCCAAGACCTCCGGCGCCGCAAGATGGATATTCCTGGCCGCCTGGGCCTGGGCGGAAAATCAGTACGGTGCGGACAACGAAGATGCCATAGTGGATTTTGTGGGCAAAATTTACCGCAACGTTCTGGTACTTGATACCGGTGCCCGGGGCTCCACCACCACTTTCTGTGAAAACGGGCAGGGCGACGTGCTGCTGGCATGGGAAAACGAGGCTTTTCTTATTTTGGAGCAGTACCCCGGAGAGTTTGAAATTGTAAATCCCTCCATAAGCACCCTTTGTCAGCCCTCCGTGGCAGTTGTGGACGAAGTGGTGGACAGAAACCGCAGCCGTGACCTGGCGGAGGCCTATCTGGAGTACCTCTACTGCGATGAGGCTCAGAGGATGATAGGCCGCTACAACTACCGCCCCAGCAATCCCGAGATACTGCAGGAATTTTCCAACGTGTTTGACCTTGAAATGGAGCTTGTGACCATCGACCACTTTGGCGGTTGGGTGGCAGCTCAGGAAAAATACTTCTCCGACGGAGGAGTTTTCGACCGGATTTACGATTTCCAAAGGTGAGTTATGGACAAAACTTTACTTAAAAGAAAGAGGATAATCCCCGGCTTCGGGCTGAGTATGGGCGTGACCATTGCCATGCTCAGTATTATCGTGCTTATCCCTCTTATATCTATCTTCTGGAAAATGGCAGAGCTCAGCATTGGGGAGTTTTTTGCCGTTATTTTTCACCGGCGCACTCTGGCCGCCTTCGGAGTTAGCATTCTCTGCTCTGCTCTGGCTGCCCTGGTAAATCTTGTTATGGGCGTGCTTCTGGCCTGGGTGCTGGTGCGCTATGAATTTCCTCTCAAGCGCGTAATGGATGGCCTTATCGAGCTGCCCTTCGCCCTGCCCACCGCCATCGCAGGCATAGCCCTTACCTCTCTTACCGTAAACACCGGCTGGGTCGGCTCCGTTTTCGCAAAACTGGGAATTGATATCGCCTACACCAAATTCGGTATAATTATCGCCATGGTTTTCGTGGGCATTCCTTTCGTCGTTCGCACGGTGCAGCCGGTGCTTGAAAAGCTGGACGGCTCCTACGAGGAGGCCGCCGCCATGCTTGGCGCTGGCAGACGCACCACATTTCTGCGGGTAGTTCTTCCCGAAATTCGCCCCGCTGCTCTCACGGGTTTCGGCCTTGCCTTTGCCAGAGGTCTGGGTGAGTACGGCAGCGTTGTTTTCATCGCCGGCAACCAGCCTTACAAAACAGAGATTGCTTCCCTGCTGATAATGAATCAGCTGCAGGAGTATGACTATGCCGAGGCGGCAGCCATCGCTCTGGTAATGCTCATTATTGCGTTTGTGGTGCTCTTTGTCATGAACGTCATCCAGTCCCGGGCCGCAAGGCGGGCAAGCTGAGGAGGTGGCATGATGGAAAAGAAAAAATGCCGGCCTGTGCCTGTTATAATCTGCGCTGTTTTCATTGCGCTGTTTCTGATTTTGCCCCTGGTTTTCGTAATTACCGAAGCTTTCAGCGACGGTCTTGCCGGCTGGTGGGCAAACATCACCGAAAGATACACCGTAAAGGCACTCAAACTTTCCCTGCTGTCCATGGTGGCGGCGGTAGTTATAAATACCGTTTTCGGACTTTTCGCCGCCTGGGCGCTGACCAGATACTATTACAGAGGCCAGAGGATATTAAACACCCTCATCGACATTCCCCTGTCGGTTTCCCCGGTAATCGCAGGTCTTATCTTTATTTTGACCTTTGGCCGCTCCAGCCCCCTTTATCCCCTGCTTCAGCAGCTGCACATCAGCGTGATTTACGCCGTGCCGGGCATTATAATCGCAACTGTTTTCGTTACTCTGCCCTACGTTTCAAGAGAGATAATCCCGGTACTCAACGCCATCGGCACCGCCGAGGAGGAGGCCGCGGCACTTATGGGCGCAGGCGGGTGGAAGATTTTCCGAAAAATCACCCTGCCTCACATCAAGTGGTCACTGCTTTACGGCATCGTGCTTTGCACCGCCCGCTCTCTGGGCGAGTTCGGCGCGGTATCGGTAATATCCGGCCACCTTCGCGGCAGGACAAACACTCTGCCTCTGCACATAGAAATTCTCTACAACGAGTTCCAATATTCCCCCGCTTTCGCCGTGTCCTCCCTGCTGGTCATTCTGGCCATAATTCTGCTGGTAATTCGCAGCGTGGTTGAGCACAGAGGCGGAAAGAATGAGCAGGTGTGATATGTACGTACAGCTTGAAAACATAAATAAAAAGTTTGGCGGCGTTGTAGCCTCCGACAACATAAATTTCGGTGTTGAAAAGGGTCATCTTGTAGCTCTGCTCGGCCCCTCCGGCAGCGGAAAGACCACGGTTTTGCGTATGGTTGCCGGCCTTGAGCAGCCCGACAGCGGCAACATCATTATCGACGGTCAGGTGGTCAACGACGTCAAGCCCAGTGACCGCGGCATCGGTTTTGTTTTTCAGAACTACGCACTGTTTCGCTACATGACCGTTTTTGACAACATTGCTTTCGGTCTGACGATTCAAAAAAAGAGTAAAAAGGAAATACGCGAGAGAGTGCTGGAGCTGATGGAACTTACAGGCCTGTCCGGGTTGGAAAACCGCTATCCCAATCAGCTTTCCGGCGGTCAGAGACAGCGCGTGGCCTTCGCACGTGCGCTGGCTCCCAATCCCCATCTGCTGCTGCTTGACGAGCCTTTCGCCGCCATCGACGCCAAGGTACGTCTGGAGCTTCGCTCCTGGCTGCGGGAAATGATAAGCCGGGTTGGCATAACCAGCATCTTCGTCACCCACGACCAGGACGAGGCAGTTGCGGTGGCCGACGAAATAATTATTATGAATTCCGGCCGCATTGAACAGACCGGCAACCCCGTGGAGATATACAAGCATCCCCAGACTCCCTTCGCCGCCCAGTTTATCGGCTCTTCCTCCGTTATCAGCGGATACGGCAGTCTGAAAGGTTTTGAAACTCTTCACGGCATTGACACCGCCGTGGTGCGTCCGGAATTTATTGAGGTTTTCAAGGCCGACAATGACAAGTTCCACGACGTGCTGGACTGCACCGAGGAGGGCATTATTGAAGCCATCACCTTTATGGGCAGCTGTCTGGAGCTTACCGTCCGGGTGGGAACTATGAAATTCACCGTGGAGCGTTCCCTTGAGCGCCGTGCTGTAGAGATTGGTGAAAAAATGAGGGTTTTGATATACAGGCTATATGTTTTCGATGAGGATAAGGCATATCTTCTTGAAAACGCCGCGCTCGAGGACAAACATCTTATAACTTTCTGAAAAAATACCCCCGGAGAAGTCCACGGTCGCATAGGGAAACAATGTGAACCGAGGGCAATCGGTACGGAACGAAATAGACACGAGTTATCAGAAATGATGACTCGTGTCTGTTTTTGTGTGTATATTTTGTCCGAGGATGGTTTTTGTGATTCGTGCA
>JAFSIK010000043.1 GCA_017439805.1 Oscillospiraceae bacterium
AAATGTGTCAAGAGTCATCATATAGAAGGACAGGCTGTTGGTGCTGTTGAACATGGTAAGGATGCGGTCATCCCTGTTGTAGGACACGTATATGCCAAGGGCGCTGTGCTCAAACACGGAGTAGGGCACGTAATAGCGCCGGTCGGAGTAAAAAGGCATGGTGGATTCGGTAAGGTCAAAGGGCAGGGAGTCATTTACCGCCACAAGCGTGGGGGTTTTTGCTCCGGCCGCAGGCACCGACACAAGCAGCAGTGCCAGGGCCATAAGGATCGCCCCAACGCGGAAATATTTTCTTTTTTTCATCGGAGCACCCCCTTTCAAGGCTATCATACCAGTTTTTCGGGCAAAATACAACCAAGGGAATATTTGTCCGATTTTCCAAATAATAATTAAGGGGAGTAACAAATGGCAGGTAAGAAAAAGGCCGCAAGGCAGCAGCAGAAAGCACGGTTGGAGCTTTATGCCAAACTACGCTCCATTCACCGGGAAATCGACGCCGCCCGCAGCGCCTTCAACGCTGCCGGGGAGCCGGAACTGGTGGAGTCCTGCGTGTATAACCTGAGCGCCCTGCAGGCTCAGTACTCCTATTATCTTCGTCAGGCACGGGCCATGCCCGACGGAAAGGAGATTCAACAATGCTCAAGGCAGTCATTATCATCGCGGCGGTCATCTTCGCCGTAATACTGGTGGCGGTGTTCGCATCGCCAATAAAGCTGCTTTTCAAATTCCTTTTCAACACCTGTCTGGGGTTTCTGATGCTGTGGCTGATCGGAAAAATCGGCCCTCTTATCGGCATATCCCTTGGTTTCAATCTGCTCAATGCCGTGGTTATCGGTATTCTGGGACTGCCGGGGACAGCGCTGCTTTTGGTGCTGCGCTGGCTGTGCCTTACATAATCATTTTTTCACTGCCCAGTTTCCCAGAGGCAGACGCTGCATGGCTGTGAAAATCTTGTTTTTATAATCGGGATATTTTTCAGAAAGCTCCGAAAGGAGCTTTTTTATTTCTTCCCGGCGGGTCTCGCCGTCGGCGGGGCAGGTGTTTTTCACCACGGGAAGATTTTCCCTTTCGGCAAAGGCCGCAATCATATTCTCACCCATATAGAGCATGGGGCGTATCTGGGTGATGTTGGCACGGCTCATGTATGTCACCGGGTCAAAGCAGCCTATCCGGCCCTCAAAAACCTGATTCATTATGAATGTTTCCACCGCGTCGTCAAAGTGATGGCCCAGAGCGATTTTATTGCAGCCCGCGGCGATGGAGGCATCGTTTATGGCGCCCTTTCGCATACGGGCGCAGAGAGAGCAGGGGTTTTCCTCCCGGCGAACGTCGAAAACCACCTCTTTAATCTGGGTTTTTACGACGGTATAGGGCACGTCAATTCCGCGGCAGAACTGCTCCACCGGGGAAAAATCCATGCCCATCCCAAGGTCAATGGTAACAGCCTGCAGCTCGAACTTGTTTGGATAAAAGCGGCGCAGGCCCGCAAGGCCCGCAAGCAGCACAAGGCTGTCCTTGCCTCCGGAGATGCCCACGGCTATTTTGTCCCCCGGGGCTATCATTTCATAATCGTCGATGCAGCGGCGCATGCGGCTCATAATGTTCTGCATAAAAGTACCTCAAAATTTTAAATTGCGTTTTGAGTAAACGCGAGCAAAAACGAGAAAAACGGAGATTTCAGGAGTTCTTCCGGAGATAAATTAAAATTTGCGAAAAATGTTGTTGACAGGGGGATTTGGTTGTGCTATAAATACATTCGCTGCCTTTATTGTAATGGCAGTGTTTTGAGTTGTCAAAATAATAATTCATATATGGAGGAATTAAAATGTCCACTACCATGGTCAAAAAGGAAGAGGTCACCCGCAAGTGGTATATCCTCGACGCCGCCGGCAAGCCCCTGGGCAAGACTGCCGTTATCGCCGCCGATCTGCTGCACGGCAAGCGTAAGGTCGACTACACCCCCCATGTTGACACCGGCGACTACGTAATCGTTATCAACGCTGAGAAGGCTGTCCTCACCGGCAAGAAGCTGGATCAGAAGTTCTACTACCGCCACAGCGGCAGAGTCGGCAACCTGCACGCCGTCAAGTACAAAGACCTGATGGCTCAGAAGCCCGAACTGGCTGTTAAGCTGGCTGTCAAGGGCATGCTGCCCAAGAACAAGCTGGGCGACGCCATGCTGGGCCGACTGAAGGTATTCAAGGGCGACGTTCACAACCACGCTGCTCAGAAGCCTGAAGTTTACACCGCTGAATAAGGGAGGATTTTAAATTATGTATAAGAGCAAAAAGCCTTACATGTACGGCACCGGCAGAAGAAAGTCTTCTGTCGCCAGAGTCCACCTTTATCAGGGTGGCACCGGCAAGATCACCATCAACGGCAGAGATATCGACGATTATTTCGGCCTTGACACCCTCAAGCTCATCACCCGTCAGCCCCTGGTCGCCACCGAGACCATCGGCAAGGTAGACATCGAAGCCACCGTTACCGGCGGCGGCGTTACCGGTCAGGCCGGCGCCCTGCGTCACGGCATCGCCCGCGCCCTGCTGCTGGTCAACGAGGAGTACCGTTCCGTCCTGAAGAAGGCCGGCTACCTGACCCGTGATCCCAGAATGAAAGAGCGTAAAAAGTACGGCCTCAAGGCTGCCCGCCGCGCTCCCCAGTTCTCCAAGAGATAAACTGTCCCGAAAGGGAATATTCAAAACCCCGAAACTTTGGTTTCGGGGTTTTCTTTTTCCGCCGGGGATTTTACATATACAAAAACACCGCTTAAAAAAGCGGTGTTTTTTGATTTGGCTTTACAGTACCAGAGAGGGCGCGGCGTATACACGGGCGGCAAGCTCGTTGTCCAGCATGTAAAGTCCCTTGGCATCGTCGCCGAAAAGGCTGTACTTCTTGATAAGACTTTCGGCGTTGTTTTCTTCCTCGCCCTGCTCCTTGACAAACCAGTCAAGAAACTGCATGGTGCGGAAATCCTTCACAGCGTAGGCCGCGTCATAGATATTGTGAATAAGGGAGGTGACGTACTGCTCGTGCTTGAGTCCCTCCTCCAGCACAGCCTTGGCGCCGGTAAGAGGTACGTCGGGCTTTGCAATGGCTTCAAGAGTGACATTTTCGCCGTTCATCTGCAGATACTGCACAAACAGCATCGCGTGGTCCCGCTCTTCCTGGGCCTGTACCTTGTACCAGTTGCCGAAACCGTCAAGGCCGATGTCATAGTAGTAATTGGAAAAATCAAGGTAAAGATAGGCGGAATAAAACTCCTTGTTCACCTGCTCGTTAAGCAGTTTTGCAACGTTTTTGTCCAGCATATCAGTCTCTCCTTTGTTCAGATTTCGGTCTTCCACAGGCCGTGGAGATTGCACCAGGCATAGGCGGCGATGGCCTTGTCATCGGCGAGAGCAAACTTTACTTCAGGCTCCTGGCCGGCCTTGAGAGCCTTGCGCTGACCGCCATTTTCGGTGTGCAGATATACCCAGCCGATGTAGTGTTCCTCGGTCATGGGGTGTGTAACAGAGCCAACGTTTACGGTAACGACATCTCCGTCGACTTTAACGGCGGGAAGATGTTTTTCGCCGGATGCCTCGGTGGTGTTGGGAACAAGAGTATCCATTTTCTGGCCGCAGCACATAATGGGTACGCCGGCATTGCGGATAACGCCGACCATATTGCCGCAGTGACTGCAGATTTTGAATTCAGGTGTCATTTTTACGCCCTCCTTGATATTTTGTTTTTAAGCTGTTGGGTATATGGTATATTTTACCTTTTTTTTAAATCAATTTCAATATGCGCGAAACTTAAAACGTATAAAAAATTCCCCCGGAGCATTGCTCCGGGGGTGGATATTATCCGGCGCTCTTGCAGAACGCCTTGGAGGGATCTGCTCTGAGAGGCGAGGCCACCACCCGGGCTTTAACAAGGGCAAAAACAATTGCCGGTACCACGATAAGGTGCAAAATTATGCCCGGCAGGGATTCCGCGAAATAGCTGACAGCCCAGGCGGCAATCGTAAACTGTCCTGCCTCGGGGGCGTAAAGGAGAGCTCTTGCCACGCCGGCGATGATTTTTCCCGCTATCATTGCGGGAACAAGGGCAAAATACACGGCGCCGTAGAGGTTTTTGGTGCGGATAACCTTGATAAGCAGGCCGCACAGCAGGCCGTAAACCACAATTTCCGGCAGCATATACACCATTTTTGCCATGGGAGGCATACCTGTAAGCACACTGGATAGCACAGGGCCGGCTATGCCGCAGACCGCGCCGAAAAGCGGGCCGCATATAATTCCGCATACCATCACGGGGATATGAATGGGCAGGAAGGTGCTTCCGAGACCCACCGCGTGAAACACGATAGGAAGTACGTAACAAAAGGCTATGCACAGGGCGGTGACGCAGATTTTTTTAACAGCTGACACAGGGGCAAACCTCCTTTATATTAACATTATTGGAAATTTGCGCCCTCCTGTCAAGTACGTAAAAACTTATCAGCCTGCTGCCCAGCCGCCGTCCACCAGAAGCACATCGCCGTTTACATAGCTGGAGTCATCACTTGCAAGGAACAGAGCCGCGGTGGCAATCTGCTCAGCGCTGCCGGGAGCGGGAGCGGTGCCCAGCACATTTTTAACACGTCCGTAACCGGCCATATTGGGAACACCCATGGAGGCGCTGATTTCGGTGGCGATGCCGCCGGGGGCGATGGCGTTGCAGCGGATACCCTCGGGCATATACATATAGGCGGTATTTTTGGTAAGGGAAACCACTGCGGCCTTGGATGCGCAGTATACCGCACCGGCGCAGCTTCTCATGGCGCCGAGGGAGGCCAGATTGATGATGTTTCCACCGCCGCCCTGAGCCTTGAACACCTGCACGGCCTTGCGCATGGAATACATAAGGGCGAAAACATTTACGGCGAATACTTTCTCGATTTTTTCATTGGTAGCGTCGCCGATGGGACTCATATCGTCCATAACGCCGGCATTGTTTACAAGGATATCAAGTCTGCCGAACTTCTCCACCGCCAGGTCGATGGCTCCCAGAGAGGTCTCTTCCAGAGCGATGTCTCCGGCGTAGGGAATGACCTTGCCGGGGGCGTCTTTCAGGGAAAGGGCCAGCTCCTCAAGGCGGTCCTTTCTGCGGGCCACCGCGATTATGTTGGCGCCGTTTTTTGCGAAAAGTTCCACTATGGCTTTGCCCATACCGGAGGATGCACCGGTAACAACTACAGATTTTCCGTTAAGCTTCATTTAATTACCACCTTTCGGTTATTTTCTGGTTTTATTTTATCAGTAAATTATATTTTCTTCCGTGATAAAGTCACAGTGTTAGTTTTCCGTAAATTTCAGGTTTAATCCAGCACTCTGCCGTCGGTGGATACGGTGACCACCTGCCAGGGAATGAATTTGCCGCTGGCCTGCAGGGCGCTTTTAACCGCGTTTTCGATGCCGCCGCAGCAGGGCACCTCCATACGCACCACGGTGACGCTCTTTATGTTATTGCGGGCGATTATCTCGGTAAGCTTGTGGGTATAGTCTCCCTCGTCCAGTTTGGGGCAGCCGATGAGAGTGATGCGGTTTTTAATAAAATCGGTGTGGAAATTGCCGTAGGCATAGGCGGTGCAATCTGCGGCGACAAGCAGGTCCGCCCCGTCAAAATAAGGAGCCGTTACAGGCACCAGCTTTATCTGCACGGGCCACTGGCGCAGGCGGCTGGACACCGGAGCGGCGGGGGCGTGGGATGTGCAGTCGCAGGAGCTTTCCCGGACGATTGCCCTGGAATTGGTGCCGGGGCAGCCGCAGGGCAGGGTGTGAGGCTTGCCGTCCGCCTCTCTTTTGGCCTTGGCGGCCATTACGGCGGCCTCGTCGTAAGGGGCGGCTTCCCTTTCCTCAAAGGTTATGGCTCCGGTTGGGCAGGCGGGCAGGCAGTCCCCCAGACCGTCGCAGTAATCGTCCCGAAGGAGCTTTGCCTTCCCTTCCACCATTCCGATGGCGCCTTCGTGGCAGGCCGCAGCGCACAGACCGCAGCCGTTGCATTTTTCTTCGTCTATTTTAATAATTCTTCTGACCATTTTTAAACCCTCCGTTTTCTTGACTTTCTGGTGTCATTGTACTATATTGAGGAGGTCAAGTATGTTGTATTTACAACAAACGGAGGAAAAATGGAAAAATATCTGAAAATTTTGATAAACTGTCCTCTCTTCGCCTGTATATCGGAAAGTGAGTTGCCGGGTATGCTGGGCTGTCTGGGCGCCCGGATAACCCCCGTCGTCAGAGGCGAAAGCATTTTCACCGAAGGTGAGCCGGCTCAATACGTTGGTCTGGTACTGGAAGGCGGCGTGCAGGTGGTGCGGGAGGATTTTTACGGCAACCGCAGCGTGATGACCCACATCGGCCCCGGCGGTCTTTTCGGCGAGGTGTTCGCCTGTGCCGGCATGAAGACGCTGCCCGTCAGCGTAGTGGCGGAAAGCCGGGGGCAGGTTATGCTTTTAAACTGCAGCCGCATACTGAAAACCTGTTCTTCCGCCTGCGATTTTCATACAAAGCTGGTAGCCAATCTGCTGCAGGTAATGGCGGAAAAAAATCAGTTTTTAAATCAAAAAATAGAGTTTCTGTCAAAACGCACCACCCGGCAGAAACTACTGGCCTTTCTGATGGCTCAGGCCAAAAGGTGCGGCAGCGATACCTTTGTCATTCCTTACGACAGGCAGGCTCTGGCGGATTTTCTGGGGGTTGACCGCAGCGCAATGTCGGCCGAGATAAGCCGTATGAAAGCCGAAGGGCTTATCGACACCCACCGCAGCCGGTTTAAGCTGCTTTCACCACCGGAGAATATCCGAAAATAATTTATTGACATTCCGCCCCGGCCGGATTATAACTGCGCATATGATTTTTCCCCTTTTTTCGAGGTATACCAATGAACAAAAAGACCCTTTTTTATTCCTTTAAAGCCACCATTCCCGTAATGGCGGGTTATATAGTGCTGGGCATCGCCTTCGGCGTGCTGCTGGAATCCAAAGGATACAATTTCCTGTGGTCTCTGGTGATGAGTCTTACAATTTTCGCAGGTTCCATGCAGTTTGTGACGGTTGATCTGCTTGCAGGCGGCGCCACTCTTGTCTCCGCCGCCATAATGACCGTTCTTGTAAACGCCCGGCACATTTTTTACGGCATTTCCATGGTGGACAAATACCGTGGCATCGGTCGGGTGAAGCCCTATCTGATGCACGCCCTGACCGACGAGACTTACTCTCTCGTCTGTGACCCCACTCTGCCCGAGGATGTGGCGGAAAAACCTTACTACATAATTGTAACAGGCTTCAACCATATTTACTGGGTTATCGGCTGCGCCGTGGGCGGCCTTATCGGCGGTGCGGTTGAGTTCAACACCGCCGGTCTGGATTTTGCCATGACCGCCCTTTTTGTGGTGATTTTTGTTGAGCAGTGGGAGAAGGCCAAAAGTCATATCCCCGCTTATATCGGTCTTGCGGCGGCTGTAATCTGCCTGCTTGTATTCGGCCCCACCAATTTCCTTATCCCCACCATTATAATCATTCCAATTGCTCTGTTTGCGCTGCGCCCTCTCATCGAAAAGCAGCTGAAAAAGGATGAGGAGGTGGCCGGTAATGATTGACGTAAAGCACTCCGTGGCCATCATCGTTGTGGTAACGCTTGTAACGCTGGCGCTGCGGTGGCTGCCGTTTCTGGTTTTTGCAAAGGGCACGCCCAAGCCGGTGGTATATCTGGGCAAGGTGCTTCCCTACGCTCTTATCGCCATGCTGGTGATATACTGTCTGAAAAACCTCTCTTTCGTCGAAAGTCCCCACGGCATACCTGAACTGATTTCCGTGGCGGTTGTGGCGGCGCTGCACAAGTGGCGGCACAGGACGCTTTTATCCATCATTGTGGGTACCGTCTGCTATATGCTGCTTATACAGTTTGTATTCGTATAATGACAAAATCCGATTCATGGCGCAAAATCTCCGTGATTTTGCGCCATATTTTGCTCAATACGTTGTTTTTGCTATGGACTTTTTATTTTTAAAGGTTTAAAATGGGCGGTGAAATATATAAGACGCATTTAGGAGGCGCATTATGGCAATAAAAGTCGGTATCAACGGTTATGGCAGAATCGGCAGCACCGTTCTGCGTATCATTTCTGAAAGACCCGAGGTAGAGCTGTGCGGCATCAACCTGCGCAAGGCTGAGCTGGAGCATATGGTCTACATTACCAAGTACGATTCCGTTTTCGGCAGATTCAACGGCACCATTGAGGTGGCGGAAAACGGCCTGCTGGTAAACGGCAAATTCGTTCGCGTTTTCAGCGAAAGCGACCCCGCTCTTATCCCCTGGCACGAGTGCGGCGCAGAATACATTATTGAGTCCACCGGCGCTTACAACACCGTCGAGCAGGCCAGCGCCCACATGAAGGGCGGCGCAAAGAAGGTCATCATTACCGCTCCCGCCAAGGACAGCGTCACCCCCACCTTCGTTATGGGCGTTAACCACATGGAGTACAAGAGCGAGTACACCGTGGTTTCCAACGCTTCCTGCACCACCAACTGCCTTGCTCCCCTGACCAAGGTCATAAACGACCGCTTCGGCATTGAAAAGGGTCTGATGAGCACCATCCACGCCTCCACCTCCAAGCAGAAGCCCGTTGACGCCCGCGCAGGCCGCGACTGGCGTACCGGCCGCTCTGTTTTCAATAACATAATTCCCTCCACCACCGGCGCCGCCAAGGCCGTAGGTCTGGTTATTCCCGAGCTGAAGGGCAAGCTCACCGGCATGAGCTTCCGCGTCCCCTGCAACGACGTTTCCGTTGTTGACCTGACCGCCCAGCTTAAAACCAGCACCACCTATGAGGAGATCTGCGCCGCTATCAAGGAAGCCTCCGAGACCTACATGAAGGGCATCATCGCCTACACCAGCGACGAGGTTGTTTCTTCCGACTTCCGCGGCGAGACCAACACCTGCATCTTCGACGAAAAGGCCGGCATCATGCTCGACGACAGCTTTGTAAAGCTCATCGCCTGGTATGACAACGAGTACGGCTACGCCAGCAAGGTAGTTGACCTGCTGGAGCATGTCTACAAGACCGACAACGCCTGATTTGCACCTTTACGGGGGGAAGCGAACGCTTCCCCCTTTTTGTTTTCAGTTTTGTTACTTTCGTATTTCTTTTTACAATTTTCGCCTCTGCCTTGTAATTGTTTCGTTGTTGCATTGTTGGAGCAACGGCGCATATGATTAAGGCATAAGATAAATCCCTGCGCAAAGGAGGATTGACATGAAACGCTTCGTTTCTTTGATATTAATACTGACAATGGCGGCGGCAATGCTGGCCGGCTGCGGAGCACAGACCCCCCAGGAGCCTGTTTCTCCTCCTGTTCCCCCGGTGTCGGATGAGCCTGTGACTCCTCCGGCTCCCGATGACACCGAAACGCCCGACCCACCTGCTGATGACAATCCCCCTGCCGGCCAGGCCGGTGATAACGAAGTTCCTCCCGACGCTCCCCAGGTCAATCCGCCCGACTTGGACGCCGGGGACACCGGGAACGCTCCGGACTCCCCTCCCCCTGCGGAAGAAACCGAAATTGGCGCGGCCTACATCAAATTTTACAACACCTGGCTGCCCGTAAGCGTTGTTAAAGACGGCGAAAACCTGCTCGATGGCACGGACTGGTGGTACTTTGACGTGGAAAAAGCGGCGGCGGAAATGGGCATTCCCCAGCCGGAGGAAAATGCCGTTACAGACCTTGAAAACGGTGAAGCCTGCGGCAGCATTTGTGTTATGGGCTGGGACGCCGCCGTGGCAGAGGTTGAGCACACTGTATACACAATGGACAATCAGCCTCTTTACGCCGACTGGGATGATTTTGTATTCCTTTTCCTGTCCTCCGCCTACCCCGAATATGCCGGCAGCACTCCCCTTGTCTACACCGAGTCCTGGAGTTTCGACCTTGACGGGGACTCTGTAAAAGACCATCTGGTCAATCTTTCAAATTTTCAGCGCCTTGAGGACGGCGGCAGCACCCAACCCAATCCCCCGGTTTACGGCAGCACCCTGCTTTACTCTTTCTCCGTGCTCTTCTACGGCAGCGGAAAAGCAGTGGTAATGTTCTCCGATGCATTTGTGCTGGAAAACGGTGCCCCCATATCCGGCGACGAGGCATTGAGCGGCTATGACGCGGTATTTTACTCCTACCGGCTGGATGAAAATTCCTCTCCCGGCGCGGAATGCTACACCTATGCATGGCAATACGCAGCCGACGGCACTGTTATTAAATGCCCCATTTTCAATATCGGGGAATTTGACACCCTGTCCCGCATTGCCCCCGCGGTTTTTGATGCCGACGGTGACGGAACTCCCGAGCTTATTACCTGGGGCAGCAACGTATACGCCCCTCTGACGGTTTACGACATTGACAACTTCGGCGACACAGTGGTAACGCTGCGCTACTGGACTCCCGCGTAAATTAAAAGACCCGGTTATCCGGGTCTTTTTTCATCCTTTTACCAGCTCCACAAAGCGACGGGCGGCAGCGGAGAGGCTGATGTCCTCCAGATAGCACACGCCAACGCCCCGCTCGGGTACGGGTTTATCCAGTTTTATCTCGAAAAGGCCCTCCTCCGTACCGATGGAAGGGGTAAATTCCCGAATGACACAGGCTATGCCCACGCCGATACCGGCGTAATCGGCCAGCAGGTCGTGGGAGCCCAGTTCAATCCCCGCCCTGGGCACAAGGCCGTTTTCAAGGAAGTGCCTGTCCACACGTCGGCGGGAATTGGAGGCTCTTTCAAGCATTATAAGAGGGTATTTTACAAGCTCCTCAAGGGTCACCGTGCGCCCTTTTAGCTCTGCGTATTTTTCCCCCGCCACGAAAACGTCGTGAACCGCAATGCATTGCTGGAAAACCACGCCCTGAGCGCTCATGGGCAGGTTTACAAATCCAAGGTCAAGGCGGCCTTCCTTGAGCAGCGCCACAGTTTCGTCGGAGGTACGGTTTGTCATGTGTATCTCCACACCGGGGTACATTTTGTGGAATTTTTCGATGCGCGGCAGCAAATACCATCTGGATACCGTATCACCCGCACCGATGTGCAATTCGCCCTGGTCAAGGCGGGTGATGCCGGCTATCCTGCGCTCGCCCTCGGACAGCAGATTCAGCGCCGCGCTGACATATTCGCGCAGTATCTCCCCCTCGGGGGTAAGAGTTACGCCACGGCTGCCCCTGACAAAAAGCCGGGCGCCGGCGGCCTCCTCCAGCTGTTTTGCGGCCTGACTGATTGCAGGCTGGCTGATATACAGCCGTCTGGCGGCGCCGGTAAAGCTCTTTTCACGCCATATTGCGTCAAAAACGCGGTAAAGGTCAAGACTGAATTCCACCCTTGTCACCCCATAAGTAATTATTATATTAACTATAATAAACTAATTATTTACTTATATCAAGAGTTGTGGGATAATATATTTGTAATACTGCCAAAAGGCAGTTTTCCCTGCCCCGAACGTCGGAGGCAATATAATTTTGGAGGTCTTTTTCATGAGAACCGTTGGCACCATTTCCCGCGGCATCCGTACTCCCATCATCCGTAAAAATGATGATCTCGTCGCCATCGTTACTGACAGCGTTCTGGCCGCTTCTCAGGAGGCCGGATTCAGCTTCAATGACAGAGACGTTGTTGCCGTCACCGAGTCCGTTGTGGCCCGCGCCATGGGCAACTACGCCACCGTTGACCAGATCGCAAAGGATGTACAGGCCAAATTCGGTACCGACACCATCGGCGTTATTTTCCCCATCCTTTCCCGTAACCGTTTCGCCATCTGCCTGCGCGGCATCGCCAGCGGTATGAAGAAGATATATCTGATGCTCAGCTACCCCTCCGACGAGGTGGGCAACCATCTTTTCGACGAGGATCTGCTGGACGAACACGGTATCAACCCCTGGAGCGATGTGCTGGACGAAAAGAAATACCGCGAGGTATTCGGATATCAGCTGCATCCCTTCACCGGCATCGATTACGTTGATTATTACTGCAATCTGATCCGTCAGTGCGGTTGCGAGGTTGAGGTTATTTTCTCCAACCACGCCGCCACCATTCTCGATTACACCAAGAATATTCTCGCCTGCGACATTCACAGCCGTTTCCGCACCAAGCGCCGTCTGGAAAAGGCCGGCGCGGAGAAGGTTCTGACCCTGACCGACATTCTCAACGCCCCCGTGGATGGCGGCGGATATAATGAAATGTACGGTCTGCTGGGTTCCAACAAGGCCACCGAGGACAGCGTAAAGCTGTTCCCCAACGACTGCCAGAAGTTCGTCGACGCCCTGCAGGAGCGCCTTATCAAGGCCACCGGCAAGCACATCGAAGCAATGGTTTACGGCGACGGCGCTTTCAAGGATCCCGTGGGCAAGATCTGGGAACTGGCCGACCCTGTTGTCTCCCCTGCCTATACCTCCGGCCTGGCGGGAACTCCCAACGAGCTGAAGATCAAGTATCTGGCCGACAACGATTTCGCCGGCCTGTCCGGTCAGGCTCTTACCGACGCCATCAAGGCCTCCATCGAAGCAAAATCCACCGATCTGAAGGGCAATATGGCCTCCGAAGGCACTACCCCCAGACAGCTGACCGACCTGATCGGTTCCCTGTGCGACCTTACCTCCGGCTCCGGCGACAAGGGCACCCCCGTTATTCTTATTCAGGGCTATTTTGACAACTACAGCCAGAACTGAGTAAATATACAACCCGCGCTTCCGCACAACGGGAGCGCGGATTTTTTTGTGCAAAATTTCGGGTGGATTTTGACTCTTTGATATTGCAACAGCTGTGAGTATATTGTAAAATAACTTCATAAAATTGTGAGAGGTGTATTTTTTTGCAGCTTTTGGAAGAGCGTATCCGCAAAGACGGCATCGTAAAGGACGGAAGCATCCTTAAGGTGGACAGCTTTCTCAATCACCAGATGGACGTAACCCTTTTTGTCCAGCTGGGTGACGAGTTTCACCGCCTTTTTGCCGGGGATAACGTTACCAAAATTCTGACCATTGAGGCTTCCGGCATCGGCATCGCCTGTGTCACGGCTCAGGTTTTCGGCTGCCCGGTGGTTTTTGCGAAGAAAAACAAAACCAAAAACATCGCCGGCGACGTTTACACCTCCCCTGTTGAGTCCTTCACCCACGGCACGGTTTACGACATCATCGTGTCGAAGGATTACCTCAAACCCGAGGACAGAGTCCTTATCATTGACGATTTTCTGGCCAACGGCGCGGCTCTCAGCGGCCTTGCAAAGCTGGTGCAGGACGCAGGTGCCACTCTGGTGGGCGCGGGCATCGTAATTGAAAAGGCTTTCCAGCCGGGCGGCGAACTTATCCGCTCCCGTGGCATTAGGGTTGAGTCCCTTGCACGTGTCAAGGCCATGCACAGCGACGGAAGTATTGAATTTTGCTGAGTATATCCGGGCGTTATGCCTACCGATATAAAAATAAGTTTTGGAGGAAAAACGATGAAGAAAATCCTTGCACTTGTCCTGGTGCTTGTAATGGTATTCGCTCTGGCCGCCTGCGGCGCCCCTGCCGATACCCCCAGCACCCCCGATGCCCCCAGCACCACCAGCACCCCCAGCACCCCCAGCACTCCTGATTTCAAGGTAGGTGCCATTTACATCAACAGCAAGAACGATACCGCCGGCTATACATTTGCCCATCACAACGGCATCACCACCGCCATGAAGGAGCTGGGCCTGGATCCCGAGACCCAGCTGGTCATCCAGGACGAGGTCCCCGAGGATTACGAGCAGGTCGGCACCGCCGTGGACACCCTGGTGGGTGAG
>JAFSIK010000044.1 GCA_017439805.1 Oscillospiraceae bacterium
ATTCCGTTTTCGCCTAAGATATGCTCTTGACCCACCACGTCGGAAGGCTCAGTTGGACGCAGTCTGTCTGCAAGTGGTCTGTTCATCATTTCACCGCCTTTTGGAAAATGATACTATACTTTTTGACAAAATACAATAAAGGCTGTATATTTTAAGTGACGTTAGGGGGTATAAAAATGGACAAAAAAACCCGCGCCGCACTTATCGGCGAAAAGCTGGCTGAGCTGTATCCGGAAGCCATTTGCGAGCTTACATACGAAAAGGACTATGAACTGCTGTTTGCCGCCCGCCTTTCTGCCCAGTGTACAGACAAAAGAGTAAATCAGATAACACCCGTTCTTTTCGGAAAATACCCCACGCTTGAGTCACTTGCCCAGGCTGATGTGGCGGATATTGAGGAAATAATTCATTCCTGCGGCTTTTTCCGCGGAAAAGCTTCGGATATTTCAAATGCATCAAAAATGCTTCTCAGCGATTTCGGCGGCAAGGTTCCCGACACCATGGAAGACCTTCTTAAGCTGCCCGGAGTAGGCAGAAAAACGGCAAACCTTATCCTCGGTGACATTCACGGAAAGCCATCCATAGTTGTTGATACCCACTGTATACGCATAACAAATCTGCTGGGACTTGCAGAGGGTAAAGACCCCGTGAAAATTGAAAACCAGCTTCGCGAAATACTTGATCCGGAGACCTCCGGTGATTTCTGCCACCGCATTGTGCTACACGGCCGGGCAACCTGTATCGCCCGCAGACCGGATTGCGGCAATTGCGTCATAGCACATTTGTGCAGGCATTTTACAGGAGAATAGAGCAATAAAAGACCGGCATTTGCCGGTCTTTTTGTTATTTTTATATCGAAAGAGTACCATTTTCATTTTCAAGCAAAATAAGGAACTTTTCCTCAGCTCCCGTCATGGCGTTGATATAAAGCAGGTAGTGCTTTCCTTCCTTGCTCTCGCATTTGAGTTCAATGCAGTATATCTCGTTTTTGCCTGCGGTAGGGATAACGCACAGCTGACTTTCCAGCACCTTGAGCTCCGCGGAAACCGCACTTTCTGCGGCCTCCGGTGATATTGCAGGCTCTGTCAGCTCACGTTGAGTATGACTCATGATATATCCACGGGCTTCATAGCCGATGATATGGCCTGTGGACATATCTATGGTGACTTTTACAAGGTCGCTGTAGCAAATCACGTCGTTTTTTCCGTATGCAAAATTTATTACCATTGAGTTTCCGTACTGCTGGGTGTAGGTATCCCGCATTTCGGAAATTCCGTTTTCATCAAGAAACTGCTGAGCCAGTTTAAGTGCTCCTTCACGGGTAACGCCTCCTCTGCCCTCCTGTCCCGCATCACGGCACATATAGAGTGCTTCCCCACCTGTCTTTGTCATCTGAACGTGTATCTTTCCGTATTCGTCTTCGCCTTCAAAAATATAGGTCGGCAGACGTCCGGACACCTCACCGGTCTGAGTAAGAATACCCTTTCGCAGGTCAAAAAACACCTCTGCTTTTTCCAATGCTTCCTCGGAAGATACCTCCTGCTTTCCTTCCAGGAACATGGGTTCCATAGCCTCAATATGCTCGGAGAAGGGACCATCATATACTAGCGACGGTGACTCCATAAAGTCATTTTCAATGGCCTGAACCGGGCTGCCCGTATTTGCTTCCTCAGCTCCGTCGTCCATGTGCAGAGCAGACAGTTTAAGTCCCTCGGAGTATACCTGTCCCTGAATGTCAATAAGGGACGATGCCAGTTTCTGAGTGCTTTGCGACAGGGAAATAATTGTCTCATTTTCCTCGGCGGTGCGGGGAATGCCGGCAGCCGCTTTTTTTGAAAGAGCGTAGCAGTAGTCGCCAATCCGTGCCACGAAGGCTGAAGTGTTTTCAAGCTCCGCGCCGCCGAAAGGCAATATTGCCAGGCAGGCAGCAGCCGACTGCGCCTCGCTGAAAATCTCGCTGTAAATTCCCACAGACAGAGAGGGCGAGGTTATATAGCGGGCTTTTTCAAGGGAATAATTCATATCCTCAATGCTTGATACAGCCTCGGAAAAGGCTCTCATATACGCCAGTTCTTCAGCCGCTGTCAAGACCTCTTCCCTTTTGCTTATCTGCATCTCCGAACGCACGACCATAACCGCCATTACTGCTATTGCGGCAGCGCTGAATGTAATAACTCTTACGATTGTTTTTTTAGCTTTCTTATCCACGGCAAAACTCCAAATAAAAGTTCCGGCAGGAACAGATTTGAAATTAGTCTGTCCTGCCGGAAAAATTTTATTTTGGAAAATTTACCTGGAAAGTCGTTCAATACCGTCACGAATACGACGCAGACTCTCTTCCTTGCCAAGAATTGCGCATATCTCCACGGCGCCGCCGGGAGTGCTCATCTTGCCGGAAACCGCCACTCTGGCGGGCCAGAGAACAATGCCGTTCTTAACACCCATCTTTTCTACAACACCGAAAAGTGCGTCGTGAACGCTCTGCTCGTTCCAGTCTGCCAGATTTTCAAGAGCAGGCAGCACTTCCTTCAAAGCTTCAAGAGAATTTTCGCTGTTGGTTTTCATCTTCTTGTGGGTGTAAAGTTCGATATCGTAATCGGGCAGTTCGTCAAAGAAATCCAGCTTTTCGGGAATGTCGGTAAGCACGGTGGTGCGCTGCTGCACCAGCGCCGCAAGAGCCGCAGCGGAAATTTCGGGATTTTTTACCGCCTGACGGACGTAAGGCTCTGCCATAGCAGCAAATTTCTCGGGGTCAAGCTTTTTGATATATTCGCCGTTGAAGTAAGCCAGCTTTTCCTTGTCAAAAATAGCGGGAGATTTGGAAATTCCGGAGATATCAAAGGCCTCTATCAGCTCTTCCATGGTAAAGAACTCTTTTTCGGCGTTTTCCCCCTTGGGAGACCAGCCGAGAAGGGCGACATAGTTGATAATTGCCTCGGTAAGGAACCCCTGTTCCTTCAGATCTTCATAGCTGGGGTCGCCGTGACGCTTGGACATCTTGTGCTGGGCATCGCGCATAACAGGAGAACAGTGTACGTATGTGGGGATATCCCAGCCAAAACCTTCATAAAGCAGATTATATTTAGGCGCGGAGGACAGGTATTCGGTACCGCGCACAACATGGGTTATACCCATAAGGTGGTCATCGATTACGTTTGCAAAGTTGTAGGTAGGCAGACCGTCACGCTTTAAAAGCACCTGATCGTCAAGAGTATCGTTGGGAACGGTAATATCGCCGAAAGAAGCATCGGAAAAAGTAGTGGTTCCCTCCTGGGGAATTCTCTGGCGGATAACATAGGGCTTTCCGGCGGCCAGATTGGCGGAAACTTCTTCTGCGGAAAGGTTACGGCAGGGGTCGGTTTCACGCTGGAAATTACCACTGTCTTCATCAGACTCGGACTTTTCGCAGAAGCAATAGTACGCATGGCCTCTTTCCACCAGAAGCTCGGCGTATTTTGCGTAGGTATCACGGCGCTGAGTCTGAATGTAGGGACCGGTGGGGCCACCGATATCAGGACCTTCGTCGTGTACGAGGCCGCATTCCGCAAGGGTTTTGAAAATAACCTCGGTGGCGCCTTCAACCTGGCGGGACTGGTCGGTATCCTCAAGACGGAAAATAAAAGTACCCTTTGCCTTGCGGGCGATGAGATAAGTATAAAGGGCTGTGCGAAGATTGCCCACGTGCATATATCCGGTGGGACTGGGGGCAAAACGGGTTCTTACCTTGCCCTGAGGAATTTTTGCTTCCATTTCGTTAAAATAAGTCATATCCATTTTGTTCACCTTACAACTTCTATCATTTCGGTGCCGCACATACGGCAGAATTTAAGCTTTCCGGGCTGCCTGTTGGAGCACTCTGGACATATATTTTCCGCAGGAACAACGGGAATATTTTCCGGATTTTCGGGAACTTTTCTGGGATTTTTAACGTCCCATCTGTAAAGAAGTGCTTCCATCATCATGGATTGCCGGCGCGCTTCGCGGGCCATAATTTCTTTGTTTTCAACACCTTTTGCAGCAGCAAAAACAAGTGAGCCCAAAAGCCATCCTATAAACGTAGCTCCGATTGCGATGCCAAGGTCAACCAGAACGTTTAAAAAAGGAACGCCGCCGAAATAGCCGTAATAAGCATAGCCGGTAGCCGCCATCCATACGAAATAAAACCATCCCGCCACGGTCAGAGCAATGGTAATTATCCAGGCAAAGACCTTTAAAAGTTTTGCGGTATTTCTGAACATAAGATATACCTCTCATGAAATATATTTCGATAAATTATACCATAAGAGAAACCACTGTTCAAGACAAGTTAATTGTTGATATTGAATTTATACTATGATATAATAATTTGAAGTGTAATTTGGAATATTATGCCTATGGGCAATAACAGATAAAGAAACGGAGATGCTTGTACAAATGAATGATCAGACCGTTAAAAAAACAATTCTCAGCGGTATTCAGCCCAGCGGTGCGCTGACCCTCGGTTCCTACCTTGGCGCCATCAAAAACTGGGCCGCTCTGGCTGATGAATATAATTGTTATTACATGATGGCCGATATGCACGCCATTACCGTGCGCCAGAACCCTGCCGAGCTGCGCAAACGCACCATCGAGCAGCTTGCCGCTTATATTGCCGCGGGTCTTGATCCGGAAAAAAACACCATTTTCATTCAGAGCCACGTCTCCGCCCATGCCGAACTCAGCTGGGTACTCAGCTGCTACACCATGTTCGGTGAGCTTTCCCGCATGACCCAGTTCAAGGACAAATCCGCCAAAAACGCGGACAACATCAACGCTGGTCTGTTTACTTATCCCTCTCTGATGGCAGCTGACATTCTGCTTTATCAGGCCGACCTCGTCCCTGTTGGCGGCGATCAGAAACAGCACGTTGAACTGACCCGTGATATAGCTGTGCGCTTTAACGGAGTTTACGGCGACGTGTTTAAAATTCCCGAGCCTTATATTCCCAAAGTGGGCGCCCGTATCATGAGCCTTACCAGCCCCGAAAACAAAATGTCCAAGTCCGACAAAGACCCCGGCGGATGCATATACATCATGCAGCCTCCCGAGGAAATCATGCGCAGCTTCAAGCGCGCCGTTACCGACAGCGAAACACAGGTGCGCTATGATGTGGCAAACAAACCCGGCGTTTCCAACCTTATGCAGATTTACGCCGTTGCCACCGGCAAGAGTTTCGATGAAATTGAAAAAGAATTCGAAGGCAAAGGCTACGGCGACTTCAAGCTGACCGTGGGCGAGGCTGTCGTTGAACTTCTGCGTCCCATCCGCGAGGAAGCAAACAGGCTTCTGGCGGACAAGGCTTACCTTGAAAGCGTGTACAAGGACGGTGCCGCCCGTGCTGCCCGCACTGCTTACAGAACCCTCAACAAGGTATATAAGAAGCTCGGCTTTGTTGCCAGATAACGGAGAAAATGATGAACCAACAGCTTTCAACATTCGTCTTATATATAATTTTTGCCTTTCTTGCGGCGGGACTGATTTCGTATTTTGCCACTCCCCTGGCAAAGTTCTTCGCCCACAAGGTAGGCGCTATAGACGTACCGAAAGATAACCGACGTATGCACAAGGAGCCTATCCCCAGAATGGGCGGCCTGGCCATCTTTTTCGGTTTCCTCATCAGCGTACTTATCTTTGTTGACATTGACAAGCAGCTTCAGGGAATTCTTCTGGGCGCGGTAGTGATCGTTGTGTTGGGAATACTTGACGATATTCTTGCGCTGCCCGCATGGATAAAGTTTATCGTACAGATAGTTGCCGCACTTATTGCCGTAGGACACGGTGTGGTTGTGGAATTTATCTCCAATCCCATATTTTTCAGCGATACTCATTATCTGAATCTGGGCTGGCTGTCCATTCCCCTCACCGTAATCTGGATTGTGCTGATTACCAACGCAGTTAACCTTATCGACGGTCTGGACGGTCTTGCCGCTGGTATAAGTGCCATAAGCTCTATTTCCCTGTTTGTTGTGGCGCTCATCGTTGCCGAAAGCGGCAACATCGCCATTCTTATGGTTGCGCTGGCCGGTGCCTGTATCGGCTTCCTGCCGCACAATTCCTACCCCGCGAAGATATTTATGGGCGACACAGGCTCAACTTTCCTTGGATTTATTCTCGGAACACTCTCTATACAGGGCCTTTTCAAAATGTACGCCGTCATTTCCTTCTTCGTCCCTTTCCTCATCATCGGTCTTCCCTTTTTTGACACAATCGCGGCTATCATCCGCCGCCTTGCAAAGGGTCAAAACCCCATGCACGCCGACAGAGGGCATGTCCACCATAAGCTCATCGACCTTGGCTTCAGCCAGAAGCAGGTCGTGGCTATACTTTACGGCATAACTCTTCTGCTGGGACTGGTTGCCGTCGTGTTCACCACCCGCGGTGTTGCCCGCTTTATTATTATCGCCGTAGCGGTTATAGTTGTAATTCTTATTGCCCTTATTGTATCCGCGATGAGCTACAAAAACCATCTTCACAAAGAGGAATGCGATAACGGCTGTACCCAGTGCACTGCAAACGACGCCTGCCCCGAAAAGGCAACGGTGCAGAAAAACGATACAGAAAAACCGGAGTAAATTATGGAACGCAGGAACAGGCGCAAGAGAATACTGCTTATCGCCATCATCGCGATTTTGATGGCAGTGTTCATTGTCGCCTATGTCAGCTTTATAAGTTCCGATTCAAATACTCACATCACCCTGCCTCCCCAGGATATCTCCGACGCCTTTGACAGCACAGAGCAAACGGCGGATTTTGCCGGTATCACAAAAAGCAACGTCCAGCAGGTAATTGCCCAGATGGATCGGGCAGACACATATCAGCGTACCATGACCATTATCACGTCGTGGTCGGGCGGAAGCTCGAGCGAGAAAACTGAAATGATTGTTTCAGACGAACTTGTCCGACTCAACATAACCCGGGGTGACGAAACCCGCTGCACCGTTATAAACGGCGAAGAATGTTTCATTTGGTATGCAGGGGAAACCAAGTACATCACACGCCCCACAGGTGATTTCACCCAGTTCCAGCAATCCAGGATACCTGACTACACCGATATCCTGGCGCTGGAATCCCACAGAATTTCTGATGCCGCTCTGGAGGAAAAAGAGGGCATCATGTGTATCCGTGTGGATTTCAAAACAGATGTCGCAAACTGTGTTTACTGGCTGGATCTGGACTCCGGATTGCTTTATGCGGCAGAGGAATATGAAAACGGTAAGCCGGTTTACAACATGACCGTGGACAGTATGGAGGCCCCCGTTTCCTCAGATGAAACTCTTATTTCGGCCTTTACTCTGCCAGACGGTCGGGTTTTATATCAATAATACTGCCGCAAGGGCGGCTATCAGCAGTCCGCTGTCTTCTCCCCCGTCCATCACCAGTATCAGTATAAGCAATATTATCAGCAGGTCATCGCTGTCCATCCCTGACAGCAGACCGCCTTTACGCTTTTCCTCCCGGGACGTTTCGGGCACAGTTTTTTGAGGCGGTTTTTCTTCAGGTTTTTGTTTTTGGACGCTGCGCGTCGCTTGATTCCCCCTGCTTGTTGTAATGTAGCGATTATAAATTTTCCCCACCTCCCAAAGCCAGTTTGGCTATTCGGGCGAGTTTAGCCATTTCCATGGCTCGATCAATCTTTATCTGCTTTTCTTTTTTCAAAAAAGGTTTTATTGCTACCAGCGCCGCCACAGTCTTATCGTCGTGTCCGTATTCACGCATCAATCGGGACAGCATTTCCATCATCTTTGGATCTATCGGCGGCATTTGCGCAATTGACGGTGGAGCGCTGACGGCGCTGTTTTTCTGCTGAGGCTCACCGCCGGATTTCCCGCCGCCTTCAAGGGATTTGGCAAGAGCGAATATCTGCTCCATGCTTTCCGGAGAGGATAATATTTCGCTTAACTTCTCTTCAAATCCCGCCATTTAACTCACTTCCCAGAAAATTTTTCTTCCAGCTGCCGCAGCGCATTGGCACAGCTTTCATCGGCAAAAAGCTTCTCCATGATACTTTTGGTTTTTTCCATATCGCCGGCGCTGAAGGCTTCTTTCAGTTCATCTACGCTTCCGCCGCTGTTCTGAAGGGCGTTTTTAAGCTTTTGCGCCTCGTCACTGCGTATTGCTGCCTGCATTTTGCGGCGTTCCTCATCGGTTATTTTGTTATTCAAACCGCTTGTATTTTTCATGGCGGCACCTCCGAATACAGTTCTATAGACATTCTATTCATGGCGTGCCGAAGATGTTAACAACACGGAGAAAAAATGAAAATTCTTGTTTTATCAGATTGTCACGGCGATGTTGAAAACGTTGAAGCCGCCATACGGCAGACTTCACCGGACAAAGTAATGTTTTTAGGTGACGGTGTTAACGATTTTGCCGCCGCTATGGAAAAATTTCCATCAACCGATTGGTATGCTGTAACGGGTAACTGCGACAGACGCTCGCCCTTTAATGATGAGCTGACAGTGAATGCAGATGGGCACAAAATCTTTGCAGTTCACGGCGACAAATATAACGTAAAATTTTCTCTTCTTTCCCTGCTGTACAGGGCGCGTGAAAAAGATGCGCAAATCGCGCTTTTCGGTCATACACACTGGCCGGTATGCAAGAAGGAAGACGATATATGGCTTATAAACCCCGGCAGCTGCAGGCGCGGTTTTGGCGGCACCTGCGCTGTACTGGAGGTCAATACCGGCGGCGTTGAATGCCGCATTATCAAAATCATCTAAGGAGGCAGGTTATGCAGAGACTGGGTTATGTGCGCAGCAATCTGGACATTAAAATCCTTATTTTGTACTTTCTATCGAAAATGCGTGAGCCCGCCACCCGCGCGCATTTAAACGAGCTTGCATATATCGACGGTGCAATCGATTATTTTGTTTTTATGGACTGCCTTGCAAACCTTGAAGAAACCGGCCACATTGAAGAAACCTCAGACGGTTATATCCTCACCGGTATAGGCGTCAGAAACTGCGAGCTTTGCCAAACCAGTCTTTCCTACACAGTGCGCCAGAAAGCCGAGAAAATGGCTGAGGAATTTACCGCCAGCGTTCGTCGCGGCAGAAAAATATCCACCTCCGTCACTACTCTTCCCGGCGGAGATACCATTACGGTTTTAAAACTTCACGATAACGGTGCTCCGATTATGTCTCTGGAGATCAATGCTCAAAGCCGTGAGTTTGCAAAAAATCTTGAGGATGGGTTCAAAAATAAAGCCGAGATGCTTTACGGCAAAATCATCGAGATGCTCACAGAAGAGGAAAAGTAATGAAAACACTGAAGATACTGCCCCTTATTATGGCGCTTGTAATAATGTGCTCCTGCGGCAGCAGCGGAGTTGCGGGCGGTTTTGACCAGCCTGTCAGCAGCGATCTGCCCCAGCAGAACGAAGAAGTTCCCCCTCCTGCCGAAGAGGAATTCCCGGAAATTATAATTGACGAACCTCCTGTTCCTCCCGATACCACTGTTAAGCTTTCAATCGTAGGCGACGTTCTTATTCACAATACGCTTATAAGCAAGGCTTACGACGCTGAGAGAGATTATTACGACTTCTCCCCTAATTTCCAGTATGTCAAGCATCATTTCGAGGATAGTGACGTGGTCATAACTCAGATCGAAGGCGCGCTTGCCGGATCCGACTGGGCTTACTCCGGTTATCCTTCCTTCAACACACCGGAAGATATTCTGGACGCTCTCAAAGATATGGGCGTAAATCTTATCACTCTTGCGGGAAACCATGCCCTTGATTTTGGCTGGAAAGGACTTAATTCCACCTATAATTTCCTTGAAGAGGCAGGCATTGACCATGTTGGCACCTACCTTTCCAGGGAAGAACGTGACGCAACAAACGGAGTGCTTTTAAAAGAAGTGAAAGGAGTCAAAATCGCTTTCCTGTCCTACACATACGGCACCAACGGCATACCCACCCCCGATGGCAAGGATTGGTGCGTAAATATTCTGTATAACGATTATCTTACCTATTTCACCGATTTGAACGCCGATGCAATTATTGCAGATCTTCAGGCTGCGAAGGACATGGAACCGGATCTGATAGTTGCAATCACCCATTGGGGCACGGAGTACCAGACAGTGCAAAACGGATATCAGGAGGCCGCGGCAAAGGTTTTCCTGGAAAACGGAGCGGACATTGTTTTCGGCGGCCACCCCCATGTTCTGCAGCCCATGGTAATGCGAAGCGTCACTACCGTAGACGGTGAGGAAAAAGAGGCGTTTGTCAGCTTCTCTCTGGGCAATTTCGTATCCGGGCAGTATTATGATTACACCAACCTTTCTGCCATATTGAGTGTTGAAGTAACAAAATCCGGCGAGAGCGGAAACACTGAAATTACCGATGTTTCCTATGTGCCTACCTACTGTACCAACGCATACCAGGGCGAAACGGACGGATACTACGTTCTGGATATTTACGAGGCTATCGAAGGTTATGAAAACGGTCAGCCCGGTGTTGTGGATGAGGCACTTTATGCCAGTCTGCAGGAAGGTTTGAATGATATTCATTCAATTTTGGGCACCGAGTTTGATTACAGACATAAATAAACAAATAAAAACCCCCATCCGGCAGGATGGGGGTTTTTTATAGCTATTTTTTAAAGTTAGCCTTCTTCTCTCATGCGAGCGAAGCAATCGCTGCAGTATACAGGACGGTCGCTCTTGGGCTCAAAGGGAACCTTGGCCTCGCCGCCGCAGGCAGCGCAGGTAGCGGTGAAATATTCCCTGGGAGCTCTGGAAGCGTTCTTGCGGGCATCGCGGCAAGCCTTGCAGCGCTGAGGCTCGTTCTGGAAGCCTCTCTCGGCGTAGAATTCCTGCTCACCAGCGGAGAAAATGAACTCCTGGCCGCACTCTTTGCAGACTAACTTCTTGTCTTCGTACATGTTGTTTTTACCCTCTCTTTGATTAGATATATGCGAACAGTTTAACTGTTACCGCCGGAAATATATTCTGTCGCCTTACGCCTTATTCGCTGAACAGCGTTATCGACAGACTTTTCATCGCGTCCTAAGAATTGCGCGATTTCGGAATATGAGCAACCCTGGAAGTAAAGATCCAGCACTTTTGATTCAAAGCCGGACAACTTGCCGTCAAGAGCGATTTCTATCTCTTTTGCTCGCTCCTCGCCAATCAGCAATTCTTCCGGGTTAAGTTCCCTGGCAGAAATCGCGGAAATCTCTTCAGACCGCTCGCCGTCAAAGGAGGGCGCTTGAAGTGGGACTGAGCTGTTAAGGGGTGCATGCTTGTCACGGGTGGCCGATCTTACGGCAGATATCAGACGGTTTCTGATACATACCTCAGCATAGGTTTTAAAGGAAGCATCCTTTTCCGGGGCAAATTCTCTGACTGCCTTCATAAGGCCCAGCATACCTTCCTGGATAAGGTCCTCGCTTTCCCCGCCGACTATGAAGAACTGCCTTGAGCAGACCTTCACAAGCTTGGTATGGCGAAGGATTAATTCTTCCTCCGCCTGCGCGGAGCCGCCGGCTGCAAGAGCGCAAAGCTCTTCGTCTGTACGGTCGCAAAACATAGGTATCACCATTGCTTTTTTAGTCCACCACATTATATATAGCTCTAACGAAAATGTCAACAAATATTTCCGAAAATTTATACAAATTGCTGACTTTTAACAAAAATATGTAAAAAAGTTAATAAAATTATTTTTTTACACAAAAAATACCGGGCAACCCTTACTGAGCGCCCGGTAAATGCATGTTTTTTACTTAACAAGAGAGGTGCGCCAGCGGTTGGAGCGGTAGAACCACATGCCAACGGGAACAGAGCTGGCAACTGCCACACCACAGGCGATATAAACGCCGTATATGCCGTTGGGACCCATGATCCAGTTGAGCAGAAGCGCCAGTACAAGGCGGACCACGATGCAGTTGAGGAAGGTGTTCCACATAAGGAACATAGTGTGTCCGGAGCCTGTAGCCAGAGTGTTATATGAGAACATACCGGCGTAGAAAAGCTGGCAGACTATCTCAATTCGCAGGTTAATAACTGCCCAATGCTGAACCTCGGGATCGGATGCAAATATACTGCACAGCTGAGGGGCAAAAATCTCCGCCAAAGCAATAATAACCAGAGCCATGCCCACAGTAATTTTCAGGCAGGTTTTCATTACCTTTTCCGCTCTGTCATACATTTGCGCACCTATGCACTGGGCGCACATTGTGCCGGCGCCGGTTGTCATGGCTGTGATAAATACCTGGCAGAAATCACGGATTTTGTTTGCCGCGCCGTTACCGGCGGAAACAACCTCGCCGTAGCTATTGATAAGCGCAATAACCGTGAGCCAGGAAATGCTGGCAATGGTAAACTGCAGCGCAGTGGGCATACCCAGACGCAGAGTCTGTTTTACAATACTGCCGGGCAGACGCAGGAATTTCAGTCCAATGCCCAGTTCCTTGCCGTTTACAATACAGAAAATAAGCGCCACGATAAAGGACACGCACTGTCCGATAACTGTGGCAAGTGCCGCACCTTTCACTCCCCATCTGAACACTGCCATAAATAAGATATCCAAAACGATGTTCAGAACAACCGATACGATTATACAGTAGAGCGGCAGTTTGGAGTTGCCTACTCCGCGCAAAATCGCAGACAGCGCATTGTAGCTGAAGATAAAAAACACACCGATTGCGCAAATAGAGAAATAATCAACAGCCTCAGTAAGCGTTGGGGCATTAAGCAGCTTCATCAAAGGCTCGGCAAGAATACACAGTACCGCGGCAGCAACAAGGCCCACCACAAGACACAGTGTAAAGAGCGTGCCTGCGGCTCTTTTGCGAGAATCATGTTCTCTGCGTCCGAAATACTGGCCTACGAGAATATTTCCGCCAACGGTAAGTCCGATGGCGATCTGTGTGATCATATTCATAACCACGCATGCTGTATTTATTGCGGAAACACCCGCGCTTCCTACGCAACGGTCAGCAACGATCATATCGGTGATGCTGTAAATGGACTGCAGCAGGCTGGAAACCACAAGAGGCAAAGCGTATTTTATTAGCTGTTTTGTTACGCTTCCCTGGGTAAGGTCGGTTTGGACGCCGGCCATTAAAATCCCTCCTCGCGCGAAAACGCGCAGATTTAACTCCGGCTTATTTGTTGCCGCCGATTTCCATCAGTTCAATCAGAACGTCGGAATTATCAAGAATGAAGGTAAGAAGATCGTTGCCGTTGGGAACAGGGCCTTTGACGATTCGGACGCCCTTTACATTGAGCTCAGCAGTAAGCTCGCGCAGATTTTCCACCTGATAGGCCACGTGCTTGGTTCCGTAGGTTTTAAGATCGTCGTTGGGATTTAGTCTGTCCTCGGGAACGCACTTTGCGTCATCGCCAAGATACTGGAATATCTCAAGCTGAAATCCGTCCAGTTCCATCATTATTTTGCGTGCGTTGAGATGAGCTGCCACTGTATCGGATACAGTGGTAAAGCCAAAAATCTCGTTATACCACTTTGCAGAAGCTTCGGCATCAGCGACGGAAATAGCGTGGTGCAGAGGTTTAAACATCATAGTACTGTCCTCCAATTAAAATTCAGCGTAAATAATACCACCAAGCGGGCATGATGTCAAAGGTTAATCAGCCTTTAAGAGAATAGTGACGTCTGTACTCCGAAGGTGAACAGCCGTACTGGGTGGTAAAAGATACAATAAAATTAGATTCGCTGTGATATCCGATGGAAAAAGCTATCTCCTTCATGGACATGTCCGTGCTGGCCAGAAGATGTTTGGCTTCACTAAGACGGCAAATGGTTATGTAGCTGTGTATAGAATGACCGGTAAAGGCCTTAAAGCGACGGGAAAAATAGGAATAACTAAGGTTAACCTGCGCCGCAACATCCTCAACTGTAATGCTGTTTGCAAAATTCTTTTTGATATAGTGAACCGCGTCAAGTGCTTCCTTGTCCTGGGTATTGGAAAAGTCAGTGTAAAAACCAATAAGAAGCTGACAAAGCACACGGTAAATTATCTGAGTAATTTCCGCCTCATTAAGACTGTTGCTTCGCAGCTGGTTGAGAAGCTGGTTATAGTTCTGCTCAATTTGTTTGCCGGCACTGGGATTAAAGACCTGAGACCCGTCGTGGCTTTCAATAATTTTATCGCAGAATTTCTTGGCAAGTACACCGTCAAAATGCAGCCAATAATACTCCAGCGGCTCAACCGCATAATATTTATGTGGTTTGCGGCAGTCAACAATACCGGCCTGCCCTGCTGTGGCCGTAAAAAATTTACCGTCATTTTCGATATTGAGTTTTCCGCTTTTTACGTAATAAAGAAAATAATTCTGGTGACCTTCCAACTGAGCAATGGCGCTGTTGTCGGACAAGCAGTACTTGGTATCACAGTAATAATGTCCATAACGGGTCATGTAGAAGAACAGTTCTTTTGCCAGAGGAGAAACAGACGGATAGAAGCATTCGGAAGCGCTCAGTACGCCCGGTTCATTACTCATTCCCGTGAAAACCAGCAGCCTTACTGCGCCACCAAGGGCGGCATTCAGTCCCTGGCCCGCGCTCTGGCTTTTGACTGGGCCAAGTACGGCATCACCGTAAACGTAGTTGCTCCCACCTTCGCTCTGACCGAGATCACTCGCACCCGTCTGGAAGATCCCGAGTACAGCAAGATGGTTCTGGGCATGATCCCCGTTGGTCGCGTTGTCAACCCCAGCGAGATCGGCTCTGCCTTTGCTTACCTGGCTTCCGATGAGGCCTCCATGGTTACCGGTCATACTCTGGTCGTCGACGGCGGCTGGACTATCTGGTAAGATTTTAGCTTTCTTCATCTTAATACATAAAAGCCGGGCCGCCTTATACAGGCGGCCCGGCTTTTAACAGATTTTGTTTATTCCTCAATAATTTCAGCTTCGGGTGCATTTTTCTTAACGGATTCTATTCCGTTTAGGCAACCGGCAAGTGCTTTGTATCCTTCACTTACAGCAATAATCTCTCCGTTGGTGGCTTTAAGACGGAAACGGAATTCGCCGGCCTTATCGGCGTACACCTCGAATTTGGGGTGCTTCTCAGCAGCATAGCCTTCCTTGGTCTGATCTTCAACCGCAGCAGAAGGCGCGTTTTTCTGAACACTGGCAATACCGTTTTTGCAGGCCGCCAAAGTAGTATAAACTTCAGAGGTTGCAATTACTTCTCCGTTGCCGGCCTTTAAGTCAAATTTTACACCAGTATTGGTTTCGCGAATAACGAATTTTCCCATGAGAGTAACCTCCTTTATTTATGTAAGTAAATTATACTTTGTTTGTGATAATTTAGCAATAGCTGTATTGTTTTTTACATACTTATGAGCTATTATTATATAAAAATTTCTCAGGAGAGTGACGATGAATTACCGTCCGGATAAATACGGAAATCAGATATCTATACTTGGTTACGGCTGTATGCGCTTTAAGGGAAGTTTTTCCGATACCGAGCGTCAAGTAATGACAGCTGTGGAGCAGGGCGTCAATTACTTTGACACCGCATATGTTTATCCCGGCAACGAGGAGACTTTGGGCAAGGTTCTTGCCAAAAATAATCTGCGTGATAAAGTCTTTATTGCCACCAAACTGCCCCACTATCTTGTACGCAGTTCCGACAAGATGGAGAGTATATTCACCGAGCAGCTCAGACGTCTCCAGACCGATTACGTGGATTTTTATTTGATGCATATGCTTACCGGTGTAGATACCTGGGAACGTCTTAAATCTCTTGGAATCATTCAGTGGCTTGAAGAAAAGAAAAAGAGCGGCGCCATCAGACAGGTAGGTTTTTCTTATCACGGAAACTCAGATGCTTTTCTGAAGCTTATAGACGTTTTCGATTGGGATTTCTGCCAGATTCAGTATAATTATATGGACGAACACTCCCAGGCAGGTCGCCGCGGACTGTATTATGCCTACGAAAAGGGAGTTCCGGTATTTATTATGGAACCGCTGAGAGGCGGCAAACTGGTAAACCGCTTGCCGGAGGAAGCTAAGCATATTTTCGAAGAATATCCCGTCAGACATACTCCCGCACAGTGGGCGCTTCGATGGCTGTGGAATCAAAAAGAAGTCACCTGTGTTTTGTCGGGTATGAACAGCCTCGAAATGGTGCAGGACAATATAAACACCGCCTGTACTGCAGACGTTGGTGAAATCGGCCCCGCTGAAGAAGAAATGCTCAAGCAGGTGGTAAATGCCATAAACTCAAAGGTGAAAGTTGGCTGCACCGGCTGCGCCTACTGCGTGCCATGCCCCAAAAATGTGGATATTCCCGGCACTTTTGCCGCTTATAACCGGCGGTACAGCGAAAATAAATTCTGGGGTCTGGTTGAATACGCAATGTGCACAGCCCTGCGCAAAACCCGAACCTCGGCTTCAAATTGCGTCCAGTGCGGCAAATGCGAGTCCCATTGCCCCCAGAACATTGAAATACGCAAAGAGCTGAAAAACGCGGAAAAAGAGCTTGAAGGCCCACTTTATAAGTTCGTCTGTAAACTGCAGAAAGTTTTCGACCTGTTTTAAATTAAAAAACGCAGAAGCTTAAAGCTTCTGCGTTTCTATTTTATTCTTCAAAAAGCTGAGTGCTGAAATAACGCTCACCGGTATCGGGAAGAACGGTAACAACGGTTTTGCCGGGGCCAAGCTGCTTTGCCATACGCAGTGCGGCGGCTACGTTAGTGCCGCTGGAAATGCCGCAAAGAATACCCTCTTCACGGATAAGACGTTTGGTGGTATTGATTGCTTCATCGTCAGTAACGATAGCAATATCATTATACACTTTCAAATCCAGATTGGCGGGAATGAGGCCGTCACCGATACCCATCTGCAGGTGAGTTCCGATATTTCCTCCGGAAAGAATTGCCGCATTCTGAGGCTCTACCGCCCAGATAGTAATATCAGGATTTTTCTCCTTGAGAGTATTGCCGATGCCGGAGATAGTGCCTCCGGTACCTATACCGGAACAGAATCCGTGAATAGGTCCGTCCACCTGCTCAAGAATTTCAACAGCGGTGGCAATTTTATGCACCATAGGATTGGCGGGGTTTTCAAACTGCTGGGGCACCCACACATTTTCATCCTCTTCAGCCATTCGCATTGCGGTCGCCAGACATTCCTCTATGCATTCACCGATGTCTCCGGCGTCATGCACAAGAACAAGCTCCGCACCGTAGGCTTTAATGAGTTTGCGACGCTCCTCGCTTACGGAATCGGGCATAATGATGCGAACCTTATATCCCTTTACCGCACCGACAAGAGCAAGACCGATACCCTGATTACCGCTGGTAGGCTCAACAATAATGGTTTCGGGATTGATAATGCCTCTGGCTTCCGCATCAATGATCATATTATATGCGGTACGGGTCTTTATAGACCCACCAACATTGAGCCCTTCATATTTAACAAGAATGTCAGCGCTTCCATCAGGAACAATGCGGCTAAGCTTGATAATAGGTGTATTACCGATAGCTTCAAGAACGTTGGAATATACCAAAGAGAAGTCCTCCAATGTTAAAAAATCCGGCGCTATAGTCGCGCTGTTATATTCTAATATATTTATAGTGTATTTGCAACCTCCAGAGAGAATAAAAAACAAATAAAACAAAAACCTGTACTCCTTTCGGAATACAGGTTTATGGTCCGAGTGACTGGATTCGAACCAGCGGCCTCTTGAACCCCATTCAAGCGCGATACCAAACTTCGCCACACCCGGATATTATGTTGTGCTCACCAATTAAATATAACATATTCTAACAGAATATGCAAGAGAAATTTTTAATTTTTTTAAAAAACGGGCAAGGTTTTTTATCCTTGCCCGTTTTTATAATAGGCAGCTTATTCGGCCTTCTCGGTTTCCTCAGCAGCAGGAACCACGGGAACGGCGGGAGCCTGGGCAGCACTGGCTCTGAAGCGGCTTCTTGCCTGGCGCAGCTCAACAAGGGTCTGAGCCAACGCTTCCTCGGTCTTGCGCAGGGAATCTTCAACATATTCGTTGGAGGCTCTGCGAAGTTCCTTGGACTTTGCCTCACTGGCCATAATGACGTCATTGGCACGTCTCTTGGCTACCAGGAAGATTTCCTCTCTGGATACCATCTGCTTCGCCTTGTCTTCAGCCTGCTTGCGGATGGTTTCGGCCTCTTTGCGGGCCTCTGCTATAATCTCCTGTCTGTTTTCAACCACACCTCTCGCCTGCTTGATTTCGGCGGGGAGCTGTGCGGTAACTTCGTCAAGGAGATCAAGGACTTTGTCTCTCTCCAGTACGCACTTGTCGCTGCTGAGGGGAACGCTTCTGGCGTCCTGTACCATTTCATAAAGCATTGTGATGAGTTCTTCTACACTGCCAGCCATTGTTAAATCCTCCCAAACTATTGTATGTTCTGCATCTCTTCGATCACCGACGAAGGCAGATAGCAATCTAATTTTTTATTATACTTTATCATTTCGCGGGTAGTTGTGGAACTGACGTGGATAAATTCCGGGTCGGAAAACAAATACATAACCTCTATGTCTTCCCGGAGAGTCTTGTTCGCCCGCTCCATCATATACTCGTAATCCATGTCCTGAGCATTTCGCACACCTTTTACAAGCAGTGTACTGTCCACGGACGCCATGAAGTCGGTCAACAGTCCCGTATGAGCCTGAGCCTCAACATTTTCAAGGTGAGATACCGCTTTTTTTGCAAAAGCAAGCCGCTGTTCTTCGGTAAACATATACCTTTTTTCTGAGTTACCGATAACACAGACGACAACCTTGTCAAATACCGCGGCAGCACGTTCGATTATGTTCAGATGCCCCAGAGTTATGGGGTCAAAGCTGCCCGGAAAAACGGCAACGGTCATAATCAATTCCTCGCATAAACAGTTATCTTGATTTTGCCGTATTTGTATGATTTTTTGAGATAATACGGCTCAACCATATCGGGAACCTCTTTTTCCGCCCGACTTTCACAAATTATTATACCATTTCGCTCCAATATGTCAATCTGATTGATAATTTTTAAGGTTTTTTCGAGCAAATTGGTGTCATATGGCGGATCAATAAAAACCACCCCGTATTTTGTTGAAACAGAGTTTAAAAAGGCGGCTGCGTCAGTAAAATGCACCTTGCCCTTATCTCCGAGACCGGTGGAAGTAAGATTTTCCTGTGTAAGTTTGAAAGAATCACGGGCGCTGTCCACGAAATCGCAAAAAGCCGCGCCGCGGCTGAGGGCCTCTATGCCCATCTGACCGGAACCGGAAAACAGGTCCAGCACTCTCCTGCCTTCAAGGTCAAACTGTATTATATTGAAAATGGACTCCTTCACCATATCGGTGGTGGGGCGAACGTTATAGTCCTTGGGTTCTTTCAGCTTTCGCCCTCTGGCGATGCCGGTAATAACTCTCATTTCATTTCTCCTGTGTGAAAGTATTTGTATACCGCTTCAGCGGCGTTTTTGGGAACCACCGCCGAAAGTGTTTCAATGTCAGCGGCGGAAATAGCCTTAATGCTCTTAAAATGAGCCAGGAGAGCCATTTTGCGCTTCTCCCCTATTCCGGATATTCCGTCCAGCTCTGAGCGCTTTACCCTGCTGTCACGGCGCTTGCGGTGGTGTGTTATGGCAAATCTGTGTACCTCTTCCTGCATCCTGCCTATGAAGGTGTACAGCGACTGTTCATTTTTAATGCCGATTTCCTCACCGTCGGCGGAAACAAGCGCGCGGGTACGGTGATGACCGTCCTTGACCATTCCCAATACAGGCAAGGCCATGTCAAATGCATCGATAATCTCCCGTGCGGCAGCGGCGTGAGTCGCCCCGCCGTCAATAAGAACAAGGTCGGGACGTTCTTCAAATCCCTTGTCCCCATCGCCAAGACGTTTAAATCGCCTTGCCAGCACCTCACGCATTGCCCCATAGTCATCTCCGTCATAATCGGAATTAAGAACAAAGCTTCTGTACTGGCTCTTGGCAGGTCGGCCGTTTTTAAATACCACCATTGAGCCTACGGTATCCTGACCGGCCGTATTGGATATATCATAGGCCTCTATACGCTCGGGTATATGCTCAAGTCCCAGAGCTTTTTTAAGCAGCTCTCCAGGTCCTTTTTTGCGCCGCTGATCCACTCGCATAAGTTCCTGCAAGGCATTTTCCCTTGCCAGACGGGTGTAGGCCGCTTTTTCACCTCTTTGGGGAGTAAAAACATTTATATTCTTTTCAGCCAATGCGGAAAGAGCATTCGACAGTTCCACGGATTCTTCCGGTGCGCCGAAAAGACAAACCGTCTTAGGAATAATCGCCCCCTGCTGATAATACTGCCTAAGAAGCCCCGAAAGGACAGCTTCCTCACTTTCGCCAAGGGGGTTGGCGCCGAACACAAGGTCCTTGCCGGAGAGTCCCTCAGAGCCGTAATGCAGCACGCAGAGTACGGCTTTATTTTCACTTACTGCGCATGCAGCCGCGTCAAGCACAGGCGCGTGTCCCGTAACCTGCTGGCGGTTTTCAAGAGTCTTAAGAGCCTTGTATCTGTCGCGCAGGCGTGCCGCCGTTTCAAACTGCATATCATCGGCAGCCTGCAGCATCTGGCTGTGCACCTGGCTGAGCATCTGCTTGTATTTCCCCCGCAGTATGTCAGCCGCCACAGATATTGATTCGTTATATTCTTTCTCCATATCCCCGCTGCGGCAGTACCCGCTGCACAGTTTCAGCTGGTAGTTGAGACAGGGTCTGTATTTTCCGATGTCCCGCGGAAATTCACGGGAACATCTGGGCAGTTTCAGCGCCGTCAGCAGAGCATCGATTATCTCATAAGTTGCGTTTCTGCCGCCAAAGGGACCGAAATATTCCCCTCCGTCATCGTTCTGATGATTTGCCAGAGAAAATTTGGGGTAACGGTCACCTGCCGAAAGTTTGATATAAGGATAACCCTTGTCATCCTTCAAAAGGATATTGTACTTCGGCCGGTGCTTTTTTATAAGGGAACTTTCCAGAAGCAGCGCCTCAAGCTCGCTGTTTACGATTATCACCTGAAAATCCGCCACGTTTGATACCATAAGGCGGGTCTTCAAGGTATGAGAAGCCGTGTCCTGGAAATACTGACTGACTCTGTTTTTTAAATTTTTAGCCTTGCCGATATATATTATTTCACCCTCGGCGTCGTACATTCGGTATACTCCGGGGTTATCTGGCAGAGAGGCTGCTTTTTGCTTAAGAGTTTCCAAATCCGGCTCCTTTTGATTTACTAAAAAGGGCCGCCCACAGGGGCAGCCCGTATTTGTGTGAATGTGGATTACTCTGTGGGTTCGGCAGGCTCGCCGTTGGTGTCATCCTCAAGCATATCCATTGTACCGGTGGTAACAGTAAGGTAATCGGAATGAATGAAGCCAACGGAACCCTTATATCTGATCTTGTGCCAGGTTTCCTCGGCAAATTCTTCGGTAACAAGGTATCTTTCCCCGGGCATGGCAGATCCGATGATGATACCGTTGGTGCTGGGTTCACTGCGCACATTGACAGAACCGGTAGCGCCAGAAACAGTACCGATAAGCACCTCTTCAACCTCATCCTTTTCGGGGTCAATGCTGGTGACCACCGAGGGAAGCTCAGCGGTATAGGGTGCCTCACGATCCATATTGGCAAGGATTTCCTCAGTTGCCTTGTTGCCGCAGCCCGTCAGAACAACGGAAAACAGCATGACCAAAGCCAAAATAAGCAGAATAGTTTTTTTCATGCCCTTCACCAGCCTTTAAGTTCATTTACATAAAAATTATAACATCACCCGGGCTGATTGCCAATAGATTTTTCACTTATTTGCGCCGTTTTTTCCTTTTTTAATACAGATTTAAATAAAATTTTACAATCTTCCACTTCAACCGCAACCGTATCACCGGAGGCTATTTCACCGGCAAGAAGCTTTTCAGCCAAAGCATCTTCAATTTTTGACTGTACCTGCCGTCGCAAAGGCCTTGCGCCGTTTTCAGGATCGTAGCCTTCCGATGCCAAATACTTCTCAAGCCCACCGTCCCAGACCAGACGGACGCCAAAGTTTTTGATCCGTCCGGCCACCTGCCCCATTAGTCCGGAGGCAATTTTTTCAATATCATCACGTGACAAGCGGTCAAAAACAACTGTTTCATCGACCCTGTTTAAAAATTCCGGTCTGAAGTGAGTTTTCAGCTGTGCCATAACAGCCTTTTTTATCTCCTCCCTGCCGAGCTCCGCTTTATCGCCGAAACCAAGGCGTGACGGCTTTTCCGTAATTTTGTCCGCGCCGATATTTGAGGTCATAACAATAACGCAGTTTTTAAAATCCGTTTTTCGTCCCTGTGAATCGGTAAGAACTCCGTCCTCCATTATCTGCAGCATTATATTGAAAATCTCCGGGTCGGCTTTTTCTATTTCGTCGAAAAGAACTATGCTGTACGGTCTGCGGCGCACCCGCTCGGTCAATTGCCCTCCTTCATCAAACCCCACATATCCCGGAGGCGAACCGATAAGCTTGGACACAGCATGCTTTTCCATATATTCTGACATATCAAAGCGCAAAAGCGCCTTTTCATCGCCGAACATGGACTCGGCAAGTGCGCGGCAGACTTCAGTTTTGCCCACACCGGTAGGTCCGAGAAAGATGAATACGCCCGTTGGCCTTTTGGGGTCTTTTAGTCCCACTCTGCCACGGCGAATCGCTTTTGAAACGGCTTTTACCGCCTCTTCCTGACCGATAACACGACGGTGAAGTTCGTCTTCCAGAAACAGCAGTCTTTCACTTTCTTCCCGGGTTATATTATCAAGGGGAATTCCTGTGCTTATGGACACCACCCTGGCAATATCTTCAGCATCCACCCTGCCCCGTCCGTCAGCCATGCGACGTTCCCAGTTTCCTTTCTCCCGCACTATACGTTCCCGAAGATCCAGTTCACTGTCACGTATTTCGGCAGCTTTTTCAAATTCCTGCTGTAAAACAGCGTTTTCTTTTTGTTCTCTCAGACTCTCCGCTTCTTCCTCCATATCCTTTAGCCCCTGTGGAGGCTTTTGGCTGGATATCCGTACCATTGAAGCAGCTTCGTCAATTAAATCAATGGCTTTGTCCGGAAGAAAGCGGTCTGTAATATAGCGGGCAGAAAGCTCAACTGCCGCTTCTACCGCATCATCGGTAATTGTCAGGTGATGGTGCCGCTCGTATCTGTCGCGCAGACCCATTATTATCTCGCGGCATTCGTTAACGGTCGGCTCGGATACTGTGATGCTTTGAAATCTTCGCTCCAGCGCCGGGTCTTTTTCAATGTGTTTCCGGTACTCGGTCAGAGTAGTTGCGCCTATTATCTGTATTTCGCCCCTGCCCAGAGCCGGTTTAATTATATTAGCCGCGTCAATTGCTCCCTCGGCCGCACCGGCACCTACAATGGTGTGAAGTTCATCTATAAAAATTATAATATCCCGGGCAGCGCGCACCTCAGAGATAACTGCGCGGATTCGTTCTTCAAACTCTCCGCGATACTTTGTTCCCGCAATCATGGAGCTTAAATCAAGCATCATTATCCGCTTGCCAAGCAATGCGTCCGGAACGTCCATATTAACAATCTTGTGCGCAAGCCCCTCCACCACAGCGGTTTTTCCCACTCCGCTTTCACCGATGAGGGCAGGATTGTTTTTTGTCCGGCGGCTGAGTATCTGAATCAATCTGTTTATTTCATTTTCCCGTCCAATAACCGGGTCCAGTTTACCTGCCCGGGCCATCTGCGTAAGATCTCTTGCGAATTCATCTATTGTTTTTGACGCCTGTCTTGCAGGAATACGTGCTTTCCCAGTGGAATTTTTAGTCTGTCCGGGGTCAAACATTGTAAGTATACGAGTAAAAATCTGGTTGGCATCAAGTCCCTCGGAGGATATGATAACACAGGCAATGCAGTCGCTCTCCCGCAGCAGACCCATCAAAATGTGCTCCGTGCCAATGCAGGGGCTATCCATTCTCTCAGACTCCGCGGCGGCGTTTTCAAGTATCAATTTAGCTCTCGGTGTAAGTCCCTGAATGGGCGCAATACCGCTTTCCCCTTTTCCTACGGCGCGTATTATGGCCTGCGCAACACGATTTTCGTCAAGTCCGGCATCAATAAGCACACGGGAGGCAATCCCGTCCCGCTCAAGAATCAGACCCATCAGCAAATGCTCGCTGCCCACGTAGCCGTGACCCATATTTTCTGAAACCTCACGGGCACGCTCCAGTGCCTTTTTTGCCTTGTCCGTAAATCTTCCCTGATTCATTTTCTCCTCCGAAAAAACTTTTTCGGTAATTATTATTGCCAATTTGTGTGTTGCTGAACTTATTTTAAAAAATAAATTGATTTTTTAAAATTACTGTGCTATTGTTAAGCAGTAATCATTTTTTGGAGGTAATTCATAATGGCATATGTTA
>JAFSIK010000045.1 GCA_017439805.1 Oscillospiraceae bacterium
GAGCAGTTCCAGCGCACGCTCGTGAGCTTTTTTCTCCTGCTTCCAGTAGTTAGGCAGGCGCACGATGCCGCCGAACATGCCGTATTTGATCTCGTTGTGCAGACCCAGCTTTACGTTGTCCTCAACGGTCAGATTGCCGAAAAGGCGGATGTTCTGGAAAGTACGGGCGATGCCGTGGCGAGCCACCTGAGTGGTGGTCATGCCGTGGGTATCCTTGCCGTCAAGGAGAATAGTGCCGCGGGTGGGCTGATAAACCTTGGTGAGAAGGTTGAAAACAGTGGTCTTGCCGGCGCCGTTGGGGCCGATAAGTCCGGCGATCTCGGTGCGGCCGACGATCATGTTGAAATCGTCAACAGCGGTAAGGCCGCCGAAGTCGATGCCCAGATGGCGGGCCTCAAGAATGGGACGCTTGTCAAGGTCGCGCTCGGGAATTATGGCGTGGCTGGGGAATTCCACCATTTTGCCCTTATGGAACTTGTTTTCAGACAATTTCAGCATCTCCTTTCCTGCGTTTGGGAATGATCTTGCCGAACAGAGCCTTCAGCTGGGGATTGTTGGACACCAGCATAACGATGATGAGGATAACGGCGTAGATCAGCATACGGTACTCGTTGATGTTGAGGGAGCGCAGCATTTCAGGCAGGATATAGAGCACTGCGGCGGCAATGATGGAGCCGCGGATATTGCCCAGACCGCCCAGAACAACAAATACCAGAACCAGAATGGAGGTGTTGAAGTCAAAGCGGACAGCACCGGTGGAGGAGAAGTTCAGACCGAACAGCGCACCTGCCGCGCCGGCAAGGGCGGCAGAGGTAACGAAGGCCATAAGCTTGTACTTGGTAACGGAAATGCCAACGCTCTCAGCGGCGATGCGGTTGTCGCGCAGGGCCTGAATGGCACGTCCCTGGCGGCTGTTTACAAGGTTCTGAACGATTATCAGAGTTACGATGACCAGTATGAAGCCGGCGGTGAAGGTGGATATCTTGCTTACACCTACGGCGCCCATGGGGCCCTTTACGATGGCGATGCCGTCCTCAAGCAGGTTAAGGTTGGACTGCTTGGTGGCGATGTGCAGGCCGTTGGCATCAATTCCGATGTAAAGAACGGTGATGATGTTCTTGATTATTTCGCCGAAAGCCAGGGTAACGATGGCAAGATAGTCGCCGCGAAGGCGAAGAACGGGTACGCCTACGATAACGCCGCCGATGCCGCCGAAGATGGCACCGATGATGATGGCGATGAGAAGACGCAGTGCGGGGAAGGGAATAGCGGTCTGGAGGGCAGTGGCGGCGATAATGCCGGAGAATGCGCCCAGACTCATAAATCCGGCGTGACCAAGGCTAAGCTCGCCCAGTACGCCAACGGTAAGGTTCAGGGAAATTGCCATGACAATGTAGCAGCAGGCGGGGATAAGAAGGCTCTGCAGCATGTTGGACATGGCGCCGGCACCCATAAGTATCTTCACAATGATGAAGACCACGATAACGATGCCGTAGTTTATAAGGCCGCTGCGGGAGGCTTTGCTCATATTCTTTATCATATCGCTCACCTCACACTTTCTCGGGTCTGTACTTGCCCAGAAGGCCCGCGGGCTTGACGATAAGAACCACGATAAGCACGGCGAATACGATGGCGTCGGACAGGTCGGTGGTTATGTATGCCTTGGTGAAGGTCTCGATAAGGCCCAGCAGAATGCCGCCCAGGAATGCGCCGGGAATGGAGCCGATGCCGCCGAATACTGCGGCGGTGAAGGCCTTGATGCCGGGCAGGGAGCCGGTGGTGGGCATAAGGGTGGGATAGGTGGAGCACATCAGAACGCCTGCAACGGCAGCCAGCGCGGAGCCGATGGCAAAGGTGACGGAGATGGTCTTGTCCACATTGATACCCATCAGGCGGGCAGCGTTTTTATCCTCGGAGCAGGCGCGCATGGCCTTGCCCATTTTGGACTTACTGGTGAAGATGGTAAGAGCGATCATAATGATCACGCAGATGCAGATGGTAACGATAGCTGCGTAGTTTACGTTCAGCTGACCCTCAAAAAGGGTGAAACCCTGATTGCCGCCGAAGTTAAAGAAGGTGGTGGGGAAGCTCTTGGGAGATGCGCCCCAGATGAGCTGAGCGGCATTCTGCAGGAAATAGCTGACGCCGATGGCAGTAATAAGTACCGCCAGGGAGGGAACGGAACGCAGGGGCTTATAGGCCAGACGCTCGATAATAATGCCGAGTACAGTGCAGACCGCCATGGCGATTATTATACCAAGCAGAGGGGGCAGGCCAAGATTCATAACGAATATGAAGCAGATGTATGCGCCTACCATGATAACGTCGCCGTGGGCGAAGTTGAGCATTTTGGCGATGCCGTAAACCATCGTATAGCCCAGAGCAATGATGGCGTAGATACTGCCAAGGCTCAATCCGGTAATTACATGACCGAGAAATGTCATTGGCTACCTCTTTTCTTTAATGTCTATAAAAACAGCTATGCGGCTGCGTCGGAACAGCACAGGACTTTGCCTGTGTTCTTCCGACGAGCCGTTATTATTGATGGGAGGGCCGGTTTTTCCGACCCTCCCGGGTTATAGATTTTTACTTATTTGGTTACGTAGGCGCCGTTTTCAACGCCAACAACCATGGGAGCCTTGCTGACTTCGCCGTTAGCCTGCCAGGTCATGCCCAGGCCGGTCAGGCCGTCAACGGAGAACTCACCGGAGGTGAAGATGGCGATCAGAGCGTCGCACAGGGCGGCGTTGTCGCCGTTGGCGATCATGTCGGCCAGGCCGTCAACCTGCTGGCAGGCCTCGTAGATGGCATAGATGCAGTCATAGCCGTCGGCAGCAAACTGGTTGGGGATTTCGCCGTAAGTAGCCTCGTACTTCTCAACGAAGGAAACGGTGCGCTCGTCGGTAGCGGTGGCGTTGAAGGGGGTCAGGAGCATCAGGCCTTCGGCCAGAGCGGTATCGAAGCCTTCGATGCCCAGAATGCCGTCCATGCCGTCGCCGCCGAAGAAGAGGGGATCATAGCCCATCTGGCTGGCCTGAGCCAGAACCAGGGAAGCGGGGGTGTAGTAGATGGGCATAAATACCAGCTCAGCGCCGGCGTCCTTGCAGGCGGTCAGCTGAACGTTGAAGTCGGTGTTGGTGTCGGCGGGGAAGGTCTGCTCGGTAACGACCTCAAGGCCGAGGGTGTTGGCCTGGTCGATGAAGCCCTGAGCAATACCGGTGGAGTATGCATCGCCGTTGTTGTAGAGAACAGCAACCTTGGAAGCCAGGCCCTCTTCGCTGACGTAGTTGGCAGCGGTAACGCCCTGGTTGGGGTCGGTGAAGCACATCTGGAATACGTTGTCCTTGCCGGCGGTTACGTCAGGGGAGGAAGCGGAGGGGGTCAGCTGGAAGTAGCGGTCAGCATAAGTCTCGGAAGAGATGGTGACGCAGGGGCTGGTGGTGGTGGTTCCGTAAATGATGTTTACGCCCCAGTCCTTCAGATTGTTGTAGGCGGAAACAGCGGTCTCGGCAACGTTGGTGTCATCCTGGAAATCATACTCGATCTGGATGTCGCCGCCCAGAGCGTTGATTTCGTCAACGGCGATCTGAGCACCGTTCTGAGTGGCAATGCCGTAAATGGCAGCGCCGCCGGTCAGGGGGCCGATGCCGCCGATTTTGATTACTACAGCGCCGTCAGCGGGAGGAGTGGTGGTGCCGGAAGGCTGGCTGCTGCCGGAGTTGTCGGGAGTGCTGGGAGTGCTGGGAGCGCCGCAGGCGGCCAGAACGCACAGGCACATGGCAACAACAAGAAGCATGGAAATAACTTTCTTCATCTTTGTTTTCTCCTTTTATTTAAATATCCAAAAAAAGATGACAACATTTTATGCGGAAAAGCTAACTCTGTCAATAGACGAAACAACGAAATTCCGCCCATTGCCGGAGAAATATATGTAAACTTCTACATAGTTATTCATGAATATGCAAAAAACAAAGCCGCCCTCCCCTTTTTGGGAGGGCGGCGGAGGTGTTTTTACTTTGCAAGGTCGGAGGCCAGATAGCGCTGCTCGATGTGGCAGTCGTCGTTTTTATAAACCTTGCACAGCAGACAGCGCAGC
>JAFSIK010000046.1 GCA_017439805.1 Oscillospiraceae bacterium
GCCGGAAACAGCGTCGCCTTCCGCGTTTGAAAAGGAGAGAGCATTCGGGATAATACTATCTATAAAATTGCCGAACGCCTCTGCTTTTCGCAGAGGCGTTTTTTATTCCTCAAATGAAAAACGGCAGTGTCCCGGTCAAAGCACACAGCCGTTTTCATAGGGGATATCCGATGAAACGGTATCCACACAACATCATTTTATCGGATATCCTCAAAAAAATCAACAATACAAGGAGAATCCGAACATGAAAGCAAAAAAAATTATCACACGTGTGCTGGCACTTGTGTTGGCACTTGTGTTGACACTGGGCCTTGCCGCCTGCGGCAGCAGCTCTCCCGCCGATACCGCGCCTCCCGCAGACACCGCACCTCCCGTAGACACCGCGCCTCCCGTAGACACCGCGCCTCCCGCAAAGGAGCCTGAGCCCGCGGAAGAAGTGGAACTGTCCCTCTTCATCGCCGCCAGCCTTGAAGGCGCCTTTAAGGAAATAATTCCCCTGTTCGAGCAGCAGTATGAAAACGTAAGCATTATCTACAGCGCCGACAGTTCCGGTACCCTAATGACCCAGATTCAGGAAGGCTTCGAGTGCGATGTGTTCTTCTCCGCCGGCGCTTCCCAGATAAACACCCTTGAAAAGGACGGCCTTCTGGTGGAAGGCTCCCGGAATGACCTGCTGGAAAACAAGGTTGTGCTTATCTCCGCCAAAGGCAGCGGTACCGCCGTCACCGGTTTTGAAAATATCACCGACGCGTCCTCCATAGCCCTTGCCGCCGAAAGCGTTCCCGTTGGCCAGTACACCCGCAAGGCTCTCATTGCCGCCGGTATGATGGAGCCTGTTGAGGACGTAAAGACCATCACCACCGCGCAGGTCGCCCAGGCTCTTGGCGGCGTTGAGATAAGCGAATGCGGCAACGTTTCCGTTGTTAAAGAGAGCGTTAAGGAAGGCTCCTGCGAAATCGGTTTCGTTTACTACTCCGACGCTTACAGCGTGCGCGACTACGTGGACATTATTGAGTTTGTTCCCACCTACCTTACCGGCTCCATCGTCTACCCCGTGGCACGGGTTATAAACCCCGCCGCCAATGATGCCCGCAATCAGGCCGCAGAGGACCTGATGGCATTTCTGCAGACCGACGCCGTTGCCGAAATATTTGAAAGCTATATGTTTGTTGCAAACTAATGTAAAATTCCAAGGAGAACATATCATGGAAAACCTTATGGAAATTTTAAAAGGTCTGGATTTCAGCCCCCTGTTCATCTCTCTTAAAACAGGCGTGGTTGCCACTGTGGTATGCTTTTTCCTGGGCATCTTCGCCGCCCGCCGGGTCGTTAAAGCCAAACCCAGGGTTAAGGCCGTGCTTGACGGTCTTTTCACCCTGCCCATGGTGCTTCCTCCCACGGTGGCAGGCTTTTTCCTGCTGCTGATTTTCTCCACCAGACGTCCGGTGGGCGGCTTTCTGCTTGATACTTTCGGCATAAAGGTGGTCCAGACCTGGCTGGGCTGCATTGTTGCCGCGTCAGTCATATCCTTCCCCCTTATGTACCGCAACGCCCGGGCCGCCTTTGAGCAGGTGGACCCCAACCTGATTTACGCCGCCCGCACTCTGGGAATGTCCGAGAGAAAAATATTCTGGCGGGTGGTAATCCCCTCGGCGGGACCCGGCGTGGCATCCGGCACAATACTGACCTTCGCCCGGGCGCTGGGCGAGTACGGCGCCACATCGATGCTGGCGGGCAACATCGCCGGTAAAACTTCCACCATCGCCCAGAAGATAGCCTCCGTTATCCAGAATGGCGACTATCTGACCGCCGGCGTGTGGGCGGTAATCATAATAATTATCGCTCTGGTGATAATTTTCGTAATGAACATCGTAAGCGGCAAAAAGATGAAAAACTTCCGCCGCTGGTAAGGGAGAAAAATGTCTGCTGAAATAAAGATAAAAAAGAAGCTGGGCAAATTCCAGCTTGATGTGGATATTGTAACGGACAGCTCCCGTCTGGGCATACTGGGGTCTTCCGGCTGCGGCAAGAGCATGACACTGCGCTGTGTCGCCGGGGTGGAGCGCCCCGACAGCGGCAGGATAGTTGTGGACGGCAAAGTTCTTTTCGACAGCGAAAAGGGCATAGACGTGCCGCCCCAGAAGCGCAAAGTCGGGTTCCTTTTTCAGAATTACGCCCTCTTCCCCACCATGTCCGTAGAGAAAAATATTGCCGCCGGCATCACCGGCAGCAAGGAGGAAAAGCGCAGACAGGTGGAGCACCTGCTGGCAATGTTCCGTCTGCGCGGTTTGGAGGACCATCTGCCGGGCCAGCTTTCCGGCGGTCAGCAGCAGCGCGTGGCCATGGCAAGAATGATGGCCAGCCGTCCGGAAATAATTCTTCTGGACGAGCCCTTTTCAGCCCTTGACGGACACCTTCGCGACGACCTGCAGCGAGAGGTTCTTGAAACGCTGAAAAATTTTGACGGAACGGTAATGATCGTTTCCCACAACAGGGACGAAACGTATAAATTCAGCGATGCCCTGAGCATTATGGATTCCGGACGCACGGTGCAGACCGGCTCCACCCGGGAGATATTTGCCCATCCCCGCAGCCGCGCCGCGGCAAGGCTTACCGGCTGCAAGAACATTTCACCCGCAAAAAAACTGGGAGACAAACTGGTGCTCGCCACCGACTGGGGACTGCGGCTCCATACTCAGGAAGCGGTGCCCGACAACGTAAAGTTTGTTGGATTCCGTGCTTTTGCCCTGCAGAACGCCCGTGAGCCCGGCATAAACGTATTCCCCTTTACTCTGCGTGAAACAATCGAAGCACCCTTTGAAATACAGTATATTCTCGAGGCCGAAGGCGCCCAGTGGCCCGTGTGGTTCAAGCTGGCGGTGCCGGACAAAAACGCCCCGGAGGCGGAGTTCACCGGCCTTGTTCGCATACCTGAAAGCAGCGTTTTGCTGCTGGACTGACAAGGAGGACGAAAATGAGAAAAAATCTTCATCCCGATGAGGCGGCACGGCTTATTGCCGAAATGCCCGTAAAAATCGAAAAGGAGTCTGTTGCCCTTGAGCGGTGCGTCGGAAGGGTACTGGCGGAGGATGTTTTCATCACCATTCCCGCGCCGCCCTTTGACCGCAGTCCCTTTGACGGTTACGCCCTGCGCGCCGCCGATACCGCCGGTGCAAGCAGCGAAAATCCCGTCACCCTGACCATCACCGAGGAGCTTCCCGCCGGAACGGAGCCCACCATGCCCGTGGGGAAAATGCAGGCGGCAAAAATCCTCACCGGCGCCCCCATTCCTGTCGGCGCCGATACGGTTATCAAGTACGAGGAAACCGAATTTACCGACAAATTCGTAAAGATATTTACACCCCTCAAGGCCGACACCAATATCGTCTACCGGGGCGAGGACGTGCCCGAGGGCAGTCTGGCAGCCGCCGGGGGCAGCATCATCTGCGCTGCAACGGCAGGAATTTTCGCGTCTCAGGGTCTTGCCTTCGTGGACGTGGTGAAAAAGCCCCGGGTGGCCATCATAAACACCGGCACCGAGCTGCTCCGGCCCGGCGACCCTCCCCAGCCTGCGAAAATTTATAATTCCAACGCCCAGACTGTTGCGGGATACCTTGAATTTTTCGGGGCGGAGCCCGTTCAGAAGGGCACTGTGGAGGACGATCCAAAGCTCATTGCCGAAAAGATTTCCGACGCCTTCCGGACCTGCGACATGGTCATCACCACCGGCGGCGCCAGCGTGGGCGACTACGACTGGGCCGTGGGCGCGGCGGAGCTTCTGGGTGCTGAGGTGCTTTTCTGGAAAACCAACATGAAACCCGGCGGCTCTCTTATGGCGGCAAACTGCGGCGGCAAGCTCCTTCTCGGTCTGTCCGGCAACCCCGGCGCGGCTCTGCTGGGTCTTATCCGTGTGGCTCTGCCCTATCTGAAAAAGCTCTGCGGCAAAAAGGATATTTACCCCCGCTGGATAAAGGCGTATCTTTCCTCCGACGTGAAAAAAGCCAGCCCCAAGCTGCGCATACTCCGCGGCAGACTGAAAATTGAGGACGGAAAGGCTGTATTTGAGGAAATGGACGGACAGGGCAACGGCACCATGTCCTCCTTTATCGGCTGTGACCTGCTGGGCCAGATACCCGCGGGCAGCCCCCCGGTAAGTGCCGGTACCCTCATTGAAGCAATGGTGATTGAAGCATGAAAGACGGTTTTGGACGAAAAATAAATTATCTTCGCATATCGGTAACTGACCTGTGCTCCCTGCGCTGCATCTACTGCATGCCCGAGCACGGCATCAGCAAGATTTGCCATACCCAGATAATGTCCGTTGAGGACATTGAGCAGGCTGCCCGGGCGGCGGCCGCCATCGGCGTGGAAAAAATCCGTATCACCGGCGGCGAGCCTCTGGTGCGCCGGGGTATCGTGGATATCTGCAGGCGCGTGGCCGCAGTGGAGGGTATCCGCGAGCTTTGCATCACCACAAACGGCGTGCTGCTTGAAAAGTACGCAGCGGAGCTTAAAGACGCGGGAGTGTCCCGCCTTAACATCAGCATTGACACCCTTGACAGCGAAAAATACCGCCGTATCACCCGTGTGGGCGACCTTGAAACCGTCCTTCGGGGAATGGAGGCGGCGAAAAAGGCGGGCTTTACCGACACCAAGCTCAATGTGGTGCTCCTTGGCGGCATTAACGATGACGAGATTCCCGCTTTCTGCGAACTGACCCGCAATGAGGACATACAGGTGCGCTTTATAGAGCTTATGCCTCTGGGTCAGTGCGCCGATTGGGACAGGGAGCGCTTTATAACCGGCTCAGCGGTTCTTACCGCCGTGCCCGACCTTAAAGACGAGGGCATATCCGGCGTGGCCCGGGTGTACCGTCTGCCGGGGGCAAAGGGCACAGTGGGCCTTATAAATCCCATGAGCGGTCATTTCTGCCCCGGCTGCGACAGAATACGTCTTACCGCCGACGGCAAGCTGAAACCCTGCCTGCACTCCGACCAGGAAATCGACATAAGGGGTCTGGATTACGAGGCCACCCTCGCGGCAATGAAGCAGGCGGTCCTTGCCAAACCCGACGGTCATAAAATGACCGATATAAATCCCAGCGATTCTCACCGCAATATGAACGAAATCGGCGGCTGAGCCGAATTACGGAGGCTTATTATGAGGAAAATTCGTGTTGAAGATGCCGTGGGTCAGACCCTCTGCCACGACCTTACCGCCATTATGGAGGGCGGCTTCAAGGGGGTAAAATTCCACAGAGGCCACGTGGTCAGGGAAGAGGACATCCCCGAACTGCTCAACATCGGCAAGGGTCACATTTTCGTCTGGGAGCCCGAGGCGGACGAAGTTCACGAGGACGATGCCGCCATCGCGGTGAGCGAAGCGATGTGCGGTGAAAATCTCACCTGCAGCGACCCCCACGAGGGCAAAATCGATGTTCGCGCCGCCGTGGACGGTCTTTTCGTGCTGGACAGCGCGGCTCTCAAAAAAATAAATATGGTGGGCGACTATACTCTGGTCTGCCGTGCAAACCACACTCCCGTCACCGCGGGAGAAAAGGTCTGCGGCGCAAGAATAGTCCCCCTTGTTACCAAGCGTGAAACCGTGGAAAAGGCCGTTGCCATTGCAAAGGAGGCCGCGCCCCTTATGCAGGTGCTGCCCTATAAACCCCTCAAATGCGCCGTTATCATCACCGGCAGCGAGGTTTACTACGGTCGTATCAAGGATGCGTTTGAACCCATCATGCGCAAAAAGGTTGCAGACCTTGGAGGCGAGATGCTGGGTGTTGAAAAATGCCCCGACGAGATGGAACGAATTCTCTCCGCCATTGAAAAATTCAAGGCTCAGGGAGCGGAGCTGATACTCCTCACCGGCGGCATGTCCGTTGACCCGGATGACCTGACCCCCGGCGCCATCAAGCGTACCGGCGCGGAGATAGTCTGCCGCGGCGTACCCATGCAGCCGGGCAACATGCTCACCATCGCCTATCTGGACGGCACCGTACTTATGGGCGTTCCCGGAGCTTCCATGCACACCCCCGCCACCAGTATGGATTTCTTCCTGCCCCGGATATTTGCCGGGCTGAAGATACGCCCCGAGGACATCGCGGAGCTGGGCGAGGGCGGTCTTTGCATGAACTGCAAGGTCTGCCTGTTCCCCCGCTGCGGCTTCGGCAGAAGATAAGGAGGAAAAGATATGTTTAAAGCGGCTGTAATTACCGTCAGCGATAAAGGCTTTGCCGGCGAAAGAGAGGATAAAGGCGGCCCTCTGGTCTGCCGTATGCTTCAGGAGGCCGGCTATGAAATCGAGGAGACAGCCATTGTCCCCGACGAAAAGGACAATATCAAGGCTCAGCTTATCCACATGGCCGATGTGCACGACTGCGCCCTTATCGTCACCACCGGCGGCACCGGATTTTCTCCCCGTGATGTTACCCCCGAGGCCACCGAGGCCGTCTGTCACCGCATGGCGCCCGGCATCGGCGAGGCAATGCGGGCAGAAAGCATGAAGGTCACAAACCGGGCCATGCTTTCCCGCGCCACAGCGGGCATCCGCGGCGGCTCTCTCATCGTAAATCTTCCCGGCAGCCCCAAAGCCATACGGGAAAATCTGGAGGTCATACTGCCCGCCCTGGAGCACGGCCTTGAAATACTCCGTGGCACCGCGTCCGAGTGCGCCGTGCCGGATAAGGAGGCAAAATAATGAGCAATATACCCATAATATCCTTTGTGGCCTTTTCCAACACCGGCAAGACCACTTTTCTGGAAAAACTCATCCCCTGTCTTAAAGCGAAGGGTATCCGCCTGGCTGTTTTAAAGCACGACGCCCACGAGTTTCAGATTGACAAGGAGGGCAAGGACAGCTGGCGTATGACTCAGGCCGGCGCGGACGTGACCGTTATCACCTCCGCCACCCACGCCGCAATCATGGAAAACCGTCCCGTGGACGTTAACGCTCTGCTTGCCAAAATCACCGACGTGGATATTATCATCACCGAGGGATACAAGGACGGCACCTGGCCCAAGATTGCCATGGCAAGAGCCGCAAACGGCAAGCCTCTGCCCCTTGATCCGGCAGACTGCGCCGCCGTTGTCACCGACCTTCCCGGCGACTATCCCTGCCCTGTGTTCGCTCTGGACGAATATGAGGCGGTGGGATGTTTTATCGCGGAAAACTTTGTCAAAAACGGTTGACAGCAGGCAAATAAGTACGATATCCTAACAGTTACTGAAAAATAAAATTACTATCCGGAGGAATGTATATATGAACAAGACCGCCATGGAACTGCTGAGCATCAGCGATCCCGAAATTGCCAGAGTTCTTGATCTGGAAATGGCCCGTCAGAGAAACAACCTTGAACTGATCGCTTCCGAAAACCTTGTCAGCCCCGAGGTTATGTACGCCATGGGCTCCGTTCTTACCAACAAGTATGCCGAGGGTTATCCCGGAAAGAGATACTACGGCGGCTGCGAATATGTTGACATGGCAGAGGAAATTGCCATTGACCGCGCAAAAAGAGTTTTCAATGCCGATTTTGCCAACGTTCAGCCCCACAGCGGCTCTCAGGCCAACTACGCCGTCTATCAGGCCCTGTGCAAGCCCGGCGACACCGTCATGGGCATGGATCTTGACAACGGCGGTCACCTGACTCACGGCTCCAAGGCCAACTTCTCCGGCAAGGTATACAACATCGTCTCCTACGCCTGCGACGCCGCCACCGGCCGTATCGACTACGACCGGCTGCGCGATATGGCAAGGGAGCATCAGCCCAAAATGATAATCGCCGGCGCCAGCGCATATCCCCGCATCATCGATTTCAAGGCTTTCAGCGAAATCGCAAAGGAAGTGGGCGCCTACCTGTTTGTTGACATGGCTCATATCGCCGGTCTGGTTGCCGCGGGCTATCACCCCGATCCCATGCCCTACGCCGACGTTGTTACCACCACCACTCACAAAACCATGCGCGGCCCCCGCGGCGGCATTATCCTCACCAATGACGAGGCCATCGCAAAGAAGATCAACTCCGCCATCTTCCCCGGCTCTCAGGGTGGCCCTCTGATGCACGTTATCGCCGCCAAGGCCGTTGCCATGGGCGAGGCTCTCAAGCCCGAGTTCAAGGAATACCAGGGCCGCATCATCAAAAACGCCGCGGCTCTTGCCCAGGGCCTGCTGGACGAGGGATTCCAGCTTGTTTCCGGCGGCACCGACAACCACCTGATGCTCATGGACCTTCGTGAGGCCGGCATCAGCGGCAAAGAGCTGGAGATCCGTCTGGACAGCGTGCGCATCACCGCAAACAAGAACAAAATTCCCGGCGATACCCGTTCCGCCGCCGAAACCTCCGGCGTGCGTCTTGGTTCTCCCGCCGTTACCACCCGCGGCTTCAACGAGGAAGAGATGCGCACTATCGCCCATCTCATCGCCCTGACCGCCAACGATTACGAAAACAGCAAGGCCGACGTTATCGCCGCCGTTGACGCTCTTGTAAAGAAACATCCCATCTACACCGAGGTTACCGGCTGATGGAAAAAGAAAAGATCGACCGTATAAATTTCCTTGCCCGCAAATCCCGTGAGGAGGGGCTGACTCCCGAGGAAAAGGAAGAGCAGGCGGCTCTTCGCCGGGAGTATGTGGCCGCTTTCAGAAACAATCTGGAGGCCACTCTGGAAAACACCTACCTTGCCCGCCCCGACGGCACCAAGGAAAAATTAAGCAAGATGAGAAGCTGAATAAAAAAGGACAGTCGAAAGACTGTCCTTTTCTTTTGTCATTTTTATTTTTCCGGCATAAAGTATTTGGGGGCGTAGCTCAGCTCGTTGTTGAGGTACCAGTCCAGCTCGCCCTGACCTGTCGGCGCGCCGGCCTCGTTTGCCAGTTCCATAATATCGGTGCTCTGGTCGAAGGCGTCGTAGAAGTTGTCGAAAACATTGTCGCCGCCGGTTTTCAGTTCCTCCGCCAAATCTTTCAGACCCCGCTTTTCAAGGTCATGGGCGCTGGCAGGCAGAAACAGAACGCCGTCATACTCCGCGTAGCCGGAGCTGGCATAGCGTACTATGGTGGTCTTTTTGGTACTGGGGTCCAGCACGGTGGCAAAGGTCATTTTTTCGATTTTGCCGCTGGGTTTGTATGGTTTGTACTTGCGCTCGATGACCTTCAGACGCTGCTCAAGATTGTAACTTGCGCGGCTTTCCAGAAGGTCGGCGGCACGGTCAATGAATTCCTTGTCATATGCGGATTCCAGACCGGTGAAAATGTCGTAGAACTGCTTTTCCACCTGGCGGCTGAAAATCATGCAGTTGTTGGGGGCGGTGCCCTTGATGCTCAGCTGGGAATTAAGGCCGCAAAGGGTGAAATTTATGTAGCGGTCAAGGTTTATCTTATCGGCGAAACCCTCGTTTTTGTCGCACAGGAAATTGTGCAGGGCGATGATTTTTTCCTGATTTACAAGCAGGGGGTTGGGCATGGAGAAGCGTGCCTTCTGGGTCTCGTGCCCCCAGCTCTCGTCCAGCATTTCGCCGTTCCAGCGGCCATCCTTGAACAGGGAGTCGGCCACGATGATGACCTTTTCGGTAAAGCATACCATCTCCAGGTCGTAGGCCTTGCCGTCGGTGCCGGTGAGTCTGGGGGCCACCACGATACGCTTGTAACCCTTGATGGTGTCAAGGCTGCAATAAAGCTCGTATTCGGTCTTTATGGGGCCTTCCTTTACAACGTCGGCAGGCTTGTTGCCGGTCTGGCGGAAGTAGGGGGAGTTGCTGTCCTTGCCCAGAAAACCGGCAAGAATGGTGAAGTCTGTGTACCAGATGATAGCCAGAAGCCACACGATTGTGACAGCCAACAGGAAAAGCCAGGAATATTTGTTCTCGCCCTCAATGATGCCAACTGCGGACATTACGGTGAGTATTATCAGCGCGAAGAAGCACCAGTAAAGCAGCCACATGCTTTTTTCGGCTCTGGGATTGCGCTGCTTTCTTTTGGGTCTTACGCAGTAGCGCAGATACTTTCTGGCCCAGATGAAAAAGACCAGAAGGAGGGCCATTATCACAAGACCCACTATCGCGCCGGGGGTGAAGTTGAAATCATCGAGCATACGGTTATCTCCTTTGCAGAAATGCTGAATATTATACTATCACAAAAACTTTCCTCAGGCAACAAATACGGCGTTAAAAAACCCGAAGGGGAACCCCCTTCGGGCGGTTTTCAGTTTTCAACCTTCAGATTTTCCATACCGTGGGCTTCAAACTCGGTAATGTAGTTTTCCATGCGGTACATCAGATCCTCGTTGTCGTCGGGGCTGACGTTTTCCAGCGCCATGTCCCGGCGCGCCAGTTCCTCGGCAAGAATATCGTAAAAAATACTGTCCTCGTAATCCATTATTGCCTCGTGAATACCGCCCTCAATGAAGGCCTTGGAGGGAACCACCTCGTCACACAGTATTTCCGCCAGATTGGGCATTCCCGCGGCGGCACAGTATGAAAACAGCAGGCTTTCAACGTCGTCATAATCGCCGAAGCGGTCGTCTCCCCGGGCGCTGTTGAGTATCCAGTTTCCGATATAAACCATATCCAGCAGACGGCGGAACTGCTTTTTGCTCATTTCGATGTTCATGGTACACCTCCGTGTGAAAAAATAGCGCAAAAGCCTCAAAAGAGGCTGTTTTATTATTATACAATGCCCGGCGGGAAAATTCCACCCCTGACGGCGGTAAAATTATACTTGTTTTCTGTACGGTTTCAATATAAAATATATTAGATATGACGTTATGAGGTGATTTTTTTGAGTAACGAAAAGCCCCGGAAGAAAAATATCTGCGTGCTTTTCGGCGGAGTTTCCCCGGAGCATGAGGTCTCCCTGCGAAGCGCCGCCATGGTTCTCGACGCCATAGACAGGGAAAAATACAACGTGTTTCCCGTAGGTATCCGCCGTGACGGACGGTGGTTTCTCCACGCCGGAGCGCCTTACGAACTGCCCGACGGCAGTTGGGAGATGCACCCGGGAAACACCTCCGCCTTTCTGTCCCCGGAGCGGGGCAGAGGCCTTGCCATGCCCTCCGGCGGCAGGATAAACTATCAGAAACTTGACTGCATTTTCCCCGTGCTCCACGGTGAAAACGGAGAGGACGGCACCGTTCAGGGGCTTTTCGCTCTGGCGGGTATACCTTTCGTGGGTCCCGGCGTCTGTGCCAGTGCCGCCGCCATGGACAAGGCGGTCACAAAAATAATCGCCGATGCCGCCGGCGTAAAGCAGGCGGGTTACGTTACGGCCTATAAGAAAAACGCGAAGGAAGCCTGTGCCGAAGCGATTGAAAAATTCGGCCTGCCCCTTTTTGTAAAGCCTGCCACCACCGGTTCCTCCGTGGGCGTCAGCAAGGTGAAAACAGAGGAAGAACTTTTTCCCGCGGTGAAGGCCGCTCTTAAATTCGGCGGCAAGGCTCTTATCGAGCAGTACATACCCGGCCGGGAGCTTGAAGTTGCCCTGCTGGGCAATGATGAAGTCATAGCCTCCCGCTGCGCGGAGATAATCTCCGGCGGTGAGTTTTACGACTACGACGGAAAATACGCCGCCTCCTCCACCGCCCGCACCGTGGTGCCCGCCAACGTTCCCGCCGAAGCGGAGGAAACCGCCCGCGCCATGGCAAAAACCATCTATGCAGCCCTTGGCTGCAGAGGTCTTTCCAGAGCCGATTTCTTCCTGAAAGAGGACGGAGAGGTAGTCTTCAACGAGATAAACACAATCCCCGGCTTTACCTCCATTTCCATGTACCCCCGTCTGATGGAGGACGCCGGCATCGACAATACCGAGCTTGTTACCCGGCTTATCGAGCTTGCCCTTAAATGAAAGGACCCCGTGCAATGGAAAAAGAAATGATACTGTCCATAAAAAGTTCCCAGAACTTTGAAGGCGCCGGAGATGACGCCGTGGAACTGGTGACCACCGGCAGCTATGAGCCCACCGACGACGGCTGGCGCATAACCTACCGGGAAAGCGAGGTCACGGGTCTGGGCGACACCCTTACCACCTTCGACGTGGGGGCGGATGAGATAATCCTTACCCGCAGCGGCAAGGTGAATTCCAAAATGGTGTTCCAGCGCGGAAAGCGCCACCTTTCCGTCTACCGCACCCAGTTCGGCGAAATGACCATCGGTGTTGGGGTCAAAAAAATCGTCAATACCCTCACAGACCGGGGCGGAAACCTTGAAATCAAATATACCATCGATATAAATCAGACCGTCACCGGCGTCAACGCCGTGAAAATAAACGTCCGGGAACCGGGCCGCAGTCTGGCAAACTGAAATTACGCACAAAAGGTGATAAACGTATGAACATGATAGAAAAGGCAAGACAGCAGGTGGCTGAGCTTGTTATGGAGTCCTACAAGGCAAGTTCCCTGCCCGAGGCAGAGGTCAAGACCGGCGCCGTTGAGGTGCCCAAGGACCAGTCCAACGGCGATTACTCCACCTCCTTTGCCATGGCCAATGCAAAGCTTCTGGGCAATCCCCGCCAGACCGCCCAGACCGTCATCGACGGGCTGAAGCTTGAGGACACCTACTTTACCGGCGCCCAGTCCGCCGGCCCCGGTTTTATAAATTTCCGCCTGAGCGACAAATGGTACGCTGAGGTCATAAACGCCGTTGAGGACATGGGCGAAAAATACGGTGCTCCCGAAAATCCCTCCGGCGAAAAGGTGATGGTGGAATTCGTTTCCGCCAATCCCACCGGTCCCATGACCATCGGCAACGCCCGCGGCGGCGTTCTGGGCGATGCCCTTGCCGCCGTGCTGGACCGTTACGGCTGCGACGTATGGAGAGAGTTTTATGTCAATGACGCCGGCAATCAGGTGGACCTGTTCGGACGCAGCATCGAGGCCCGTTATCTGCAGATAATCCACGGCGAGGACGCCGTTGAATTCCCCGACGACGGCTACCACGGAGATGATATCAAGGCTCTTGCCGCCATGATTTACGAAAAGGACGGCGACAAATACGCCGATATGCCCGAGGCCGACCGCCGCAACGCCTTCATAGAATTTGCCCTGCCTCATAACATCGACCTTATGAAGCAGCATCTGCAGCGTTACCGCATCGATTTTGACCGGTGGTTCCTTGAAAGCAGCCTGCACAAGAGCGGCTACGTCAAGGAGACCGTTGATTTCCTTACCGCAAACGGCTATACCTACGAAAAGGACGGAGCCATCTGGCTGAAAAATACTCAGCTGGGCGCTGACAAGGACGAGGTACTGCGCCGCAGCAACGGATTTTACACCTACTATGCCGTTGACATCGCCTACCACCGCAATAAATTCGTAGAGCGCAATTTCGATCGCGTCATCGACGTCTGGGGCGCCGACCACCACGGCCACGCCATTCGCTTCAAGGCCACCATGGACGCCCCCAATCTGGGTCTGGAGGGACGCAAGCTGGACTTCCTTATCATGCAGATGGTGCGTCTGACCCGTGACGGCGAGACCATCAAGGTCTCCAAGCGTACCGGCAAGGCTCTCACCCTCAACGACCTGCTGGACGAAATTTCCGTTGACGCCTGCCGCTTCTTCTTCAATGCCAAGCCCGACACCCATCTGGAGTTCGACCTTGGTCTGGCGGTGCGCCAGGACAGCGAAAACCCCGTCTATTACGTCCAGTACGCCCATGCGAGAATCTGCTCTCTGGTTGCGGCCCTTGCCGCCGAGGGAGTAAGGGTTCCCGCCGCCCGTGACATCGACGTCAGCCTGCTCAGCACCGACGCCGAGCGTGACCTTATCAAGCAGCTGGCTCAGTGGCCCGAGGAAATCCGTCTGGCGGCCCGGGACTACGATCCCAGCCGTGTAAACCGCTACCTTATCGAACTTGCGTCCCGCTTCCACCATTTCTACAACTCCAGCCGCGTCAAGGGCAGCGAGGAAAACCTGCTCAAGGCCCGCCTGAAGCTTTCCGACAGCGTCCGTGCCGTCATCAAAAACGGTCTGGAACTCATCGGCGTATCCGCGCCGGAATCAATGTAAAATAACGTGCCGCTCCGCAAGGAGCGGCACAAGAATTTAAGGGAGGTGACCCGCCGTGAAAGCAAATAAAACCGCCGCATGGGGTTTTGGCCTTTTCGTGGCGGTGCTCATCGTGAGCCTGATTTTGTCCCTGCCCATAATCGTCGCCCTCATCGGAGGTTATATAATCTTCGTTCTTTGCGGCGTGCATCTGGGGCATCCTCTTAAAAAAGTTCTGAAAATGTCACTTGAGGGCGTAAAGACGGTGAAGGATATACTTCTCACCTTTATCCTCATCGGTATTATGACCGCCCTGTGGCGCTCCGGCGGCACCATCGCCGCAATCGTATATTACGCCTCCCGGCTTATCGCGCCCCAGGTGCTTGTTTTGATGACCTTCATACTCTGCTGCGCCATTTCCATGCTCACCGGCACCTCCTTCGGCACCGCCGCCACAATGGGCGTAATATGTATGGCAATGGGTCTGTCCTCCGGCGCGAACCCGGTCTTTATGGGCGGAGCCATACTTGCGGGCAGTTTTTTCGGCGACCGCTGCTCTCCCATGTCCACCAGCGCGCTGCTTGTAAGCCAGGTCACCGGCACCGATATTTACAAAAACATCCGGGCCATGATAAAAACCTGTATCGTGCCTTTTATCATAAGCTGCGCGGCGTTTCTTGCCATGGGCTTTTTATCCCCCGGCGGCAAAATATCCGCCGAAACCCTGGGACTTCTTGAGCGGGGGTTTGACCTGCACTGGACCACGGTGATACCGGCGGCTCTCATTGTCATTTTGTCCGCCTTCAAGCTGAAAGTCAGAAAGACCATGGCTGTCAGCATCGTCGCGGCGGTGGTCATCTGCCTTGCCGTGCAGAAACAGGCACCCCTTGAAATTGTAAAAACCGCCCTTTTGGGCTATACCGCCCCCGACGCCGAGGTAAACGCGGTACTGGGCGGCGGCGGGATAATTTCCATGGTCAGCTCCGGCGTCATCGTGGGTCTGTCCTCCAGCTACTCCGGCATTTTCGCCGGCACGGGGCTTCTGGACGGGATACAGGGGCTTATGGAAAAGCTGGCGGGAAAGATAACATCTTTCGGTGCAATACTCCTTTCCGGAGCTTTCACCTGCATCATCGCCTGCAATCAGACTCTTCCCATAATCCTCACCGAACAGCTTTGCAGTACAGCCGAGCCTTCCAGAGAAAAGCTGGCTCTGAATCTTGAAAACACGGTGGTAATAATCGCAGCTCTCGTGCCCTGGTCAATAGCGGCCACGGTGCCTCTAAGCTCCGCCGGCGCGCCGCTGAAAAGCATTCTTGCTGCCTGCTTTTTGTACATAACGCCCCTTTGGTGCTTTGCCGCGGAAGCGGTAAAAATGCGCCGGAAAAGTACCCGGCGGGCGCAGGAATCATCTTAAAACCAGCCACCGCACGATGCCGTTTATGACACTGGCGGCGATGCCGAAAACCAGCACCGGCCCGGCGATGGTGAAAATTTTCGCCGCCAGACCTGTGATGACACCCTCGGTTTTGAATTCCAGAGCGGGGGAGGTCACGGCGTTTGAAAACCCGGTAATGGGCACCAAAGTGCCCGCTCCGGCAAATTTTGCTATCTTGTTGTAAACACCAAGACCTGTCAGTACCGCGGCGATGAGAATCAGCGTTATGGATGTGGCGGCGGAGGCGTCTTTGTTTGTCAGGGCAAGGGACTTGTAAAGCTCCGTAAAGCCCTGCCCTATGACACAGATGAGCCCGCCTGTCCAGAATGCGTTGAACATATCCTTTAAAAGGGGAGAGTCCGGCGACTTTTCCTTTACGAATCTGCCGTATTCTTCCGGTGTCATTTTCATGTAAATACCTCCATGAACGAAAAATCCCTCGCCCGTATTTTTACCGGGCGGGGGATTTAAATTCAAAAGTATATGGAGGTAAGTTTTTCCGAAATTTTTGCAAAGGCCTGAATATCCAGTGTTTCGCCCCGGGTGCGGGGGTCGATGCCGCATTCTTCCAGAGCGCCGGAAATGGCGTCCTTGGTCAGCCTGTCGCAGAATACGGCGCCGAGGCCGTTGAGAAGGGTCTTTCTCCTCTGGGCGAAGGAAGCCTTCACCACCCGGAAAAACATATCGGTATTCGTGACCTCTGCCGGGGGAGCGCTTCGCTTTTTCAAAAGCACCACCGCGCTGTCCACCTTGGGCGCCGGGCAGAAGCATCCCGCAGGCACGTCAAAAAGAATTTTCGGCTCGGCGTACCAGTTTACAAAAACGGTAAAAGCGCCGTAATCGGCTCTGCCCGCCGGAGCACAGATGCGCCGGGCGACCTCCTTTTGCACCATGACGGTGACCGTGTCAAAGCACCCTGCTTCCAGCAGCTGCGCGATAACGGGGGAGGTGATGTAGTAGGGCAGGTTGGCGCAGACCACGGGCCGCAGGCCGGAAAATTCGGTTTTAACAATTTCCGCCGTGTCGGTTTTCAGAATGTCGCCGTTAATGACCTTTGTGTTTTCAAGGTCTCCCAGAGTTTCCTCCAGCACCGGCAAAAGCCTTTTGTCCAGCTCCACGCAGACCACCTTTGCCGCACGGCAGGCAAGCTCCCGGGTAAGACAGCCCACGCCCGGGCCTACCTCAAGAACGCCGGTGTTTTCGTCCAGACAGCTCTCTTCGGCAATGCGCCGGGGTACCCATTTTTCTATAAGGAAGTTCTGACCCAGACTTTTCGAAAAAGAGAAGCCGTGCCGGGGCAGAAGCTCTTTTAAGTATTTCATGCTGCAAAGGTCCACTTGCATTCTCCTTTGTTCATTACTGAAAAAATATTATAACATATACAGCATCATTTTGGCAATTCGGATTGTCCGCACAAAAAGGTTGACAATTGAGTGATTGCTCAACTATAATAGCAGCAGAACGATTGAACAAACATTCAACTGACAGGAGGAATTTTATGGCACGCAACGGATTTACCTGTGACTGCCGCGCGGTAAATACTGCCGCGGTTGAAAAAATACAAATGAGTATGCCCGGGGGAGAGTTTTTTTCCGGCCTTGCAGGCTTTTACAGGATAATGGGCGATCCTACACGGTGCGCAATTATCTATGCCCTCAGCCAAAGGGAACTTTGTGTGTGCGATCTGGCAAGCCTGCTGGGCATGACAAAATCCTCAATATCCCACCAGCTCAGCAAAATGAAAGTGCAGGGTGTGGTCAAATGCAGAAGAGAGGGGAAGGAAGTATATTACTCCCTTGACGATGAACATGTGGCCTGCATATTCGCCCTTACAATGACCCATCTGGAGCATATGGGAGGAAGTGCGTGCAGGTGAAAACGGAAAGAAATATATTTGCGGCATTTATTTTGAACCTGTGCTTTTCTCTTTTTGAATTTATCGGCGGCGCCTTTACCGGCAGTGTGGCCATAATGTCTGACGCCGTACACGATCTTGGGGATGCCCTTGGCATCGGTGTGTCCTGGATATTCGAGCGAAAAAGCAAAAAACAGCCCGATGAAACCTATTCTTTCGGTTACGGACGGTACAGCGTTATCGGCGGCGCCGTAACCACGCTGATATTGCTTGTGGGTTCGGCAGTGCTGACGGTTGCCGCGGTAAAACGCATTTTTGTCGGCGCTCAGGTAAAAAGCGGCGCAATGATAGTGTTCGCCGTTATAGGAATCGGGGTAAATGCTGTTGCGGCCTGGGTTACCCGGGGAGAGGGCTCCCTCAATCAAAAGGCGGTAAACCTGCACATGCTTGAAGATGTGCTGGGTTGGGCAGTGGTTCTTGTGGGGGCGGTGGTTATAAAATTCACCGGTCTTTATATCATCGATCCATTAATGTCCATCGGCGTCGGAGTTTTTATATTTATCCATGGGGCTGAAAATCTGAAGCAGGCAGTGGGGCTTCTTGCCGAAAGAGTTCCCGACGGTTTTGATTCGGAAAGCATAAGAGCACAGCTGTGCGCCGTGGAGGGCGTGCAGGGCGTTCACCATATCCATGTGTGGAGCATCGGAGAGAACCAGAACTGCGCAACGATGCACGTGGTTACGCAATGCGATACGGCTAAAATTAAAAATCTGATTCGTCATAAGCTTGAAGAAGTCGGCATCAGCCACGTTACCGTTGAAACCGAAATGCCGGGAGAGGCCTGCGGCGCTGTATCCTGTGCTCCGTGGCGCGGGGAGAAGTGCGGCGGCCATCACCACCACCATCATCATTAACTCCTTTTTGCAATTTTCTATTTATTTTCCTCACATTCGTGGTATAATCGTCACGAAACATACCCGGAGGACACCTTAATGCCCAATGAACTTATACTTATAATCACCATAATCGTGGAATTTTCCCTGACCCTCGTATGGTACCGCCTTTTCGGCGTAAAGGGACTTTTTGCTCTGATGGCCATACTTACCGTCCTTGCCAACATCGAGGTGCTGATACTTGTCCGGGCCTTCGGCATGGAGCAGACGCTGGGCAATATCCTCTTTGCGTCCACATTCCTTATAACGGATATAATCAGCGAAACATCAGACAAGGAAAACGCCAAAAAGGCCGCCAATATCGGTATCGCCGCCAGCATCACTTTTGTGCTGATTTCCACCAGCTGGCTGCTTTATACCCCCTCTGTAAACGACGTGGCGTTCCCCCACATCAAGGCAATTTTCTCCGGCACACCCCGTGTCATCATCGCAAGCCTTGTGGCCTACGCAATCTGTCAGCGCCTGGATGTGTGGCTCTATCATAAAATCTGGCATATCACCACCCGCCGCACCGGCTCCGGTACCGCCAGACTGTATGTCCGAAATAATGCCGCCACCCTCATCAGCCAGCTGCTAAACACCATCATTTTCAACGTGGCGGCTTTTGCCGGCACCTATGATTTTATGACTCTGCTGTCCATCATCGGCGCGGGCTACGTCATATTTATCGTCACCAGCCTGCTGGATACTCCGTTTCTTTACATTGCCCGGCGCATAGGCCGGCGCAGATACCCCAAAGGAAGTGAGAGCGTATGAACATAAAGAAAGGCTTTGCGGAGCTTATAGGCAACACACCCCTTTGCGCCCTTGAAAATTTCAGCGCGGAAATGGGACTTTCAACCCCCGTCGTTGCAAAGCTGGAGCGCTTCAACCCCGCCGGCAGCGCAAAGGACAGGGTAGCCGCGTCAATGCTGCTTGAAGCTGAAAAAAGCGGAAAGCTTGCCCCCGGCGGCACCGTTATCGAGCCTACCAGCGGCAATACCGGCGTTGGTCTTGCGGCTCTGGGTGGCGCAATGGGATACAGGGTCATTCTCGTAATGCCCGACACCATGAGCATGGAGCGGCGCAGTCTGCTGAAGGCCTACGGCGCGCAGGTTGAGCTTACGCCCGGCGCCGAGGGCATGGCGGGCGCCATTGAAAGAGCCCGTCAGCTCAATGCCGAAATACCCGGCAGTATCATTGCCGGACAGTTTGAAAATCCTGCAAATCCCGCCGCTCACGAAGAGACCACCGGCCCGGAAATCTGGCGCGACACCGACGGAAAAGTGGACATTTTTGTGGCGGGCGTCGGTACCGGCGGCACCGTTACCGGCGTTGGAAAATACCTGAAAAAAATGAACCCCGAGGTGAAAATTGTGGCTGTGGAGCCTGCCGGTTCGCCCCTCTTGTCCGAAGGCCGCACCGGCAAACACAACCTGCAGGGCATCGGCGCAAATTTCGTTCCGGCGGTGCTCGAAAGGGACGTTATTGACGAAATAATTCCTGTCAGTGACGAAGATGCTTACGCCGCGGGACGGCTTCTTGCCGGCCGGGAGGGCATACTTTGCGGCATTACTTCCGGAGCGGCTCTTCACGCCGCGGCGCAGCTTGCAAAGCTCCCGGAAAACAAGGGCAAGCTCATCGTTGCTCTCCTGCCCGACACCGGGGAGAGATACCTCTCCACCGCCATGTTCGACCGGTAAAATAAAAACAAAACCCCACCCAAGGGCGGCCTCGCACAGGGATTTA
>JAFSIK010000047.1 GCA_017439805.1 Oscillospiraceae bacterium
CTGGAACTGGCTGCGTTCAACCTGGCAGGATACCACGATGCCGGTGGGTTTGTGGATAAGGCGAACGGCAGAGGAGGTCTTGTTGACCTTCTGGCCGCCTGCACCGGAGGAACGGTAGACCTGCATCTCGATGTCCTCTTCGCGCAGCTCGATCTCGTTGCTGTCGGTGATCTCGGGCATGACCTCAACTGCGGCAAAGCTGGTCTGGCGGCGTCCGGCGGAGTCAAAGGGGGACACACGAACCAGACGGTGGATGCCGTTTTCGCTCTTGAGGTAGCCGTAGGCGTTTTCACCCTCGATGGAGATGGTGGCGCTCTTCAGGCCGGCCTCTTCGCCGTCAAGATAGTCAAGGATTTTATAAGTAAAGCCGTGACGCTCTGCCCAGCGGGTGTACATACGGTAAAGCATCTGAGCCCAGTCCTGAGCCTCGGTGCCGCCGGCTCCGGCGTGGAAAGTGACGATGGCGTTGTTTGCGTCGTACTCGCCGGAAAGCAGAGTCTGCAGACGCTCATCCTCCACCTTCTTTTCAAAGGCATCCCAACCCTCGGTCAGATCCGGGATAATGCTGTCGTCGTCCATTTCGGTGCCCAGCTCGCACATGGTCCACAGATCGTCCCATTCGCTTTCAATCTTGTTGAAGCGCTCGACCTTGTTTTTCAGACGCTTGGTGCGCTGGAGGATTTTCTGGGAACCTTCGATATCGTTCCAGAAACCGTCCTGGGCAGCCTGAGTCTCAAGCTGCTCGATTTCCTCCTTGGCGGCGTCCAGATCCATTGCGGCACGGAGCACATCAAGGTTGGGTTTTATTGCATTTAATTTAACTTTGTACTCGTCAAAAATAATATTAGCCATATTCAAACCTCATTTCGCCGGACTATTATACCCAAGAAAGCTTGAACTGTAAAGAAAAAGTTGCTAAAATACAATAAAATTAAGTAAAACCGGGAGGAACCCATGGTTTATTTCGACAATGCCGCAACCACGAAGCCCTGTGCCGCCGCGGTGGAAGCGGTAAATACGGTGATAACTGAAAATTTCGGCAATCCATCGTCCCTGCACTCCGCAGGCCTTTCCGCAGGGGCGGCGCTGAAGGAAGCACGGGCAAGGGTGGCGGCCGCCATCGGAGCCGCGCCCGGGGAGATATTTTTTACCTCCGGCGGCACCGAGGCCGACAACTGGGCTATTTTTTCCGGTATGAAAGCAAACCGCAGGGCAGGACGCCATCTGGTTATCACCGCCGTAGAGCATCACGCTGCCCTTAACTGCGCCGCCCAGCTTGAAAAAGAGGGCTGTGAAGTTACATACATCCAGCCGGAAGCGGACGGTACCGTCTCCGCAGCCGCGGTGCTTGAGGCAGTGCGCCCCGACACCGCGCTGGTGTCTGTTATGATGGTAAACAACGAAAGCGGCGCGGTATTTCCCGTTTCGGAAATTGCCTCCGGCTTAAAGGCAAAGAAATCCGCCGCACTTCTGCATACAGATGCGGTGCAGGGACTTTTTAAAGTGCCTTTTACGGTCAAAAAGCTGGGGGCGGACCTTATTTCTCTCAGCGCCCACAAGGTGCACGGCATAAAGGGCGCCGGAGCCCTTTACATCCGCAAGGGTCTGTATCTTGCCCCCTACGTTCACGGGGGAGGGCAGGAGTCCGGTCTGCGCTCCGGAACTGAGCCCATGCCCGCCATCGCCGCATTCGGCGCGGCCTGTGCCGAGGGGGCGAAAAATTTCCAGGCAGACGCTGAAAAAATGACCGCCCTGCGGGATTATATAGCAAAAAGGGTAACGGAGGAAATCCCCGACGCCATTATATACGGACCCCTTCAGGCACCCCATATCGTTCCCGTATCCGTGCCGGGATGCCCCTCTCAGGTGCTTGTAAATTCCCTTGCCGCCGAGGGTATCTGCGTCAGCGCCGGCAGCGCCTGTTCCAAGGGCAAACGCAGCCACGTGCTCACCGCCCAGCGCCTTGCTCCAACGGTCATTGACGCCGCCATAAGAGTCAGTATTTGCCCCGAAAATACCGCCGAAGAAGCGGAAAAATTTGTGTCTGCCCTTGCAAAAGCGGCAAAACGTATATCCGGACGGCGCTGAAAATGAGAAAATGTCATATTATTGTTGAAATCTGACATATTTTAGTGTTATAATCACTCTATATAATTGTATCAGGGGGATAAAATGGAACGGATAGATAAAATCAATTATTATCTGGACATTGCCGAAACCGTGCTTGAACGCTCTACCTGCATCCGTCGCTGCTGGGGTGCGATAATCGTCAAAAACGATTTCATCGTTTCCACCGGCTTCAACGGCGCGCCCAGAGGCCGCGCAAACTGTGTTGACCTGGGTTACTGCGTCCGTGAAAGCCTTAAAATTCCCTCCGGTGAGAGATACGAACTTTGCCGCAGCGTCCATGCCGAGGCAAATGCTATCATCTCCGCCTCCCGTCACGATATGCTGGACTCCACCCTCTATATGGTGGGTGTTGACGCCAAGACCCGTGAATATGTGAAAAATCCCACCTCCTGTGCCATGTGCAGACGTATGATAATCAACGCCGGTATTTCCAAGGTGGTCGTGCGCATTGACAAAACCAAGTACGACGTTGTAAACGTGCGTGACTGGGTGTTCAACGACGACTCCATGGCCGGTGAAGAGCACGTATAATAATCAGCTTAAAAAAGACCGCTTCGGCGGTCTTTTTCTTTGCGCCGGCAATCCTTGACAGCACAACAGTTTGAATTTATAATGTAAATTTAGGAAAGTATACCACAATATATTGATGAAAAAACGGGAGTTATCATGGCGAAAAAGCAGGAATACGGAAACGAAAGCATATCCAGCCTGAAAGGGGCTGACAGAGTCCGAAAGCGTCCGGCGGTAATTTTTGGCTCGGACGGTCTTGAGGGCTGCCAGCACGCGTTCTTTGAAATACTGTCCAACTCCATCGACGAGGCCAGAGAGGGCCACGGCGATGTTATAAACGTGCGCCGTTATCTGGACGGCTCCATTGAGGTTGAGGACTTCGGCCGCGGCTGCCCCGTGGACTGGAACGAAAAGGAACAGCGCTACAACTGGGAACTGGTTTTCTGCGAACTGTACGCCGGCGGCAAGTATGCCAATGCTGACGGTGGCGATTACGAATACTCTCTTGGCTTAAACGGCCTTGGCTCCTGCGCCACCCAGTACTCCTCGGAATATATGGACGTCACCGTCTGGCGTGACGGAAACCGCTATGACCTTCACTTTAAAAAGGGCGAGATAGACGGCAAACTTATACAGAATCCCGCCGACAGAAAAAAGACCGGCTCTCTCATCCGCTGGAAGCCGGACATTGAGGTATTTACCGACATAAATATCCCCACCGAATATTTTGTATCCACCATCCGCCGTCAGGCGGTGGTAAATGCCGGACTTAAGTTTAAATTTTTCAATGAAATAAGCAGCGGCAAATTTGAAAATGAAGAGATAATGTACGAAAACGGCGTGGTGGACTATATCGCCGAGCGCCTTGAAGGGGAGATGATAACCCCCGTACACTTTGTCCAGACCGAAACCAAGGGCCGGGACAGAGAGGATAAACCCGAATACAAGGTGCGCCTGTCCGCCGCATTCTGCCTGTCCAACAAAGAGGCATTTGTGGAGCATTATCACAACTCCTCCTGGCTTGAGTACGGCGGCAGCCCCGACAAGGCTATGAAGAGTGCCTTTGTATCCGCCATCGACGCCTATATCAAACAGCGTGGAAAATATACCAAAAACGAGGCGAAGATAACATTTCCCGATGTGCAGGACAGCCTTGTTTTTGTGTCAAACTGCTTCTCCACCCAGACATCCTACGAAAACCAGACCAAAAAGGCAATTACCAATAAATTTATACAGGAGGCCATGACGAAATTCCTCAAAAGCCAGCTTGAGGTATATTTCATCGAGCGTCCCCAGGAGGCCGACCGTATCGCCGACCAGGTGCTGCTCAACAAACGTGCCCGTGAGACTGCGGAAAAGACCCGTCTGAACATCAAAAAGAAACTGCAGGGCAGCCTGGACATCTCCAACCGTGTGCAGAAATTCGTTGACTGCCGTACCAAGGACAAGAGCCGCCGCGAGCTTTATATCGTGGAGGGCGACTCCGCGCTGGGCGCCTGTAAGCAGAGCCGCGACGCGGAATTTCAGGGAATAATGCCCGTACGAGGCAAGATACTCAACTGCCTTAAAAGCGACTACGACAAAATTTTCAAAAGCGAGATAATCACAGACCTGCTTCGCGTAATGGGCTGCGGCGTTGAGGTCAGCTCCAAGAAAAACAAGGACCTTTCCGCCTTTGACCTTGAAGCCCTGCGCTGGAACAAGATAATAATCTGCACCGACGCCGACGTGGACGGCTTCCAGATACGCACCCTTATACTCACCATGCTCTATCGCCTTACCCCCACCCTCATTGAAGAGGGTAAGGTTTTCATCGCCGAGTCCCCTCTGTTTGAAATAAACTCCGGGGGCAAAACCTGGTTTGCTTACAGCGAGGCGGAGAAGGCAAATATCGTAAACGAGCTGGGCAGCTCCCGCTTTACCATAAACCGAAGCAAGGGTCTCGGCGAAAACGAGCCTGCAATGATGTGGCTTACAACCATGAACCCGGAGACACGCAGACTTATAAAAGTGTTGCCGGAGAATGCCGAGGAGACCGCACGGGTATTTGACCTGCTTCTGGGAGACAATCTCTCCGGTCGAAAGGAACACATCGCTCAGGTTGGCAGCCAGTATCTTGACATGGCGGACATTTCCTGACAAAAGGAGTTATTAAATGGCCAGAAAAAGCACTCCTAAAGAGGATAAAAATAAAATAAACCGGAACGACCCCTCTGTTATGGGCCTGCACGCGGAGGTACTTGAACAGGGCATAACCGAGACACTTGAGTCCAACTACATGCCCTACGCCATGAGCGTTATCGTATCCCGCGCCATTCCGGAGATAGACGGCTTCAAACCCGCCCACCGCAAGCTGCTTTATACCATGTATAAAATGGGTCTGCTTAACGGCGGCCGCACCAAGTCTGCCAATATCGTGGGCGCCACAATGCGCCTCAATCCCCATGGCGACGCCGCCATTTACGATACCATGGTGCGTCTGAGCCGGGGCAACGGCGCACTTCTGCACCCCTTTGTGGACAGCAAGGGCAACTTCGGCAAATGTTATTCCCGTGATATGGCCTGCGCCGCCAGCCGTTATACCGAGGCCAAGCTGGACGGAATCTGCTCCGAGATTTTCCGGGATATAGACCACGACACCGTGGATTTTGTGGACAATTACGACTCCACCATGAAAGAACCCACCCTCCTGCCCACCACCTTCCCCAATATTCTGGTTTCCGCCAATATGGGCATCGCCGTAGGCATGGCCAGCCAGATATGCGGATTCAATCTTGGTGAGGTTTGCCGCACAGCCGCGGCCCTGCTGGAAAACCCCGACCACGATATACTTTCCACCCTTACCGCGCCGGATTTCTCCACCGGCGGCGAGATACTCTTCGACGAAGAGGAAATGCGCCGCATTTACGAAACCGGTCGCGGCGGTTTCCGTGTGCGCTGCCGCTGGCGCTACGACAAGAGCCAGAATCTAATCGAAATTTACGAAATTCCCTACACCACCACCGCCGAGGCCATCATCGACAAGGTGGCCGAACTTATGAAAAACGGCAAGGTCAAAGAGATATCCGACATGCGCGACGAAACCGACCTTTCCGGCCTTAAGCTTACCATCGACTTAAAGCGTGGCACCGACCCGGAGGCTCTCATGCAGAAGCTGTGCCGTCTTACTCCGCTCACGGACACATTCAGCTGCAATTTCAATATCCTCATTGCCGGAATGCCCCAGGTCCTTGGCGTGAGGGATATATTCACCGAATGGACAGCCTGGCGCATGGAGTGCGTACGCCGCCGTGTGTTCTACGTGCTGTCCCAGAAGAAGGACAAACTGCATCTTCTGGAAGGTCTGGAAAAAATACTCCTTGATATTGACAAGGCCATAAAAATCATCCGCGAGACCGATGAAGAGGTTATGGTCGTGCCCAATTTGATGGACGGTTTCGGCATTGACGAAATTCAGGCGGAGTACATCGCGGACATTAAACTTCGAAACATCAACCGCGAATATATCCTCAAACGCACCGCCGAAATTGCCCGCCTGCGCGAGGAGATAGAGGATCTTGAAAAGACCCTCTCCAGCCGCAGACGTATCCGCAGCATTATTGCAGGCGAACTTGCGGCGGCGGAGAAAAAATACGGCCAGCCCAGAAAGACCGGCATCGTTTACGAACAGATCGATGCCGAACCTGTAAAGGAAGAGATCCCCGACTATCCCGTTACCGTTTTCGTGTCCGGCGAGGGTTATTTCAAGAAAATAACTCCCCAGTCCCTGCGTATGTCCGGCGCCCAGAAATACAAAGAGGGTGACGAACTGCTCTTAACGGCAGAGGCATCCAACAAGGATGAAATGCTGGTATTTACCGATTCCTGTCAGGTATACAAAACCCGCCTCAATGACTTTGAGGACGGCAAGGCCAGCGCTCTTGGTGATTTCCTTCCCAGCAAACTGGGAATGGACGAGGGAGAAAAATTCTTCCGTGCCGTTCTGCCCCGGGATTACGAAGGCTGCCTGCTGTTCGTATACGAAAACGGCAAGGCCGCCAAAGTTGAGCTTTCCGCTTATGTTACCAAAACCAACCGAAAAAAGCTGGTTGGCGCATACAGCGACAAATCTCCTCTGGCGGACATCGTCCACCTGAGAGGCGACAGGGAAGTGGTGCTCTATTCCACCGAGGGGCGCGCGCTTATCATCAACAGCGCCGACGTGGCCGCCAAGACCACCAAGAACTCCCAGGGCGTGCAGGTGATGAAACTTAAACCCAAGTATAAAATCGAAAAGGCCATGCTGGCCGACGACAGCCCCATCCAGAGCCGTGCCAGATACAAAACCAAAACCATTCCCGCCGCCGGTGCTATCGTAAAGGGCGAGGATGCGGAGGAAAAACAGCTGACTCTCGAGGAGTGATATATTTTGAAATTCAAGCGGGTGCTGCTTTGCGCCATGGTTGCGGTCATGCTTTTCGGTATGGCCGGCTGCGGCTTGCTTGAAAAGGAATATTATGCCGAAAAACCCCACGTCCAGCAGTACCAGCCTGTGGCGGGCAGCAATGCCCTGCAGGCAGAGAATTTCGAGGGTCTTAAGGACGCGGTTCTCAGCTTTGTCTGGGATATGGACACCAGCGGTACTGTGCAGCTGGGCGAATATATTGGCAATATAACAGAAGACCTTGCCACATTGCGCACATACATAATGCGGCAGGACGCGATAGGTGCCTACAGTGTGGAGGACATAGTATTTTATGTAAACCGAATAGTTAGCCATTATGAGGTGACATTTGAAATTCAGTATCGCCGCACCGTTATGGAAATGGCACGTATTGTTTCTGTGGCAGACTCCGATGAGGCATACGGCGAACTGGTGCGGGCAATGAAGGCCCACGATGAAAATCTGGTTATGAAACTCTCCTATTTTGAAGGCTGGGAGGACGGCATAGAAGATTACTGTGCCGAAATATATTACTCCGATCCGGAAAATGCTTTCTTCATTCCTGTCATAACCTGGGACGTGTATCCCGAGGTCGGTACCCAGAGAATTATCCATATCAATTTTGATCATTTCCTTACCGGTGAAAGTTACCGGCGTTACCGGGAAATGACGATGGAGGCTGCCGGAGAGGTACTGGACAATTCAATCACCACAAAACTTGAGGGAAGTGTCCTTCGCCAAAGGGCGGCATTGTATGATTTCTACGCCTATCTGTATGAAAATGTGGATTTCAATATGGACGCAATGCAGCAGCCGGAGGAGTACGATGACAGAACCACTTCCATCGCAGGTACGGCATTCGGCGCTCTTGTCAACAAAAATGCCACAGGCGAGGGCGTGGCAATGGCGTACAAACTCCTTTGCGATCAGGTGAACATAGAATGCATGGTTGTCCGGGGACGCCGGGACGCCTTTGACCACTTTTGGAACATTGTCTGCGTTGATGGGGTATACTATCATGTGGACGCCACCCTGGAGGACGGATGTCTGCTCAGTGATGAGGAAATGCCCGGGAATTATATATGGAGCCGGGAAACCTACCCGGCTTGCAGATAAAGGAGGCGTATTATGAAAATCACGGCCGCTGTGACCAGCGAAAGAGGCGCGCCTTTTAAACTTGAAACGGTTATTCTTGACGAGCCTAAAGATACCGAAGTTCTTGTCAAGGTGGCCGCCTGCGGCATCTGCCATGCCGATCTGGCCGCCCGCGACGGACTTCACCCCATGCCCATGCCTGTTGTTCTGGGGCACGAGGGTGCGGGCGTGGTTATCAAAACCGGAAGGGATGTGCGAAACGTAAAGCCCGGAGACCATGTGGTATTTGCGTCCTATTCCTGCGGAAAGTGCCTGCCCTGCCTTACCGGACATCCTGCCGCCTGCACCGAATGTGAAAGAGTGAATTTCGGCGGATATCACGCCGACGGCACACGCCGTCTGCACCGTGAAGACGGCACAGACCTTGTAACCTTTTTCAATCAGTCCAGTTTTGCCACGTATGCGGTGGGCGACGAACGCAACGTTATAAAAGTAGACCCGGAGGTGGACCTGCGCCTGCTTGGGCCTCTGGGTTGCGGAATCCAGACCGGCGCCGGTACCGTCATAAACAAGCTTCATCCCCACGTGGGTGAGTCCATCGTAATTGCCGGCTGCGGCGCGGTTGGTCTCAGCGCGGTGATGGCGGCAAAGCTTGCGGGCTGCTATCCCATTATTGCAGCGGATATTAACGAAAAGCGCCTTGAACTGGCAAAGGAACTGGGCGCGGATATTGTTATAAACAGCAAAAACGAACCCGACCTTTGCGCTGCGGTGAGAGCCGCGGTGCCCGCGGGGGCGGATTACGCCATGGACACCACCGGAAACGAAAAGGTGCTTGATGGCCTGCTTAACGGCCTTCGGGCCGGGGGGACCTGCGCTGTGGTGGCGTCCACCGGCGAAAAAATAATCGGTATACATATGCAGTCGGCTCTTATGGGCAACAGCCGCAACCTTCTGGGTGTGGTTCAGGGTGACGCGGTGTTCAGCCTTTTCATACCCAAGCTTATCGAGCTTTTCAAGGCCGGACGATTCCCCTATGACAAGCTTATAAAATTTTACGATTTTGCAGACATAAACACCGCGGCAGAACAGCTGCATTCCGGCCAGGCCATAAAACCTGTGCTGATAATGCCGGAATAACGAAAAAAGGTGTTGACAAAGCCGCAAATGATGGTTATAATATCTCGTGCAAAGGCAGTTAGCCATCATATGCGGGAGTGACTCAGTGGTAGAGTGTCACCTTGCCAAGGTGAAAGTCGCGAGTTCGAATCTCGTCTTCCGCTCCAAAAAGACCGTCTAAAGACGGTCTTTTGTTTTTATTTACACAAAAAAGCCCGGTGAATTCACCGGGCTTTTTTGTTTGCAAGTTTTACAAGGCGGGGTCTGTTGTACCTCTGCATTATCACGAAAAGCAGGTCATAAAACGCCGCCAGCAGGGATGTAATGAAAAACACCCAGAACGAGTCAAAAGGTATTGCGGCAAAAAGAGGAAGAAAGCTGAAAATGATGATTATTTCATGCACCGTTTCGCTGACGCACATGGTGCGTATGACCCCTTCCAGACCAAGTTTTTTGCCGTCGAAGCTTTCCGGGGCGTAGGTAGGCATTTTGTCTTTCCAGCGCCGGACGCGAAGCCTTTTATAAAGCGCGCTTTCGAACTTAAGCGGCGCAAATCTCCGGGCGGAAACCCTGCATTTTTCACGCCTTGCGTTCACAATACCACCCACTGCCAGGCGCATGGCAAAGTGGTAGAAAAAGGTCCAGAAAGTTATGGCGGCAGAGAGCAGGGCGTCTTTGCCGTAAACGCAGTAAAGGACGGTAAATACCGCGCCCAGCGCGCACCAGACCGGCGTTGAGATTTTAAAAAACCGACGCAAAATCACGCCCCTCTTTCTGCCTGTCAAAAGCGACATTTTTGCTTATTATCTTACCACAGCCCAGCGGTAAAATCCACGGTTTTTTATCCGGTGGGGAGAGGACAGCGCAGACGGTAAAAAAACGGGAAAAAACCTTCAAAAAACAGCAAAAAACTGTTGCAATTGAGGGCATATTTATGTATACTTGTAACGTAAAGTGGGTTAAAGTGGAGTAAAGTGGTTTTAAATCCCACGAATTCACCCGAAAAACACCCGAAAGGAGGCAGAAACATGACCGGCGAATACAGACATACAATCGATGCCAAGGGCAGAGTATCCGTACCCTCTCGCCTGCGTGAAAAATTGGGCAGCCAGTTCTATGTCACCATCGGTCTTGACCGCTGCCTCGCTGTCTATTCCCAGAGCCGCTGGGACGAATTTGCCGAAAAATTCGCCTCCCAGCCCTACGCCAAGGCGCGCCATATGCGTCCTATCTTCGCCAACGCGTGCTGCTGCGAGCTGGACGCTCAGGGACGTATACTGCTGCCCCAGAAACTGCGCGAATACGCGGGTCTTAAAAAGGAAGTAACCATCATCGGCGTTTATACCCATGCCGAGATTTGGGATACCGCCGCCCGTGCTGCAGCCGAGGAGACCGAGCTTGCCCCCGAAAACATCGAACGTGTCATGGAGGAGCTGGGAATTTGACACAGTTTAGCCATGTGCCCGTAATGCTCGATGAATGTATCGACGCTCTGAATATCAGACCCGACGGAATTTACGTGGACGGAACCTTCGGCAGGGGAGGACACAGCCGGGTCATCGCGTCAAAGCTGAAAACCGGCAGACTTATCTGCATCGACCGTGACGAGGCCGCCATCAGTGTGGCAGAGGAGCTCGCAAAGGAACTTCCCATCACGCCCGTCCGCGGCAATTTCCGGGATATAAAACGCATCCTCAACGAACTTTCAATCCCTGCGGTGGACGGAATTTTGCTGGATTTGGGAATTTCCTCTCCACAGCTTGACGAGGCAGAACGGGGATTTTCCTACATGAAAGACGCGCCTCTGGATATGAGAATGGATCAAAGCCAGACACTTACCGCCGCCGATGTTGTAAACGGCTGGCCAAAAGAGGAACTGGAGCGCATTCTCTTTGATTACGGCGAAGAGCGCTACGCCAGAAATATCGCCGCCGCCATTGTGCGCCGCCGCGAGCAACGCCCCATTGAAACCACTCTGGAGCTTGCCGATGTTATCCGCTCCGCCATGCCGGGCAAGGCTCTCCGTGAAGAGCAGCACCCTGCAAAACGCAGTTTTCAGGGTATCCGAATCGCCGTAAATGACGAACTTGCCGCAGTTGAGGAAGCGGTAGGGGAGTGCATTGATGTTCTTGCTCCCGGTGGAAGACTTGCAATAATCACCTTCCACTCGCTGGAAGACAGGATAGTAAAAGTTGCCTACAAAAACGCTGCCGACCCCTGCACCTGCCCGCCGGAATTTCCGGTGTGCGTATGCGGCAAAAAGCCCACGGCAAAACAGGTGGGCAGAAAACCCACAGCACCATCCGACGTCGAAGTGAAACAAAACCCCCGCGCCCGCAGCGCCAAGCTGCGCGTGGCAGAGAAGATTTAAGAAAGGGAGACCCGCGGTGAAAGAGCTGTATTTTGAAATCAATAACGAGGGTATGACTTCCGGCAGCGTTGCCTATGACCTGTCCGCTTTTGCCGCGCCCGTTCCCGAACGCAAGCCCCGCACCGAGCAGCAGCCCCGCCGCCGCACCGCCGCAAAGCCCAAAGAAAAAGCCAAGACCGGCGTACCCCTTTTTGCTGTGTTCGGAAGTATTGTCTGCGTTGTGCTGATGTCCATGGTGGTCAGTACCTGTGCGCAGCTCAATGAAATAAACAACGCCATCGTTACCCAGCGCGCCGAGCTTTCCCGCCTGCAGGACGAGGCAGGCGATATGGCCGAACGATATAACACCACCGTAAACCTTGAAGAGGTTGAACGCTATGCAACCGAGGAACTGGGCATGGTCTATGCCGGCAACGAGCAGACCGTCTATCTGGATCTTTCCGGCGAGGATCAGGTGAGAGCCTATTCCGAAGGCAGTATGCTTTCCCGTCTTAAGGGAATTTTTGGCTGAAGTCCGGCATAAATTTACGGTGAGCGAAGCGGCAGTGAGTGCCGCTTCCGAAGGTTACAAGATCCCCGGAGGGCGAAATGGCGAACAATAAAAGAAAAAAACTTTCAGCCGAGGAATCTGAAAATCGGCTCAATCAAATGATTTTGCGCCGCACACTGTTTGTTTTGATAGTGTGTGGCATTGTTGCATTTATACCGCTTACCGTAAAGCTGTTTCAGGTCATGATTGTCAACCATGACAAGTACGAAACCATGGCTGTCGAGCAGCAAACCAAGGAGCGCACCGTCCGCGCCGAGCGCGGCACAATTTACGACCGGAACATGAATATCCTTGCCACTTCCATCACCGAGTACAACGTGTTCATATCCCCCAACGAGATGGAGGAGTATGATGTTGACGCTGGCCTTGTTGCCCAGGGACTGGCGGAAATTCTTGGCGTTGAGGAAGGGGACGTTCTGGAAAAATCCAAGCATACCGAAAGTATGTATCAGGTCATAAAGAAAAAAGTTGACCAGGATACCGGCGATCTTGTCCGCGCCTTTATCACCGAAAATGAGCTTCGGGGCATCTATCTCGAGGCCACCACCACCCGATATTATCCCTACTCCAGTCTGGCGGCCCAGGTCATCGGCTTTACCGGCACCGATGGATACGGCCTTTACGGCGTGGAAGCCAGCCTCAATGAGACTCTTGAAGGCACCGACGGCCTCATCGTCACAATAACCGACGAACGCGGCAACGAAATGCTCTTTAAATACTCCAACTATTACGACGCCGTGGACGGCGACAGCGTGGTGCTGACCATTGATTCCACCGTGCAGTATTATCTTGAAAAGCACCTTTCCCAGGCGGTTGCGGACTACGGCGTGAAAAACGGCGCCATGGGCATAATCATGGAGGCCGATACCGGCGAGGTTCTTGCCATGGCCAGCCTGGAGAGCTTCGATTTGAACAATTATCAGGCCATCGGCGACGAAAAGGTGGCGGAAAAGCTTGCCCAGCTGAAGGAGGAGGGCAGCGAGGAATACGCCTCCCTTCTGGGTCAGGCTCAGCTGGAACAGTGGGCAAACAAGGCCATCACCACCACTTATGAGCCCGGCTCCACCTTCAAGGCCATCACCATGTCCATCCTTCTGGAGGAGGATCTTGCACAGCAAAGCGAACATTTCTTCTGCACCGGCAACACCGGCAGTATGCATATCGCCGGCCGTGAAGACCCCATCAGCTGCTGGAAAAAGACGGGCCACGGTGACCAGAGCCTTGCCGAAACTCTGGCAAATTCCTGCAACCCGGCTTTTGCAAACTACGGCCTGCGCATCGGCACCGAAACTTTCTTTGATTACCTTGAATCCTTCGGCTTCCGCTCCACTACCGGAGTTGATATGCCCGGTGAAAGCGGCAGTATTTTCTGGGCCGACGAAATCGTGGACAGCTACTATTTTGACGCCTCTCTGGCGGTTGCGGCTTTCGGCCAGACCTTCAAAATTACCCCCATTCAGCTTGCCACGGCCTACTGCGCGCTGGCAAACGGAGGCTACCTGATGAAGCCTTACGTTGTGGACAAAGTGCTGGACGCCGAGGGCGGCGTGGTTGAGGAGACCTCTCCCACTGTTATCCGGCAGGTTATCAGCGAGGAAACCAGCCGTACCGTCTGCGATATGCTGGAGCTGGTTGTGAAAAAGGGTTCCGGCAAAAACGCCCAGGTCAGCGGTTACCGTATCGGCGGCAAAACCGGCACTTCCGAACAGATGGACGTTTACGACGAAAACGGCAATCTGACCGAGGACGTTATGGTATCCTTCGCCGGCGTTGCGCCCATCGACGACCCCCAGATCGTATGTCTTGTGATTCTTGACTCTCCCACCAACGGCTACAGCAGCGGCGGCACCATGGCGGCGCCCACCGCGTCCGCTATTTTTGAGGACGTTCTGCCCTATATAGGCGTAGAAGCCGTATTCAGCGATGAACAGCTCAACTCCATGGATGTGGAGGCCGGTGATTATGTGGGCATGACTATAAGCGAAGCAAATGAGGCCATGCACGAGAGCTTCAATTATAAAATCATTGGCAGCGGCAATGTTATAGTTGACCAGCTTCCCGCTCCGGGAACGGAAATTGCCCAGGGCAGCTACCTGCTGTTCTTCACCGAAGAGGAAAACGCCGGCGAGACTATGGTTACAGTGCCCAATATGGTGGGATATTCACAGGCATGGTGCCTGCGTGAACTTAACTACATCGGCCTTTACATGAAAACCACCGGCGTAATATCCACCGAGGGTTCCACCGTAACGGCCAGCACACAGAGTATAGAACCGGGCACACAGGTGCCTTTGGGAACAGTGGTAACGGTAAGGTTTGTTGATTCCAATGTAGGTGACTGAGGAGGAACCATGAAACTTGCACAAATCATTGAAAATTTAACCGTCGTGCAGGCGAAAGCCTGTGAAAATATTGAGATAACCGGCATCACCTGCGACAGCAGAAAGGTGGAAGAGGGCAGTATTTTCGTGGCCATAAAGGGTTATGAGACCGACGGTCACCGCTATATCGCTTCTGCCGCGGAAAAGGGCGCGGCCTGCGTAATATGCCAGGAAGAACCTCAAACAGATATTCCGTACATTATCGTTGAGGACAGCCGCAAGGCTCTCTCTCTTGCGGCGGCGGAGTTTTACGGCCGCCCTGCGGATAATATGAAAATCATCGGCGTCACCGGCACCAACGGCAAAACCACGGTTACAAATCTGCTCAAGACCGTCCTTGAAAAGGCGGCGGGAGCAAAGGTGGGGCTTATCGGTACCAACGGCAATATGATAGGCGATGAGTTTATCGAAACCGAGCGCACCACTCCCGAGGGCGACCAGCTTCAGGAACTTTTTGCGAAAATGCGCGACGCCGGCTGTACCCACGTGGTCATGGAAGTGTCCTCCCACGCCCTTTATCTGGGGCGTGTTGAGGGTGTGAAGTTCGCCGCAGCGGTGTTTACAAATCTCACCCAGGATCATCTGGATTTCCACCGTACGATGGAAGAATATTTTGACGCCAAGGCGCTGCTTTTTGAAAAGTGCGAAAAGGCGGTCATAAATATTGACGATGAATGGGGCAGGAAACTTGCCGAAAAGGTATCCTGCGAAAAAATCACCTATTCTTCAAAAGACAACAGCGCCGATTACGTTGCCAAAAACGTAAAGCTCCTGCCCGACAGGGTGGAGTTTGAAGCGCTGACTCTCGGCGGAATCAACAGAGCCTGCGTGCCTATCCCCGGCGGCTTCACCGTGTATAACGGTCTTGCGGCAATTTCCTGCCTGTGCGCTCTCGGCATGGAGCTTGAAACCGTCTGCGCCGCACTTAAAACCGCCCATGGCGTCAAGGGACGTATGGAAGTTGTCCCCGGGCCGGAAAACTGCACCGTCATCATTGACTACGCCCACACCCCCGATGCCCTTGAAAATGTTCTTCGTTCCCTGAAGGGGTTTGCAAAGGGCAGGGTAGTGTGTCTTTTCGGCTGCGGCGGCGACAGGGATAAAACCAAACGCCCCCTTATGGCTGAGATTTCAGTAAACCTGGCGGATTTTGTAATATTCACCTCGGATAATCCCCGCACCGAGGAACCTATGGACATAATCAATGACATTCTTGCCGGGGCAAAGGGTTCCAAAAAACCCCATAAAGTTATTTGCGACCGGCGGGAGGCCATTCGTTTCGCCGTGGAAAACGCCATGGAGGACGACGTGATACTCCTGGCGGGCAAGGGACATGAAACCTATCAGATAATCGGCAAAACCAAGACCCACCTTGACGAAAGGGAAGAGGTGGCGAAGGTTCTGGCCGACATGAAGAAATAACGGAGGACGAAATGAAACCTGTCAGGCTTTCTCAGGCGGCGGCCGCAATGGGCGGAACGCTGCGGGGAGAAGACATCGAAATAACCTCGGTCAGCACCGACAGCAGAAAGTGCCCGCCGGGAAGCCTGTTTGTACCCCTTGTGGGTGAAAAGGCGGACGGACACGACTATATTGCCTCGGCGGCGGCTACCTGTGCCGCGGTTGTCACCCATAAGGATACAGACCCCGGCGTCCCCTCCGTTCTGGTGGAGGATACGCTGAAGGCGCTGGGCGATTTCGCGGCCTGGTACAGGAAGGAGATTGCTCCCATGCTTGTGGCCGTTACCGGCAGCGTGGGCAAGACCACCACCAAAGAAATGCTGGCGGCTATGCTTTCCGAAAAGTACCTTACCGCCTGCACCGCCGGAAATTTCAACAACCACATCGGCCTGCCCCTGACCCTGCTCTCCATGGAGGAAGGCACACAGGCGGCTGTGGCGGAAATGGGTATGAACCACTTTGGCGAGATAAGCTATCTGTCTAAAATCGCATCCCCCGATATTGGTCTTATAACCTTCACCGGCACCCAGCACATCGAATATCTGGGCAGCAGGGAGGGCATCGTTCAGGCCAAGCTTGAGATTCTCCACGGCATGACGCCCGATGCGCCGATTGTTTTAAACGGCGATTGCGAGCTTCTTTGGGCAAAAAGGGGCGAAATCGGTGACAGAGCAGTGTGGTTCGGCATCGAAAACAGCGAATGTACCTATACCGCGAGGGATATCCGCCCCACTGATGAAGGAACCCGCTTTACCCTTGTTATGCCCGGGGGGCAGTATGATGCATTTGTTCCCGCGCCGGGCATCCACAATGTGAAAAACGCTTTGGGTGCGGCTGCGGCGGCAAGCCTTATGGGCGTCGAGCCGGAAAAGACGGTTTCCGCTCTGGCACGGTTTGAAAATACCGGCATGCGCCAGAAAATATACAATGAAAACGGATTTACCGTCATCGAAGACTGCTACAACGCCGGCCCCGAGAGCATGGCGGCATCTCTGGAAGTTCTGAAAAACCGTCCCGGCAGACGCATCGCCGTGCTGGGAGATATGCTGGAACTTGGCGAGCACAGCCGCGAACTCCATGAAAAGGCGCTTACCCACGGAGCTCTTTGCGCCGATGAGCTGTATCTTTACGGCAGTGAAATGAAAAGAGCCATCTCCGCCGCCGGCGGAAAGGCCCGCCATTTTGAAACCCACGACGACCTTGCCGCCGCCCTGAAAGAGGGCTGCAGGGGAGGGGAAACGGTACTCTTCAAGGGCAGCCGTGGTATGAAAATGGAAGAAGCTCTAAAGAAATTTTTAAACAGGGAGTGAGGATATCATGCTGAATATTATCCTTGCCATAGTAATATCGTTTTTAGTGACCGCAGGCTGCGGCAGACTGCTTATTCCCGCCCTTCGCCGCATGAAGGCCGGCCAGCAGATACGTGAGGAAGGCCCCAACTGGCATCAGACCAAGGCAGGCACACCCACCATGGGCGGCATTATGTTCATTGTGGGCATCACCGTAGCCATGTTTGTGGTGGGCATCAAGTACCTCATCCAGGGACAGTATGTATTCATCATCATCTGGGCGCTGGCAGTTATTTACGGACTGGTTGGTTTTATCGACGATTACGTTAAGGTAAAAAAGAAAAGAAACCTGGGTCTCACCAGCATTCAGAAATTTGTGCTGCAGCTGGTGGTCGCGGCGGCATTCCTTGGCGCCATGCGCCTTTGCGGACACCTGACCAACGAAGTTTATATTCCCTTCTTCAACGTCAGCTTCCGTGTAAACTGGATAATCTACATCATCATCGCCGCAATTTACATCGTGGGTATCGTAAACGCAGTGAACCTTACCGACGGCATTGACGGCCTTGCCACCGGCGTGACCGTGCCTGTCAGCATTTTCTTTATCATCGTGGCTTTTGTATGGAAAAACGAACCCGCCGCCCTGTTTCCCGCGGCGCTTCTGGGCGGAATGCTGGCGTTTCTTGTCTATAACTTCAACCCCGCCAAGGTATTCATGGGCGACACCGGCAGCCTGTTTTTAGGCGGCGCGGTGGTGGGCATGGGTTTTGCCCTTGACGTTCCCCTGGTGCTTATTCCCGTGGCGGCGGTCTATATCTGGGAGATGCTCAGTGTTGTCATTCAGGTGCTTTATTTCAAACTCACCCACGGAAAGCGCGTTTTCCGCATGTCCCCCTTCCATCACCATCTTGAGATGGGCGGCTGGAAGGAAAAGAAAATTTTCGCGGTTTTCACCGTGCTTTCCGCCGTTGGCTGTATTCTCGGCTATATCGGCATAATGTTCAGATAATTCAAAACGCAATCAGCGGAAAGGAGGAAATATGGAAAAACTTGACCCCAAAGTTGAAAAAAAGCAGCGTCAGCGGCTGTTCGCCATCGGAACGGGCAGAATTGACTTGCCCTTCTTTCTGCTTGCAATGCTGCTTCTTGTGGTGGGTCTTGTGACCCTCTATTCCGCTTCCTACGCCACGGCCTTTGATGAAACCGGAAACTCCGCCTATTACGTAACCCGCCAGGCGGTGTTTGCGGTTATGGGTGTGGTAATAATCTTCCTTATTTCCCGTTTCAACTATCAGAAACTTAAACTTGCGGCATTCCCGCTGCTGGTTGCAGCCGTGGTTTTACTTGTGCTTGTGCTTGTTATCGGCACAACAAAAAACAACGCTACCCGTTGGCTCAGACTTGGTCCAATCTTGTTCCAGCCCTCTGAGATAGCAAAATTGGCGGTAATCGTATGTTTTGCCACCCTGATTTCCCGGTTTAAGGAAAAAATGCAGACCTTCCGCTACGGCATCATTCCTTTTGTGTTGATTCTTGCGGTTATTGCGGGTCTGCTGGTACTTGAACCTCACATCTCCGCCACGGTTATCATATTTGCCGTTGGCGCCGTGCTGATGCTCATAGGCGGCGTTAAGCTTGGATGGTTTGTGGGCGCCTTTGCGGTGCTGGGAACGGCGGGTTACTTCGTGGCATCCAAAATGGAGCACGTGCAGCAGCGCCTTGCGGTGTGGAAAGATCCCTGGATAGATGAACTGGGCAGCGGTTTCCAGAGCATTCAGTCCCTCTATGCAATAGGCAGCGGCGGTCTGCTGGGCCTTGGCCTGGGCAACAGCCGCCAGAAATTCTATTACCTGCCCGAGGAATTCAACGACTACATATTTGCCATTATATGCGAGGAACTTGGCTTTATCGGAGCCATGATGATACTGCTGCTTTTCGCCCTGTTTATAATCCGTGGTTTCTGGCTGGCGATGCACACCCGTGACCGCTTTGGCAGCCTGCTCATCAGCGGCATCATGACTATGTTTGCTCTTCAGGTGTTCCTTAATATCGCCGTTGTCACCACCCTTATCCCCGCCACGGGCATATCCCTGCCATTTTTCAGCTACGGCGGCACCGCCCTTATAATCCAGATGGCGGAGGTTGGCGTGGTACTGGCGGTATCACGACAAAACGTTGTTTAAACCGGCAAGGAGGTTTAGCCATGAGGATACTTTTTTCCTGCGGAGGCACCGGCGGTCACATAAATCCCGCCCTTGCCGCGGCGAAGCTTTGCCTTGAAAAACGCCCCGAAACGGAGATACTTTTTGTAGGCTCGGGGGAGGGAATGGAGGTCGACCTTGTACCCAAGGCCGGCTTCGAAATAAAAACAGTTGAAATATCAAATTTTTTGAGAAGCTTTTCCCCGAAAGCCATCGTGCACAATATCCGCTCAGTGTTCCTTGTGGGCAAGAGCCGCCGGCAGGCGGATAAAATTCTTGCCGACTTCAAACCCGACGTGGTCATCGGCACAGGGGGATATGCCAGCTATCCCGTCCTCTCCCGGGCGGCGAAAAAGGGCATACCCACCGCCATTCACGAATCCAACGCCGTTCCGGGGCTTACCACCCGCTCTCTGGCGGAAAAGGCGGATATAGTGATGGTTGGCGTTGAAGAAAGCCGGGACAAATACCCCGACCCTTCCAGAGTGCGCTATACCGGCACACCCGTCAGGGAGGAAATGCTTTTCGTCGACAAGAACTCCGCCCGCGAGAAACTGGGACTTGACGACGGGAAACCCGTGGTCGTCACCTTTTGGGGCAGCCTTGGCGCCCGGGAAATGAACAAAAAAATCGCCCGTTTCATGGAGCTTGAAAAGGGCAAAAATGAATTTCACCATATACACGCAACCGGCAGCTTCGGCTGGCGCTGGATGCCGGATCTTGTAAAGGAAAAAGGCATTGACCTTGAAAATGAGCCCTGCATCCGGATGGTGGAATACATCTACGATATGCCCACCGCCATGGGCGCCGCCGACCTGGTAATCTGCCGCGCCGGCGCCAGCACCCTGTGTGAGGTAGCCGCTGTGGGCGTGCCGGCCATAATCGTTCCCTCTCCCAACGTTTCCGAAAACCATCAGGAGAAAAATGCCCGGGTGTACTATGACCGGGGTGCCTGCGAGATGGTTCTGGAAGCGGATTGTACCGGCGACGTGCTTTATGAAAAAACCGTGGAGCTGCTTAAAAACGAGCCCCGCCGTCATGCCATGAGCCGGGAGCTTTCCCGGATGGCGGTGCTGGACAGCACTGAGCGTATATATCAGTGCATCATGGAACTCGCCCAGGGCAAAAAGGCCTGAAATGACACAAAAGCCCCCGAAAGCATAGTATGAGCCAGTAAGCTGAAAGGGGCTGAGACCATGGAGGCGCTGGCTATCACCGGCGGTGTCAGGCTTAATGGCACCATAAAAGTACAGGGGGCAAAAAATTCCGTATTGCCCATACTTGCCGCCACGATTATTAACGGCGGCGAGAGCATCATACATAACTGTCCCCGTCTCAGGGATGTGGAGGCGTCTTTAAAGGTTCTGGAGCATCTGGGATGCAGCGCCGAAAGACGGGGCGGCACTGTTATTATAAATTCCCAAAATATGACCGGCGGAGATATACCCACAGAGCTGATGCGGGAAATGCGAAGCTCCGTAATATTTCTCGGCGCCATACTTGCACGAAGAGGCTCTGCGGTGATCGCTTACCCAGGCGGATGTGAGCTTGGCGCAAGACCCATTGACCTTCATCTTGCCGCCCTGCGCCGTATGGGCGCCCGGATACGTGAAGAGCAGGGATATATAATCTGCCAAAGCGACGGTCTTACCGGCGCCGACATAAATCTTTCCTTTCCCAGCGTTGGGGCCACGGAAAACATAATGCTGGCCGCCACCGCAGCCAGCGGGGTAACGGTGATAAACAATGCCGCCCGCGAGCCTGAAATATGGGATATGCAGCAGTTTCTGCGCTGCATGGGAGCGGAGGTTTCCGGCGCGGGCACTCCCGTCATTACAATTAAGGGACGCGCGCCGCTGAAAAATGCCGAGCATACCGTCATTTCCGACCGCATTGTGGCTGCGACCTGGCTGTCATGCGTGGCAAGCGCCGGGGGAGAGGTGGTTTTGCAGGGCGTTATTCCCGAGCATTATTCAACCGTTACGGATATACTTTCCGCCGCGGGCTGCCATATTGAAAACGGACGCGACTTCACTTACATCAAAAGCAACGGCGAACTTCGCGCCGTCAGACCCGTGGTCACAAGACCCTATCCCGGATTTCCCACAGACGCTCAGGCGCCTGTTATGGCGGCGCTGCTGAAAGCGTCCGGAACCACTGTGTTCGTTGAAAATATTTTTGAAAACCGCTACCGCCACGTGCCGGAGCTTAAACGCATGGGGGCGGATGTTAAAATAGAGGGACGGGTAGCCATGGTGTGCTCCGTTGCGGAGCTGCACGGGGCGGCGGTACGATGCACAGACCTGCGCGGCGGCGCGGCTATGGCTGTGGCGGCGCTGGGAGCAAGGGGCACCAGCTTCATAACCGACCTTCACCATATAAACAGAGGATACGAGGATTTCGCCGGGGCGCTTAAAAGTCTCGGAGCCCGGGCGGAACTGATAAACGGAGGATAAAAATGGCTAACTCTACCGACAAAAGATACCGGTCCCGGCGCAAACGCAGCCGGGGCAAGGCCTATACGGTGGTGGCTGCGGTGATAATCATCGCCGCAGCGGTTCTCGCGGTTACCGTGTTTTTCAGAGTGTCGTCCATTAATGTGCACGGCGGTGAAAGATACAGCGCCGAAGAGATATCCCGCGCCTCCGGCATCAAAAAGGGAGGAAGTCTTGTGCTGGCCGATACCGACGCCGCGGCCCGCGCGGTCTACGATGCTTTCCCGTATATCCAGTCTGTCCGGGTGCAGCGGCATATCCCGGGCCAGGTGGAGATAACCGTGGTGGAATCCGAGGAGTCCGCCGTGGCAGAACTTGCAGGTGCATACTGGATGGTGGGCACCAACGGCAGAGTGCTCAGTCAGGCATCCAGACAGGACAAGGACAACTACATTTCCCTCGTGGGTCTTGACATAGCCTCGGCACGGGAGGGCGAACATCTGGAATTTGCCGATGAAGAGATAACCACCCTGCAGGAGGTTTCCGGCCTGCTTGCGGCACTTTATGACAACGGAATGTCGAACATGGTCTACGCCGCCGATTTTACGGACAGCCGGGACATCATACTGCAGTTCCGGGACAAATATACCGTGCTTTTCGGCGCGCCGGAAGATATGGACTACAAGGTGCGTTATATCATCGAAATCATCGAATATCTGGAGGAAATAGACGAGATGCGCCCCGGAACCATTGATTTGAGCGGCGGAAGCGAAGCACATTTTATTCCCGATAAAAATCAATAACAACATATTGTTATACACCGCTCGGGCTGGCACAAGTTTTGAAAAAAAGTAGTTGCATTTTGCCTGAAATGTTTGCTACAATTTATGTTGACTTAATATCGTGGTTAAATGTATATTTTTAAAATACATTTTCCAACGTAAGAGATAAAAACAACAGGAGGATTTGGATTATGCCTTTCGGAATTGACAACGGTCCCGACAATGTAGTCGTAATTAAAGTCGTAGGCGTAGGCGGCGCCGGTAATAACGTAGTAAACAGGATGGTCAAGTCCGGAACGCAGGGGGTAGAGTTTGTTGCCGTTAACACGGACAAGCAGGCTCTGGCCATCTCCGAGGCTACCACCAAGGTTCAGATCGGTGAGAAGGTCACCAGCGGTCAGGGCGCGGGCGCAAACCCCGACGTAGGCCGCAAGAGTGCCGAGGAAAGCCGTCCCCAGATTGAAAAAGTACTTGAAACTGCTGACATGGTATTCGTCACCGCCGGTATGGGCGGCGGCACCGGCACCGGCGGCGCTCCCGTGGTTGCCGAAATTGCCAAGAACAACGGCAAGCTTACCGTCGGCGTTGTTACCAAGCCCTTCCACTTCGAGGGCGCCCGCAGAATGGCTCAGGCCGAGCAGGGCATCGAAGAACTCAAGAGCAGAGTTGACTCTCTGGTAATCATCCCCAACGAGCGTCTGAAACTGGCCTCCGAAACCAAGATCACCTTCGCCAACGCTTTCCAGGTTGCCGACGATGTTCTCATTCAGGCTGTTTCCAACATTTCCGACCTCATCAAGAACACCGGCTTCATCAACGTTGACTTTGCCGACGTTACCGCCGTTATGAAAAACGCCGGCTACGCTCACATGGGTGTTGGCCGCGGCGCCGGCAAGACCAAGGCTGAGGACGCTGCCCGTATGGCCATTTCCAGCCCCCTGCTGGAGACCAGCATCAACGGTGCAACCGGCGTTCTGGTACATGTTACCGGCAGCATGGACATCGGCCTGGAAGAGGTCGAAATGGCTGCCAACCTGGTTAAGGAAGCTGCCCATAAAAACGCCAACATCATCTTCGGTGCCGCCTTTGACGATAGCCTTGAGGATGAAATCCGCGTAACCGTTATCGCCACTGGCTTTGCCGATGGCAAACCCAAGGAAGTTACCCCCGCCGAGGCTGAGCTGGATCAGATCATGAGCGCCTCCGACGACGGCGATTTCGAGGATATTCTGGGTATCTTCAACAAGAAATAAATTACTGTTTTTAACACATAATAGCCTTCGGTGAATATTCACCGGAGGCTGTTTTTATGCTTAAAAAACAAAAAGAAAAATACACGGTGGCCTTCTGGCTTTTGTGTGCGGCGTATTTCGCCCTTTGGCTTTCCCAGGGCATGAACGGCTCTACCGCCGCAATTTGCGCCCACCGACTGGGGGCGGGAGAAGCGGGGCGGGCGGCCTCGGCGGCGCTGTTTTTCGCAGGGGCGGCGCTTTCGAGACCGGCGGCAGGCTTTTTCTGCGACAGAGGACGCTCCGGGGCGGCGGTGTGCGCCGGAGCGGGAGTTTACCTTGCGGCTGAACTTGCGGCGGTCACCGCCTTTTATATGTGGGAGGGGGCTGCGATATTCGTGGTGTGCCGGCTTTTTCAGGGATTTGGCTGCTGTGCCGCCCAGACGGCAATGCTTTCTATAGCCGCTGAAAGAGCCCCCGGAAACAGAACGGGGGAGGGAGTCAGCCTTATGGGACTGGGGCAGGCTCTTGCCATGGGAATGTCGGCGGCTCTGGCGCTGGGGATATTGCGCCTGCCGGAGGGCGAGCCTAAGCTGTACCTCATAAGCTCCGCCTGCGTGGGAGCGTGTCTGGCAATGTCAGCTGTCAGCGCCGCAATGTATTCAAAACATAATATATATAATAATGTAAGTAAAAACGCCTTTCCTTTGTCTTTGAAGGCGGTGCCACCGGCACTTATCCAAACCGCCGTGGGAATGGCGGGGGTGTCCTGTCTGTCCTATATGACGGTGTTTGCCCCGGAACGGGGATTGAAAGCCGGAGTGTTTTTTGCCGTTGCAGCGGCCGCCATGCTTCCGTCGCGCTTTGGGGCGGGAAAGCTCTCGGCGAAGATGGGAGAGCTTACTCTCGTGCTGCCTGCCGCCGGGGCGGGAGCTGTGGGTCTTGCGGCGCTGCCGGCGGCCCGGGGAGCGGCACTGTTTGTATTGTGCGCGGTGCTCTATGGCATCGGAACCGGTGTGGCACAGCCTATGCTAAACGCCGCCGCCGTGAAAATGGGACAGCGCCGGGGAGCGGCAACTGCCACCTTTATGCTTGGCGCGGATGTGGGACTGATGCTGGGGGCGGCGGTATGGGGCGGAGCCATGAAGGACAGAGGTTTTGGATTTATATTTATAGCATCTGCTGTCCTATTCGCCCTGGCGGGTGTGGCGGCTGCGGTATTGAACAAAAAGAAAAATCCGACGTAAAGTCGGATTTTTCTTTGTTTTAAATAATAAGCGGCTGAATTTGCCTGCCTTCCACGGCGGCCCGGACAGTGTCCTCCAACCGGCTGAAATCCGCAATCAGTGAAGTGGGTTTGCCCATGGGATCATCCTGCCCGAAGGGGACGAAATAAATGTTTTTTCGGTTCAAAAGCCGCCCTATGCTCTCCGCGCTGCCGGAAAGGCCGTCGTTTGTTGCGATTGCAAGTACCAGCGGCCGTCCGTTTCTCATGTGTGATTTGCAGGCCATGGTCACAGAGCTGTCGGTGATGCCGGAAGCCAGCTTGCCAAGGGTGTTGCCGGTGCAGGGCGCCACGATAAGTACATCCAGTAGTTTTTTCGGCCCTATGGGTTCCGCTTGCGATATGGTGGTTATCACCGGTTTTCCCACAATTGAGGTCAGTCTTGCCACATTGTCCTCCGCCGCGCCGAAACGGCTGTCGGTGGAACTTGCCGCCGCGCTCATGATGCCGTAAATGTTTTCAAATTTATCTCCCAGTTTTTCAAGCTGCACAAATACTTTTTCAAAAGTGCAGAAACTGCCTGTCATTGCAAATCCGGCGGTGAGATTTTTCAAATCATCACCCCCGTTTCCTCCAGCAGATTTTTGACCGCTCCGAAGATTATATCCCCGGAGCTTTGGGGAGCGACCTTTCCCGGCAGAGAAAGAGCCCAGACGGCCCGTATGCCCATTTCTCCCGCGGCCTGAAAATCCATGCCGCCGGGTTTGGAGGCAAGGTCGATAAACAGGGTGTTTTTGCCTGCTTTTTCAAGTGTGGCGGCGTCGAAGATGCGAGCGGGAATGGTGTTGAATACAAGGTCTGCTCCGGACAGGGCAAGACTTAAATCCTTCAATGCCAGAACGCCGCAGCCGGCCTCCTTCGCCTTCGCCATGGATGTGTGGGAACGCACCGCCACGGTGACTTTTGCTCCCAACGCGCCCAGCCGCCTTGCCAGCGCCGCGCCAACCCTGCCGTAGCCGGTTACGATACAGTTTGCGCCGAAAAGGGTGTAGGGAGTTTCTTCCATGGCGATTGCGATAGCCCCCTCAGCGGTGGCGATGGAGTTGAGCACAGCCACCTCGTCCCGGGCGAAATAATCGTAAAATCTTATTTTTCGCCTCTCCATTTCTTCCAAAAGCTCGCTGTCGGCCAAACCGCCCAGAACTTTCTGCCCCGGACGCAGAGCGTCAAGCAGAGGTTTCAGCGCGATAGGTTTTTCCGAAAGGGGAGCGTTTACATTTTTCCCCGACCGTACAGGCAACGGAAGTATCACCCAATCCGCCGCAGCTATGGCGGCGTGAGAGAGTTCCTCGCAATGTATGTCAAGGCCGTCCATGCCGGTCACTATAACATCGTGACCGCGACCTGCCAGAAGCTTTGCCAGCCTTGCCTGACGCAAATCGCCGCCGATCAGCAAAAAGGTCAGGGGATAAGAAACAATATCCATATGTTCACCTCCATGCCCCATACTATTCGCCGTCTTATTGCTGCGACACGGGGAATTAGTATCAAAAAACTTCTCGCGCTCTATAATAAAATGTAACGTCTGCTTGCGAAGTTAGGGAGGTTGTAATATAATGATAGGAAATATTTGCACTATAAGAAAAGGGTTGACAGACCATATGAGTATGTTATCGGAATGCCTGGCTCCCGGCAGAAAGGTTCACATGGTGGGCATCGGCGGCGTATCGATGTGCGCTCTGGCGGAGGAACTTTGTGACAAGGGCCTCATTGTAAGCGGCAGCGATATGCAAAACGGCCCTGCCGTTGAAATGCTGCGAAGCAAGGGCGTTGAGGTGAAAATAGGCCACGCCGGTGAAAATATAGGTGAGGCAGAGTTTCTTATCTGTACCGCGGCTGTCCATGATGACAATCCCGAGATTATTGCAGCCAAGGAACGTATGCTTCCCATTTTCGGCCGGGCCGAGGCCTGGGGCGAAATTATGGCAAACTACAAAAATGCCATCTGCGTTGCCGGCACCCACGGCAAAACCACTACCACATCAATGTGCACCCACATCGCAATGAAGGCCGGCAGCGACCCCACCGTTATGATCGGCGGATATCTGCCTCTGCTGGGTTCCGGTCACCGTACCGGCAAGGGCGATACTATAATCATGGAGTCCTGCGAGTATTGCAACAGCTTTCTGCACTTTTCGCCCACTGTGGCGGTCATCTGCAATATCGAGGCCGACCATCTGGACTTTTTCAAAGACCTTGAGGACATAAAATCTTCCTTCAGACGCTTTGCCGCCCTTGTGCCCAAAACCCGTGGCGCAGTGGTGGTGAATATGGACGACAAAAACGCCATGGACGCAGTAAGCGGTCTGGACAGAAACATCGTTACCTTCGGATTCAACCCGGATGCCGATATATGCGGCAGAAACTACGACGGCGAGAGTTTTGATATCTGGCGTGAGGGCAGATTTTTCTGCCATGTCAAACTGTCTGTCCGTGGCGCCTACAACGCCTCCAACGCTCTGGCGGCGGCAGCGGCCTGCATTATGACCGGGGCGGAGCCTGCCGATATCGAAGAGGGACTGGCGGAGTTCGGCGGCGCAGGCAGAAGATTCGAACACAAGGGCGTTTATAACGGTGCCCAGGTGTATGACGACTACGCACACCACCCCGGCGAGGTCACATCTCTCCTTAATATGGCCAGAGAGCTTAAGGCCAAGCGTGTGGTCTGCGTGTTTCAGCCGCACACCTATACCCGCACCAAGGCTCTGTTTGATGAATTTGTAAGGGCGCTTAGCCTGGCTGATGAAACAGTTCTGGCAGAGATATACGCCGCCAGAGAGAAAAATACCGTCGGGATATCCTCGGCTGACTTGGCGGAAAAGATACCCGATGCAAAATATTTTCCCACCTTCGGGGAGATAACTGAGTACCTCAGACGCACCGCAGGTCCCGGTGATATAATAATCACCGTTGGCGCGGGAGATATATTCAAAGTAGGAGAGAGCCTTTTGGCGTGACGCCAAAAGGCCTCCTTTTTGCCAAAAAACAACCAAAAAATTATTTAGAAAAAAAGTTTAATTTTTTCAAAAAAGGGGGTTGACTTTCCGAAAAGCCTGTGGTACTATAATCGAGCGCGCTGCACCAGACACCTTCACGGCGAAGGCGCAGCAAGCGAGTGTACCTTGTAAATTAAACAACGAAACACAAGCACCAGAAAGAAGTCGGCAACGGTTATCTGTCAATTACGTTGTCGATGATAAAAGAGTTTTAAGCTAAGATAAAGCTTATCGATAAAGATTTGAGCGCTCTTTAGGGAGTGTTTAGATACCATTTATTGAGAGTTTGATCCTGGCTCAGGACGA
>JAFSIK010000048.1 GCA_017439805.1 Oscillospiraceae bacterium
AGCTGGTGGTGTCGGTGAACATCTCCGGGTCGGGCTTGAAGCGCACGGCGGTGCCGGTGCGGTGGGTTTCCCCCACCACGGTCATGTGCTGGGTTATCTCGCCCCGGGAGAATTTCATCTGGTGAATTTTGCCGTTTTTGTGGACTTCAACCTCCAGCCACTCGGACAGGGCGTTTACAACGCTGGCGCCCACGCCGTGGAGGCCGCCGGATACCTTGTAGCCGCCGCCGAACTTGCCGCCGGCGTGGAGCACGGTAAATACCACCTCAAGGGCGCTTTTGCCGGTCTGCTCCTGAATGTCAACGGGGATGCCTCGGCCGTTGTCCACAACGGAGATGATGTCGCCCTTTTCGATGGTGACGGTAATCTCCGTACAGTGGCCCGCCAGAGCCTCGTCGATGGAGTTGTCCACTATTTCGTAAACCAGATGATGCAGGCCGCTGGAGGAGGTGGAGCCGATATACATACCGGGTCTTTTGCGCACGGCTTCAAGGCCCTCAAGGACCTGTATCTGACTGGCGTCGTATTCCTGTAAAATCACATTTCTCTCTTCTGACATTTCTTTACCTCCATGAGGGATTTCAGCGCCATTCGCCGCCGCGGAAGGCGCCGGTCTGGGCGCGCTTTTGCAGCGTGGCGCTGGACAGTGGGGAAATATATACCTTATCCGCCGTGACGATGAAGGAGCGGGGCAGGTCGTCGGATACGGTGACGGCTCTGCCGCCCTTTTCGGCGGCGGCAAGAAATTGGCGGGTGCGTTTTGACTGGGATGTTATTTCAAGGTCGAATATGCCAAGCACGTCCCTCTCCCGGACGATGACGTTCTGGCCAAGGTGCAGGTACATATTCAGCCCTCCCTTACTTCGCCGCCGCTGACGGAAAACAGCTTTCCGCTGGCGCCGGCCCACTCTCCGCCGCAGCAGGTGATGATTACCTGTCCGGTGGAGATTTTGTTGAGTACGTAGTCCCGGCGAAGGCTGTCAAGCTCGGACAGTACGTCGTCCAGCAGCAGCACCGGGTATTTGCCGCAGTCGTCGAAATGTATCTGCCGCTCGGCAAGTTTCAGACTCAGGGCGGCGGTGCGTATCTGACCCTGTGAGCCGAAGCTCTTTACCGGCAGGCCGTTTAAATAAACTTCCAGCTCGTCCTTATGGGGGCCGGAGAGGACGCTGCCGCTGCTTATTTCCGCCTGACGGTGGCTGCGCCAGTGGTCTGTCAGGGCGGGGTATATCTCCTCCGGACTGCCAAGGGGGTCTGTGACGGTGGAAACGGTGGAGTATTTAAGGGTAAGTTCCTCTCTTCCGCCGGAAATTTCGCCGTGTATCCGCCGGGCGGCTTCACCCAGCTTTTTTATGAAGCGGGCACGGTAGCTTATGATTATTGCGCCGGTCTGAGCCATCCGGACGGAAAAATCGTCCAGAGCGTCCAGCAGGCCGGGGTTTTGCTCCCAGTCCCGCAGTATGCGCAGCTTATGCTCGTACAGGCGGGTGTATTCCTCCAGCGCCGCGGCGTACCGGGGGCGCAGCTGGCAGATGCAGGCGTCAAGAAAGCTCCTGCGTCCCGAGGCTCCGTCTTTTATGATGTAAAGGTCCTCCGGGCAGAAAAGCACGCAGCGGATGATGCCGGAAAATTCCGGACCGCCCCGCTTTTTCACACCGTTAACGAAAAGCTGCTTGCGCCGACGGTCTGCAAAGAGCCGTGCCTCCAGCTCCATTTTCCGTCCCTCCACCCCCCATACCGAGGAGCGAATAACGGTAAATTCCCCGCCGAAGCCGATAAGCTCGCTTTCCTTTCTGGTGCGAAAGCTTTTGGGCAGAGCCATGTAGGCGCAGGCCTCCAGAATATTGGTCTTGCCCTGGGCGTTTTCGCCGCAGATGACGTTTATTCCCGGGGAAAAGGTCAGGCTTGCTTCCTTTACGTTGCGGTAGTTTTCAAGAAAAAGGGTGTCAATCCTCATTTTTCACCAGAATTTTCACGCCCAGCTCCGGAATTATAACCGTGTCGCCGGGAACGATTTTTTTGCCCCGCATGGTGCAGACCTCACCGTTTACCTTTGCGCCGCCGGCCTGGATAAGCTCCTTGGCCTCGCCGCCGGTTTCGCACAGGGCGGCAAACTTCAAAAGCTGGTCAAGCTTGATGTAGGGGGTGGATATGTACTCCACCTGGGTTTTAAGGGCAACTATTTTCATACTTTTCTCAGCCTCACGGGAAGAATCATATACAGATAGCGCTCCGCGCCCTCCTTGGGCACGATAATCATGGGAGCGGTGGGGCCGGAAAGCTCGATTTTGATTTCATCGTCGGGCACGGCCTTCAGAGCGTCCAGCAGGTAGCGGTTGTTGAAGCCGATTTCCATATCTCCGCCGGTGCCCACAATCTGACAGCTGTCGGAAACGCTGCCCAAAGCGGTGGAGGAGGCGAAGTTAATCTGACCGTCGCCGATGGTCATGCGCACGGGGCTTTTGAGGCTTTCGTTTATGATGAGGGAAACGCGGTCAACGCAGTGAGCGATGTCACGGGTGGCGGCATTGAAGGTGATGGGATTTGCCCTGGGAACAGCCTTGTCGTAATTGAGGAATTCGCCGTCCAGCAGGCGGGAAATAAGCTCCGCTTTTTCGGTTTTGAACAGGATGTGGCGCTTGCCGGGAATCATGGTGACGATGTTTTCGCCGCCGGTGAGGATTTTTTCCAGCTCACGCAGGGAAACGGCGGGAACAACGAACTTCATATCCTGGCCGGTGGTGCAGGTGCAGTCCTCCCGGCGCAGGGCAAGGCGGTAGCCGTCCACCGCAACGCCGGTGACGGTGCCGGATTTGTAATCGAAAAGCATACCGGTGTGAACGGGGCGTGCCTCGCTCTCGCTGGCGCAGAAAACGGCGCCGTTAATCATGGAGCGCAGAGCCTCCTCCTCCAGCTGAAGGCCGGAAGCGGCGTCAACCTCGGGCAGGTCGGGGTAATCGGCGGCGTCCATGCACATGATTTCAAAGCGGGCAACGCCGCAGCGGATCTCCGCCACAAAATCGTTTGACACGCTGACGGAAACCACATCGTCGGGCAGCTTGCGGATAAGGTCGGAAAAAAGCTTGGCGTCGATGACGATGCAGCCTTCACGGCTTACGTCGGCGCTTACACGGGTGCGGATGCCGGTCTGCATATTGTAGCCGGTGAGAGTCAGACCGTGGCCGGCCTCGATAAGGATACCCTCAAGGGCGGGAATGGTGCTTTTCGCGGCGGCGGTGCGGAATACCATGTTCACCGCGCTCTGCAGCAGAGCCTTTTCACAGGTAAATTTCATTTTTCAAAACTCCCGTCTATTAAGAAATAAAGAATAATAAAATAGTAGTTTTAAGCAGTAGGGATTTTTTCGGTGGATAAAGTCGGAAAACCCTTGAAACAGGCGGATTTTTTATCAACGGCGCCTGTGGATTGAACAGGGCACTTTTCCACGGCTTTTTTTCCTTCACATACATCGGTGGACAGCTTTTTCCACTTTTCCACAAAATGTGGAAAATTTTACGCCCTCTCCTTGATGTTGGAGGTGATGTCCCGGACGGTGTCACGGGCAAAGGCGCTGGACTGATACTGGCTTTCGATTTTCTCCGTGGCGTGCATTACGGTGGTGTGGTCACGGTCGAAGAGCCTGCCGATTTCGCCGAAAGACATGTTGGTCAGCTTTCGCATCAGATACATGGCGTACTGACGGGCGTTTGCCACCTCGGAGGTCTTGCGCTTGCTGAGAATATCCTCCTTTTCGATGGAGAAGAAGCGGGCAACCTCCTCAATGATGAGCATGGGGTCGGGAGCCTCCTCGCCCCGCTCCTTTTTCATGTCGTTTACGGCCCGGACAACAGCGTTTTGAGCCTGGTCCATGTCGCCCAGCTGCTGATAGGCCACGATTTTGTTCACCGTGCCCTCAATCTGGCGGACGTTGTCGGTGATGTTTGTGGCGATGTAGGAAAGCTGGTTGTCCTCCAGAACAAGGTCAAGGAAGCTGGCCTTTTTCTTGATGATTGCCACGCGGGTTTCAAATTCGGGGGGCTTTACGTCGGCGATAAGACCCCACTCAAAGCGGGTCTGAAGTCTGTTTTCCAGCCTTGCCATCTCCTTGGGAGGACGGTCGGAGGTAAGGACTATCTGCTTGCCCGCCTCGTAGAGGGTGTTGAAAGTGTGGAAAAATTCCTCCTGGGTGGACTCACGTCCGGCGATGAACTGAATATCGTCCATGAGGAAAAGGTCGGCGCCCCGGTATTTTTCGCGGAACTCCACGTTTCTGCCGCTGGAGATGGCGGAGATAAGCTCGTTTGTGAACTCATCACCCCGGATGTAGACCACCTTGAAGCCGGGGTTTGCCTCCTTGATGGCGTTGGAAATGGCGTAGAGCAGGTGGGTTTTGCCCAGACCGCTTTCGCCGTAGATAAGCAGGGGGTTGTATACCTGGCCGGGACGTTCGGACACGGCCTTTGCCGCGGCGTGGGCGAACTTGTTGGAGGGGCCAACGATGAAGTTGTCGAAGGTGAGCTTGCCCCTCTGCACCGGCTTTTCGTCGGGGCGGTCGGCTTTAATTTCTCCCGCGATTATCTCCACGTCAAATTCGGAGGAGAAAAGTTCCTCCATTATCCTTGCTATCAGACCCTGATAACGCTGGCGGATTATCTGACCCTTGAATTCCACGGGGGTGAAAAGGGTTATTTTGCTGTCGGTGATGTCGATAAGGGTGACCTGGTCGAACCAGGTGGCCACGGTGGTCTCCGTCAGCTCCTCAGAAAGCATGGAAAGGACTTTTTCCCATACGTCGGCGTTAGAATTCATATCCTCATTCCCATCTGTATCATGTGTTTAAAGCATAAATTTACCTATGATAGATTATACCCCAAAAATCCAGCGAAATCAACCCGAATACCTATATAATATAATAATTACGTGGAAAAAAGTTTTCTAAAGGGGGGAAAATTGCCCCTCTGCGGAGGGGCAAATACACCTCATCCGGCGCTTTGCGCCACCTTCCCCTCAAGGGGAAGGCTTTTACCGGGCGGGGCGCGAAAATCCGTTGAACGGAAAGGCAGTTAAATTGCGCCGCAAAAAGTGCTTTGACACAGAGGGTACAATACTCTTGAAACGCTGAGGCATCGCGGAGCGTGCCGCGGCGATTCCGTTGAAAGGCAGAGCACCTTTATTGCGTCATAAAAGGTGTCCTTGACACCCTTGTGTTTTTTAAATTAATGTTATATAATACTTTTTCAAAGTGTTACGATTTGAAAGGACGTTTTTATATGAAGCTCGGTATCGTGGGTCTGCCCAACGTGGGCAAGACCACCCTCTTCAACGCTCTTACCGGCGCGGCGGCGGAAACTGCCGCCTACGTATCCTCCTCCGTCACCCCCAATCTGGGCATGGCGAAAGTGCCCGATGAAAGGCTGGACTTTCTGGCGGAGATGTACGAGCCGAAAAAATACACCCCCGCCACCATCGATTTCGTAGACGTGGCGGGTCTTGCCAAGGGCGCCTCCACCGGCGCGGGTCTGGGCAACAAATTCCTCAGCCACCTGCGTCAGACCGACGCTCTGGTGCACGTGGTGCGCTGTTTTGACGATGAGAGCATCTTCTCCGAAAGCGCCGACAGCGCCCGTGACGCGGAGAGCCTTAATCTGGAGCTTATCCTTGCCGACCTTGAGATAGTGGAGCGCCGTGTGGAAAAGGCCAAAAAGAACATGAAGGGCGGCGACAAGCGCTACGCCAAGGAGGAACAGCTCTTTTCCGCCCTGCAGACCATCCTTGAGGAAGGCCGTCCCGCCCGTGAGTACGATTTTCAGCCGGAGGATCTGCCCTTCCTGTCCGACGGCGGTCTGCTGACGGTCAAGCCCGTCATCTACGCGGCAAATCTGGACGAGGCCGGTTTTGCCGACCTTGAAAACAACGAAAATTATCAGACTCTTGTGAAAATGGCTCAGGCGGAGGGGGCGAAGGTTCTGCCCATCTGCGCCAAGCTGGAGCAGGATCTTGCCCAGCTGGAGCCGGAGGAGCAGGAGGTTTTCCTTGAGGAACTGGGAATCGGCCAGATGGGTCTGGCAAAGCTTATTCAGCAGTCCTACGACCTGCTGGGCTACATTTCCTTCCTCACCGCCGGCAAGGACGAGGTACGTGCATGGACAATCGTCCGGGGTACCAAGGCTCCCGCAGCCGCCGGCAAAATTCACACCGACCTTCAGCGCGGCTTTATCCGCGCGGAGGTTGTGGCATTTGACGACCTTAAAGAGTGCGGCACCTTCGCCGCCGCCAAGGACAAGGGTCTTGTCCGTCAGGAGGGCAAGGAATACGTTGTCCGGGACGGCGACATAATGAACATCAGATTCAACGTCTGATGACCCTTTCCCGGGAAAAACTTATCAAAAAACCCCGGAAATACGGCGCCATAGACGCCCTGCGGGGTCTTTGCGTGGCGGTGATGATAATTTATCACGCCGTTTACAACGCTGTCATCGCCTTCGGCCTGCCCTACGGGGTGTACTCCAACGCCCCCATGGACGCGGTGCGGTGGGTGTTCGCCTTTGCGTTTATTTTTCTGGCGGGATTTTCATCGCCCATGAGCCGCTCCAACCTGCGCCGGGGAGTAAAATGCGCCCTTCTGGCGCTGTGTATCACCGCGGTGACGGTTTTGGCGGGTCAGAGCGTGTACTTCGGCGCTTTGCACCTTTTGGCTGTGTGCATGCTGATTTACGCCGCGCTGGAGGCTCTGTTTCCGGCGGTGAGGGCGCGAAAAAAGCGCTCGCCCCAGGGAGAAAAACCCACAGCGCCGGCAATACTGCTCATACTGATGGCGGTAACGGCGGTGCTGACGGAGCAGGTGAGTTTTGCACCGGAAAATTTCCTGCGGTGGATAAGCTGGCTATTCGGCTTTGCCCCCAACATGGTGAAAACGGCGGACTTTTTCCCCCTTTTCCCGTGGGTGTTTGTGTTTTTCTTCGGCGCCTGGGCGGGGCGGTACGCCGCCGCGGATGCTCTGCCGGAGAAGCTGTCGGCTTTCCGGGCGCCCTTTTTTGAAATGCTGGGCCGCAGGTCACTGCTTATCTATATAATCCACGCCCCGGCGTTGTTTGGCATAATGCACGCCCTTGCGGCGATATGAGCCTTCCCCTTGAGGGGAAGGTGGCGCGAAGCGCCGGATGAGGTGATTTTGCCCGTCTGCGGACGGGAGGGACGATTCACTTTTTCTGCTCGTCCAGAAAAAGGGTGTCAAAGACACCTTTTATGGGGCCCCGCGAAAACATTGGTTTTCGTGGGGAAAGGGGGAGCAAGGAAGCGGAGCGCCGGGCGACCGGACAGGAAGCCCTGCGCGGGGCGGACTTTGCGACCACGTCGCCGCCTCCCCGGGACCCCACCCCCGGCCCACGACAATTGTGGAAAACCAATTGCTTTTTGCACCCCAAGTACCTGCGCAGGGTGCGGACAACAGGCTGATAATATCAGCGGTAAAGAGTGCCTGTCCTGCAAGGCGTATTTATAAAAAATGATAATGTAAATCACTCTAAAGAAGGAGAGAGATATATGTCCCAGGAGCTTTATACCTTTGAAAACCCCGAATACCGCCATACTTACTGGCACACCTGTTCCCACGTGCTGGCCCAGGCCATGAAGCGCCTCCACCCCCAGGTGAAGCTGGCTATCGGCCCCGCCATCGAGAACGGATTTTACTACGACTTCGACACTCCCGAACCCTTCTCCGAAACTCAGCTGGAGGAGCTTGAGGCCGAAATGAGAAAGATCTGCAAGGAGAAGCTGAAGCTGGAGCGCTTTGAGCTTCCCCGCGCCGAGGCCATCAAGTTCATGGAGGAGGCCGGCGAGCCTTATAAAGTTGAGCTTATAAACGACCTGCCCGAGGACGCCGTCATCAGCTTCTACCGCCAGGGCGACTTCGTTGACCTGTGCGCCGGCCCCCATCTGGACTCCACCGGCCGGATCAAGGGCAACGCCATCAAGCTCACCTCCTGCACCGGCGCCTACTGGCGGGGCGACTCCAACCGGGAGACCCTCCAGCGGATCTATGGTATCGCCTTCCCCA
>JAFSIK010000049.1 GCA_017439805.1 Oscillospiraceae bacterium
AATGGATAGCGTCTTATGAAGTCCCAAACCACCCGCGCTACCAACTGCGCCACACCCGGAAATAGATATGAAATTTAATTTTGAAGTAGCAAACATGTGGTATGAACCACTTTTGCAGGGGTTTTGCTCAAAGGGAAAAACCGTGTTCGCTTAGTGTTTCAAGGGGTTGCGGCGTTGGCAGAAAACATGATGGATGGACCTTTGAGAGCTCCCAAACCACCCGCGCTACCAACTGCGCCACACCCGGGTATATGGACTTATAAGCTTTTAAAACAGCAATTCGATACTACATTATTCCCGGGGTGTTGTCAAGTTCAGACGGTGCCAAAAAGCTCCGCCGTGCGGCGGAGCTTTTTTATTTTATCTTATTCTTCCGGTGCTGTATTGTCACGCTCATAGAAAAAAGGGCCCAGATCCATAACATCATTTTCATGTGTGGAAACATATGTCCATTTCCAGTCGCGGGAAACAATATAGGTTTCCCGCTCCCTGTCCAGGGTTTTGACCAGCTTTTGTTTTTCGGTAACAGGAGAAGTTTCCTTGACATCGCCGGGCCAGAAGCATATGGAAATTGCGCCTTCTTTGTCAGCCTTTTCGTAAGCCTCGCGGGCCTTATCGCCCACCAAAACCTTGTCCGCCGGAATAAGTTTAAAACTGAACGCATGCCAAAGGTACTGGTCTATATAGCACTTTTCACGCTGTTCGTTTGTAAGTCCGGGAACAAAAGTTTTCAGCCATTTCTTTTCAAACTCCACAGTCGTCACGGCAATCACCTCTTTTTATTATTTATATCATTAATTTCCGGCTCTTTCAACTTTTGTAAATCCCCGCGCTGAAGCCGCCAATGTTTTAAAAAATATTTCCCTTTTACTCTTTGGACTGATTTAGGATATAAAGAACCTCCCTCCGTCAAAATGACGGAGGGAGGTATGTTCACGGACCACAACTGCTCGATAAATTAGAATTTGTTAAGCAAATACCAGAAGAATAACTGCTGCGATTAAAATAACAACCCCAACCACAAATTCTACCAATCCAACTCGTTTTGCATAATCTTCGGTCTTTCGTCCAGCCTTATAATCTTCTTCAAATCCGTTAATAAGAGAATACTTTTTCTTGAAGAAAATGAAATAGCCAAATAAGGTAAATGCCAATCCTAAGATTACAGCAATTATTTTTAACGCTAACATAAAATCACTCCGTCAAATTCTAATTTATCGTTCAGTTTACTTTATCATATTATTCTGCTCGCATCAATGCTTGGTGAACTTGTCGAGGTTGAAAGCCATAAGTCCAAAAGTAAAAAGGGACAAAAATATTCTCTCCTTGTCAATTTTCCCAGGTTATAGTATAATCCATCGGGGTGATAACCATGAGAATGAGAAAAAAACCTAATCTGCCCGAGCGTATGGACGCCTGTGCGGAGTATCAGATAAAAAATCCTGAGGATTTCAGGGGGAAATGGAGCGAAAAATGCTTCCCCGGCGCACCGCTGCACGTTGAAGTGGGCTGCGGCAAGGGCCGCTTTACCGCCGGCACTGCTGAAGCCATACCGGATGCTCTGCTGGTGGCGGTGGAGATAGTGCCCGACGCCATGGTAATGGCCATGGAGGCTGCCCGGGCAAAGGAGCTTAAAAACGTGCGCTACATCCACGGTGACGCGAAAATGCTGGAACAATTTTTTGCCGAGGGTGAAGTTGAACGCATATATCTCAACTTCTCCGACCCCTGGCCCCATAATCGCCACGCGAAACGACGTCTGACCTACCCTACTTTCCTTGAAAGTTATAAAAAGCTGCTTGTACCCGGCGGTCAGATACATTTCAAAACAGACAACTCTCCCCTGTTTGAGTACTCTGTGCGCCAGTTTGAAAAGTGCGGCTATGCACTTTCCGAAGTCACCCGTGACCTGCACGCAAACGGCCCTGTGGGCATAATGACCGATTATGAGATTAAATTTTCCTCTCAGGGCTACCCCATAAACCGCTGCGTCGCAACAAAAATTTGAAAATTCGGGAACATTTTCGCCTCCTTCGCGTCTTTTAGATGTGAAGGAGGAATTTTTGTGAAGAGATTTTTTGCAATTTTGGCTGCGGCCGTTATGGTTTTTGCTCTTGCAGGCTGCGGCGAAATGAGTCTTCAGATAGCGGGAGCGGAAAGCATCCTGCTGCGCTCAGGCAACACCGGGAAACTGGTGGAAGTCACTTCCCCCGATGATGTTGCCTATATAACCGATAATCTTTCCTCCATGAAGTTCGAAAAGGGCAGTTCCAGCAAAAAATACTCCGGCTGGACTTACTGGATAAAGTGGTGCGACGCCGACGGAAAGGTGATTGACCAGGTTGTTTTGATGGGCGACGGATACACCGTGGATTATGATGATTTCTTCTGGCGCGGCATGGTGGCCGACAACGAGATAGATATTGAATATCTGGATATTTTATCAGAAAAGCTCCCCTCCGCCGAATAGGCACAGGGGAGCTTTTGTTTTTAAAACTTATCGGCAGGCTTTGCAACCAGCGCTGCCACATATCCAAATACCACCGCCGCAGTAATACCTGCAGCCGCCGCTGCGGCGCCGCCGGTAAAGATACCCAGCACACCTTTGGCTGCCACGGCGTCGCGCACACCGTTGGACAGTACGTAACCAAAACCCGTCAGCGGCACCGTGGCTCCCGCACCGGCCCACTGAACCAGAGGTTCGTACACACCTATGGAAGTTAGAAACACTCCCATAACAACGTATATTGTCAGAATTCTTGCGGGGGTCAGTTTGGTCTTGTCAACAAGTATCTGGCCTATGGCGCAAAAAGCGCCGCCCACCAAAAATGCCTTAACAAAGGTCCAGAGCATATCGTTCCTCCTTGAAATTTTCCAGAAGCACCGCGTGGCAGATACCGGGAATGGTACCGCCCTGCTGCAGAGCCGTGGGAGAGTGCAGAGCGCCGGTGGCGGCAAACAGCACCCGGTTCAGCTTCCCGGCACGCATGGAATTTAAAATGTGTCCCGTAAATACCGCTGCCGAGCATCCGCAGCCGCTGCCGCCGGCATGTACATCCTGATCGGCGCTGTCAAAAAGCAGCAGGCCGCAGTCATTATAATAAGGTTCCAGATCCACATCGTCCATTTTGAAAAGCTCTGTCAGTACCGACGCGCCTACCCTCCCCAGATCCCCCGTCAGCACAAGGTCAAGATCGGAGGGTTTAAGGCCTGTGTCGGCAAAAAAGGCACTGAGGGTATCATAGGCCGCAGGCGCCATGGCGGCGCCCATATTATTGGCGTCCTTGATCTCCATGTCCACCACGCATCCGGTGGTGTGAGCCTTCACATAGGGACCCTTTCCTGCGGCGGAAAGTATCACCGCGCCGGCGGCTGTGGCGGTCCACTGGGCGCTGGGAGTGCGCTGGGAGCCGTAGCTGAGAGGTGCGCGGTACTGACGCTCCGCCGTGGAAAAATGAGAACTGGTTATAGCCGCCGTGCGGGAGGCATAACCCCCGTCGATGGCCATCGCCGCAAGGGCAAGGCTCTCGGCCATGGTTGAGCAGGCACCGTAAAGTCCGAAAAAGGGTATTCCGGAATTTTTAATGTTATAGGAGGTGGCGATGCACTGATTTAAAAGGTCTCCGCCGAAGAGATACTGCACCTCAGAGGTGGAGACCCCGGCCTTGTCAAGAGCCACCGTCAGAGCCCGGCGCTGCATCTCGCTTTCGGCCTTTTCCCAGGTTTTCTGGCCGAACAGTGTATCGGTGTCTATAGCGTCGAAACTGTCCTTCAGCGGCCCCTCGCCCTCCTTCTTGCCAACCACGTTGCCGCTGCCCACTATGGAGGGCGGCGAGGTGAAGCGAACTGTCTGTGTTCCAAGCCTTTTGGCATTCAAGTACATTCCTCCCTTGCGTTTATTGTAGTTTGCGTATAGTGATTTAATTTATACTTGAAATCTCTTAATATTTAATTTAAAATATTTGTCGTACAGGTGATTTTTTTGGAGTATTTTTCTGAAAATAATAAAGTCATCGTCAGCGGCGTGGAAGATTTTGATCCCCGGCGCATTTTTCAGTGCGGTCAGTGTTTTCGCTGGGACGAGGATGCTGACGGCAGCTGGACCGGTGTGGCTTTCGGCAAGGCCGCCCGGGTGGAGCTTATTGGCGACGGTTCTTTTTCCGTCAGCGGCAGCACAGAAGATTTTGAAAACTGCTGGCGCAATTATTTCGACCTTGACCTGGATTACGCCTCCGCCCGGTAGGCGGTTGCCATCGATGATTATATGAAGGCTGCCTGCGATTTCGGCAAGGGCATAAGAATTTTAAATCAGGACAGCTGGGAGGCACTTTGTTCCTTTATTATCTCCCAGTGCAACAATATTCCCCGCATAAAGGGCATAATAAATGTGCTTTGCGAACAATGGGGTAAGGCAATCGAGTTTGAAGGCCGAAGGTTTTATACTTTTCCCGGCGCGGAGATAATTGCCGCCCTGGATGAGAGCGACCTGTCTCCCCTGCGCTGCGGCTACCGTGCCGAGTACATCATCAAGGCCGCAAGGGCCGTTGCCGGTGGCGAAATCGACCTTGAGGCTTTGAAAAAATGCTCTGACGGCGAGGCACTTTCGGCGCTCAAATCCCTCAGAGGTGTTGGCGACAAAGTAGCAAACTGTGTGCTGCTTTTCGGATTGCATAAACTGGACAGCTTCCCTGTGGACGTGTGGATCCGCCGCACAGTACGGGAAAAGTACGGACGTGGTTTTGACCCGGCGGCGGCCTTCGGGCAGTACGCGGGAATTGCACAGCAATATATGTTTTACTATGCGCGAAGCGGTGAATCGGAGGATTGATTTATGAACATACTGCAGATACGCTACTTTTTGACCGTGGCAAAGTGCCTGAGCATCAGCGAGGCCGCCGACCAGCTTTATATTTCCCAGCCCTCTCTGAGCCGTCAGATCTCCTCCATTGAGCAGGAGATCGACTGTCAGCTTTTTATCCGCGGCAGCCGCGGACTGAAGCTTACCCCCGCCGGCACCGTATTGCTGGAGGAATTCAAAAAACTTTACGACTCCTACAACGGCGCCGTAGCCAAGGCTCTCAACAGCCGCCAGGGATACACCGAAACTCTGCGCATAGGCGTACTGGACGGCACCACCGTTGGCGATATTTTCAGCGACGTGCTGCAGTATTTCTCCGAATACTATCCCACCATCGATATCCAGATGCAGTATTTCGATTACAAGGAAATCGTCGAAAGACTTTATGACGGCAGGCTGGATGTGGCCTTTACACTGTATTTTGAGATTTGCTACCGCAACAACCTTTGCCACCGGATAATTGAAAAATCCTGCGACCATGTTGTTGTGCACAAGAATCATCCTCTGGCAAACTTTGACGGCAAGGTCAGCCTGTCCGACTTCAAGGACGACACCTTTATCATGGTCAGTCCGGAAAACTCCGAGCGCACCTATGCCACCATTGTTGACGCCTGCAACAGGCAGGGCTTTATGCCCAAAATACGCTTCACCCCCACCCTGCTCAGCCAGATGCTTTGGGTGCAGAGCGGCATGGGCGTCTGCGTTTTCGACTCCCGAAACACCCTGCGCACAAACCCCGTCGTCCGCTTCCTTGACATCGATGCAATCGATGACCCCAGTCTCACCCTTGTATGGCACCAGGACAACAAGAGCCGTGCAAGAGAGCTTTTCGAGGAAGCTCTGTTTTCAAATCTGAAGCAGAATTCTCTGCTGAACTCCGACGTCACCATTTAAAAGCAAAGAACCCCCCCGTTCAAAAGAACGGGGGGTGTTTTTTCAGGCTTTTTCCGCCGGAGGCATTTCATCTTTTCCGGCGCGCATGGTGGTGTAGACCGTTACTGCCAGAACGATGATGCATCCGATTATTTCACGGATACCGGGTATCTGATTGAGGATAAAAATAGCAAGAATTATACCGTAGACAGGCTCCATGCCGCAGATAACGCCGGCAGTCTGCACCTTTATGCGGCGCAGTCCGACAATATACAGGCTGTGGGCTATAGCGGTACAGAGCACACCCAAAATCGCCAGAACAATGATGTCGTGACCGCTGTAAACCGGGCGTATAACCAGTATCACAGGCAGCAGAGCCAGACCGGCTATTCCCTGCTCGTACAGGCTGATGACAACGCCGGTGTACTTTTTGGTGAAAGTTCGGTTAATGAGGGACAGCACGGCGTAGGCAAGGCTGCCAGCCAGACCGAAAAGTACGCCCAGAAGGGTGTTCACTCCGGCCTCCATGTCAACCATAATAAAAACACCTACAAGCATCAGCACCGCTTCCACCACGGATATGACCTTGAGCTTTTCCTTGTAAATAAGCGGTTCAAGGAATGTGGTGAAAAGGGGTACCGTGGAAACGGACACGGTGGCGATGGCCACGGTGGAAACCTGCACCGCCTGCATAAAGCATGTCCAGTGAGCCGCCAGAATCACGCCCGCGATTACTATGAGGGCGTATTCCTTTTTGCTGCCTAGCTTTATGGAATATCTTTTCAGAGCCACGAAAATTCCAAGGGCCAGAGAGGAAAACACTACCCTGCCGAAAGTCAGCGCCAGGGAGTGCACCTTTACCATTTTTCCTAAAATTCCGGCAAATCCAAAAAGAAATACCGCTATATGTACCGGCAAGCTTACCGCTTTTTTTCCTTGCATGGGGACACCTTCTTATCGTTACAAAAACAGCGCGGTCGCAAACAAATTGCGACCGCGGTGGCAGCGGGTGAAGGATTCGAACCCTCACATACGGAGTCAGAGTCCGCTGTGCTACCATTACACAAACCCGCTACATGGTATTTTAAGTTACCTTGCTATTATACTCTTTAGGCCAATTTTGTCAAGAGCATTTTTCATCTTTTTTTCGATATTTTCGCCCATGTGCTTTAGTTCGCTTTATTGACTTTGCCGTCGGGCTTTAATATAATGTGGAACATTGAGCCGGTCGGGGCGCTGCCCTGCCGGTGGAATTTTTTGGAGGTGGTATTTTGAAAAACTTTAAAAATCCCCTGTGCCTTTTTATTGCAGCTCTTATATGGGGTGTGGCCTTTGTTTCTCAAAGTACCGCGTCAGAGCTTATAGACCCGTTCACCTTTAACGGTGTTCGAAACATTCTTGGCTGCCTGGTGCTGATTCCCGTCATCGCCTTTCTGGACAGCCGCAGGCCTCAGCAGGAGCGCAAAGCACTCCGCCGCCCCTCCAAAAAACTGCTGGCAGGCGGTGTGGTCTGCGGCGTGCTGCTCTTTGTCGCCGCAAATCTGCAGCAGTTGGGCATTTCCATGACCACCGTCGGCAAAGCGGGCTTTATCACCACATTTTACATAGTGCTGGTGCCTGTGGTAGGTCTGTTTTTCAAGAAGCGCTGCCCTCCCATTGTGTGGGCGGGTATGGTAATCGCCCTTTTCGGTCTTTACCTGCTGTGCATGAAAAAGGGTGACTTTTCCGTCGGCATGGGCGACCTTTACGTGTTCATCTGCTCACTTGTTTTCACATTCCATATCATCGCAATTGATGAATTCGCCCCCTATGTGGACGGTGTGCGGATGAGCTGCATACAGTTTCTGGTATGCGGTATTCTCAGCCTTATCGCAATGGCTATTTTTGAAAAGCCCAGCCTTACAAACATTCTTGCCGCGTGGAAGCCTCTGCTCTACACCGGTATTCTTTCCAGCGGCGCAGCCTACACCCTGCAAATTGTGGGCCAGAAAAATTACAACTCCACCGTGGCCTCCCTCATTCTCAGTCTTGAGTCTGTCATCGCGGCTCTGGCCGGCTGGCTTATACTCAAGCAGGCGCTCAGCGGCAGAGAGCTTGCCGGCTGCATCGTGGTGTTCTTTGCGGTCATTATGGTGCAGACAGTGCCCGCTATTACGGAAAAGCGTAAGGCAAGGAAAAATCAATAAACCAAAGGGAACGGTATTCCGTTCCCTTTTTTGTGCCACAAAGAGTTCACAAAACAGATTTTTCATGGTAATATCATGTCAGGGAGTGATACGAATGGTAAACATCCTTGTAGTTGACGACAACAAAGAAATACGAAAACTTATGGGCATCCATCTCAAACGCGCCGGATATCAGGTGTTTGAGGCCTCTCAGGGTGCCGAGGCGCTGGATATGCTGGAGCATAATCCCATTCATCTGATGATTGTGGACATTATGATGCCGATAATGGACGGCTTTGAGCTGACAGCGGAGCTGCGCGGTGCGGACATTACCATTCCCGTGCTTATGATTTCCGCAAAGGATACTCTGGACGACAAGCGTGAGGGCTTCCGACGGGGCGCCGACGATTATATGACCAAGCCAATCGATATGCAGGAAATGCTGCTGCGTGTGGAGGTGCTGCTGCGCCGCTGCCACATTTCGGACAGGAAGCTGCTGACAGTGGGAAAATGGAGTCTTGATCAGGACACGCTGAGAGTACAGTGCGACGAAAAATTCATAGAGCTTCGCCAGAAAGAGTTCCATCTGCTGCACAAACTGCTGTCCTATCCCAACAAAATTTTTACCCGCCAGAATCTTATGGACGATATATGGGGATACGACAGCGAGTCCGACCCCCGCACGGTTGACACCCACATAAAGCGTCTTAGAAAAAAACTCAAATCCATAGAGGAATTTGACATTCAGACCGTGCGCGGTCTTGGATACAGGGCGGTGATAAGCAAATGAAATCTTTCAGAGCGCGCATAACCCTGTTTCTGTGCATAGTTCTGGCTCTGTTTATCGTGGTTTCCATCGTTTTCACCTTCCTTGCCAGCAAGGGATTACTTTTCCACCGTGAGGACCTTTTCTTCTTCGGCATGAGTTTTTATGACTTCATGCTGCTGGTGCTCACATTCATAATCGCGGTTGTGTGCATCATTTTGCTGTCAAATACCGCAACAACTCCTGTGCGCCTTCTTACAAACGCCACCCGCGAAATATCCTCCGGTAATTTTGATATTGAGCTGAATCTGCCGGAAAAGACCCGGGAACTGCGGGAGCTTGAGCAGAATTTCAACATGATGGTGCGGGAGCTGCGCTCCAGCGATAAGATGCGAAAGGACTTCATTTCAAATGTGTCCCACGAGCTTCGCACGCCCCTTACCATAATCTCCGGCTATGCCGATCTGCTGCAGGAAGAGGGCATTTCCGAAAAAGACCGCTTTGAATATGCGGCTCTGATTTCAAAAGAGAGCGAGCGTCTGGTACGTCTTACCTCCAATCTTCTGCGCCTTTCAAAAATGGACAGCCAGGAGATAACCATAAAACGAGATACTTTCCGTCTTGACGAGCAGATACGCCAGACCGCTTCCCTGCTGGCCTCCAAATGGCAGGCAAAAAACATCGATTTCCGGCTGGATCTGGAAAATGTACTTTTTGACGGTGACGAGGAGCTTTTAAGCCAGGTCTGGTTCAATCTCATTGAAAACGCGATAAAGTTCACCGACAGTATGGGCCGTATTAATGTAACGCTGTCCGGAAAAGACGGCTTTGTTGAGATAACGGTTCTGGATAACGGCATCGGCATGGACAAGGTAACCATGGAGCGTATGTTTGAGCAGTTTTATCAGGGCGATACATCCCGAAAAAACGAGGGCAGCGGCATGGGTCTTGCCATAACCCAGAAAATTGTGGAAATCCACGGCGGTCTTATTACCGCCGAAAGCGGTCCGAGACAGGGCACCAAATTCATCGTTTCCCTGCCCAACCCCAAAAACTAAGGAGCAAGTAATGAGCGTTTACAAACATAAAGTGCACTACTACGAAACCGACAAAATGGGAATCACCCACCATTCAAACTACATCCGCTGGATGGAGGAGGCCCGGGTGGACTATCTGGAGGAGAAAGAGCTTGGCCCGGACAGGCTGGAGGCTTTCGGATACGCTTCCCCGGTGGTGAGCGTGGAGTGCCATTACAAGGCCGCCACCACCTTCCCGGAAATTGTGGAAATTTCCGTAAGTATGGTGAAATTCAACGGGGTGCGTATGTCTTTAAAGTACGAGATGCTCAAAGCCGACGGTTCCCTTGCCGCCACGGCAAGCAGCGAGCATTGCTTCATCGACGGAAAAGGCCGCCCGGTAAGTCTGAAAAAGGCCTGCCCGAAGATGTACGAGGGTCTGCTGACACTTCTTGAAAAATAAATAAAAAAGACCTGCCGATGGCAGGTCTTTTTATTATTTGCAGCCTTCCCAGGTCCACTGGGCCACCTCGGGCATATCCACGCCATTGGCGTAGATATACTGCTTGTGCTCGATAAGCTTGTCGCGCATCTGCTGGATTACTCCGGAGGCGCGGTTGCCAAGGCGGGGCACGCTTTTGAGCACGTCGATAACCAGATGAAAGCGGTCCAGCTCGTTCAAAACACGCATATCAAAGGGGGTGGTTATGGCACCCTCCTCGATATAACCCTTGACCAGCAGGTTTTTGTTGCGGCGCTGGTAGGTCAGTTCGTGAATAAGAGAGGGGTAGCCGTGATAAGCGAAAATGATGGGTTTGTCGGCGGTGAAAATTGCCTCATAATCACTGTGCTCAAGGCCGTGAGGGTGACGGCTCTTGTCACACAGGCGCATCAGGTCAACCACATTTACCACCCGTACCACCAGCTCCGGCACAAGGCGGCGCAGAATGGTCACCGCCGCCAGAGTTTCAAGGGTGGGGGTTTCGCCGCAGCAGGCCATTACAACATCCGGCTCTCTGCCGTAATCGTTGGAGGCCCACTGCCATATGCCAACGCCCTGAGCGCAGTGCTTTACCGCCTGTTCCATGCTCAGCCACTGGGGGCGGGGATGCTTGGAGGCTACCACGATATTCACATAGCCGCGGCTTTTCAGACAGTGGTCAAAGCATGACAGCAGGCAGTTTGCGTCGGGGGGCAGGTAGATTCGCACCACTCCGGCCTTTTTGTTTACCGCGTGGTCTATAAAACCCGGGTCCTGGTGGGTAAAACCGTTGTGATCCTGCTGCCATACGTTTGAGGACAAGAGGTAGTTGAGAGAGGCTATCTCCCGGCGCCAGGGAAGCTCCTTTGTTACCTTCAGCCACTTGGCGTGCTGGGAAAGCATGGAGTCAACAATGCGGATGAAAGCCTCGTAACTGTTGAAAAATCCGTGGCGTCCGGTAAGCAGGTAACCCTCCAGCCAGCCCTGGCAAAGGTGCTCTGAAAGCACCGCGTCCATAACCCGGCCGTCACGTCCCAAAAATTCGTCCTTTTCCGTCATGTCCGCTCCCCAGGCACGGGTGGTGGTTTCAAAAACTCTGCCAAGGCGGTTGGACATGGTCTCGTCCGGGCCGAAAACCCGGAAATTTTTGCTTTCGTTATTAAGGCGAACCACATCGCGGATATACCCGCCCAGCTCCAGCATATCCTGCGCGCCGGTACATCCGGGACAGGGTACATCAACTGCATAGTCACGAAAATCCGGCAGGCGCAGATCCCGCAGCAAAATGCCGCCGTTTGCATGAGGGTTTGCACCCATACGCCGATGACCCTCCGGAGCGTTTTGCATAACCAGCATTGTAGGAGTGCCCTCATCGTCAAAAAGCTCCCGGGGACGGTAGCTCATCATCCAGTCCTCCAAAAGCTTCAGATGCTCCCTCTTCTCCATGGACACCGGCACCTGATGGGCCCGGAATGTGCCCTCCACCGTTTTTCCGTCCACTACTTTCGGTCCGGTCCAGCCTTTGGGGGTGCGCAGGACTATCATAGGCCAGCGGGGACGCTCCTCCGGATTTTCAAGAGCATTTTCCCGTATCTTGCACAGCTCCGCCAGAACGGTGTCAAGGGTATCCGCCATAAGGCGGTGCATCTTCATTGGCTCGTCGCCCTCTACGAAGTAAGGCTTCCAGCCGCAGCCAACAAGAAACTGCTCCAGCTCCTCTCCGGGAATGCGGGCAAGGAGGGTGGGATTTGCGATTTTATAGCCGTTTAGGTGCAAAATAGGCAGCACCGCACCGTCGCCGATGGGTTTAAGGAGTTTATTGGAGTGCCAGGAGGCCATGAGAGGGCCTGTTTCGGCTTCGCCGTCGCCAATAACACAGGCGGCGATAAGTCCCGGGTTGTCGAACACCGCGCCGAAGGCATGGGCAAGGGAGTAACCAAGCTCGCCGCCCTCGTTTATGGAGCCGGGGGTCTCCGGGGCAACGTGGCTGGAAATGCCGCCGGGGAAAGAAAACCGCTTGAAAAGCTTTGCCATGCCCTCTTCGTCACGGGTAATATCGGGGTATACGTCGGTGTAGCTGCCGTCCAGCCAGTCCTGTGCCACCATGGCGTTGCCGCCGTGACCGGGGCCGGAAATATATATCATATTCAGGTCATATTCTTTTATGGCTCGGTTCAGATGAGCGTAAATGAAATTCTGGCCGGGTACCGTACCCCAGTGGCCCACCAGTTTCTTTTTCACGTCGTCCATTGACAGAGGCTGCTTGAGCAGGGGATTTTTCAGCAGGTACAGCTGCCCGACGGACAGGTAGTTTGCCGCCCGCCAGTATGCGTCGATACTTTTAAGGGCCGCGTCATCGGCTCGTTTTACGACCATTTTTTTCATCCTTTCGGCGTTTTGTATTTAGTTTGTCTGGTCGGCAGGAAAATATTCACTTAAAGAAAATATAAAACTTTTATTAATTAACATGTTTTCCCTTGAATTCAATCTAATTTTAATAGATAATGAATAATTGCAACACTCTGTCGATTTCAAGGAGATTTCTATGGATACACAAACTGTGAAAAAAGGCAGGAAAAAATGGGTCAAATGGGCCGTTATCGGCGGCATCATTGTTCTCATTATAGTTATAATTCTGGTCTCTGTGGGCTGTGCAGCCAAAAAGCTCAACAGCGCCTTTGAAACCGGTGACGCCGCTATGCGCGACATCACCGTTATTGTCAGCTCCACCGGTATTGTGGAGCCGGAGAGCTCCAGCAGAAACACCCTGCCCGTGGAGGCAGAGGTGCTGGAAGTCCGCGCCCATCCCGGCGACAGGGTAAAAAAGGGTGACATCATCTGCATTCTGGACAGCAGCGATTATGAGGAAATTCTTCTGCAGTACGAGGAAGCTCTGCGGGCGGCTCAAATCGGTGTGGAGCAGGCGGAACTGTCCCTTGAAAACGCTTCCAGCAGCGCAGACTCCGTTTCCGACGTTTACGGTGACCTTACACTGAAGGCCAATTCCTACAGCCAGGTTGCGTCTATCTATTTCGACCCCGGCGAGGACGTTGCCGCCGGCAGTCCCGTGGTGCTGTTGAAAAATACCGCCACCATGAGTCTTGAACTGCCCTTCAACGCCAATGACGCGGCAAACATCAGTGTGGGAAGCAGCGCAAAGGTTAACATAATGTCTTCCGGTGAGGAGCTTTCCGGCACAGTTACCAAGGTTTCCTCTGTTGACACCGTCACTTCCTACGGCGGCATTGTGCGCACCGTTACCATTGCCGTGAACAACCCCGGCGCCATTACCGCCCAGACCCGGGCAACCGCATCCGTGGGCGATTATTCCTGTGCCGCAGCGGGCTTTTTTGCCTCTGCCGAGGAGCAAACTCTCTATGCCGGCACCAACGGCACCATCGGCACCATTTACGTAAATGAGGGCGGCTGGGTAAGCGCGGGCGGCGCGGTGCTGACCATTAACAGCGCTGCCGTTGAAAGCCAGCAGACCTCTTCCCAGAACAGCGTCAGAGCGGCGGAGCTGGCTCTTGAAAACGCCAGGATGAATCTTGACAAGGCTCAGCGTTCCTACGACGACGCACTTGAAATCATGAACGACCATACCGTCCGCGCCAAAATTGACGGCGTTGTGGCAGCGGTAAATTTCGACGTGGGCGAAACCACCCTGCCCACCATGCCCGTGGCTGAAGTTTACTGCCTTGACAGCGTGAAATTCGATATGAGCATCGACGAACTGGACATCAAGCAGTTCAAAACCGGTCTGGAGGTTTCCGTAACCGCCGACGCGGTTGCAGGCGAGAGCTTTACCGGCACCGTTACCTCCGTCGGCATCAGCGGTGTGGGAATTTCCGGCGTTACCACCTATCCCGTTACCGTTGTTGTAAATCAGCCCGGCGGTCTGCTGCCCGGCATGAACGTTTCCGCCGACATTGTGGTTGACAGCGCTCAGGGCGTGCTCACCATTCCCGTCAGCGCCGTTTCCAGAGGCAACACCGTCCTTGTGACCGACAGCAGCTCTCACGGCGATCTGGCCGACGGCGTGCCCGCAGGATACAGGCGGCAGGAGGTCACTCTTGGCCGAAGCGATGATAACTACATAGAAATAACCTCCGGTCTGGCCGAAGGCGACAAGGTGGTTCTGGACAACTCCCACAGCTCCGCCTTTGACTACATGATGTACGCCTTTGAATAAGGACGAGCGATATGATCCGACTTACTGATATTTACAAAATATATCACATTGCCGAAAACGAAGTGCGTGCCCTTGACGGGGTCACACTTAATATAAGCAAGGGTGAATTTGTGGCCATAGTGGGTCAATCCGGCTCGGGCAAGTCCACGATGATGAATATTATCGGCTGTCTGGACACCCCAACGTCGGGTACGTACTTTCTAAACGGCAGGGACGTTTCCACCCTTACCGACGACGAACAGAGCGAGATCCGCAGCCACATGCTGGGTTTTGTTTTCCAGCAGTACAATTTGATACCAAAGCTTTCTGTTCTTGAAAACACCGAACTGCCGCTGATGTACTCCGGCGCGCCCCGCTCCAACCGTCAGGCAAGAGCCAGAGCCGCTCTGGAAAAAGTTGGTCTGGGGGATAAGTGCAAAAACCTGCCCACCCAGCTGTCCGGCGGTCAGCAGCAGCGTGTTTCCATCGCCCGGGCCCTTATAAACAACCCTTCCGTCATTCTGGCGGATGAGCCCACCGGCGCTCTGGATTCCCGCACCGGCGCGGAGATACTGGCCTTTTTGCAGGAGCTTAACGAGGAGGGCAACACAATCGTCCTCATCACCCACGACAACTCCATCGCATCCAAGGCGAAGCGTATCGTTCGCCTGCAGGACGGACACATAATTTACGATGGCCCCTCCAATGACCCCCGGGCATTTGTTACCCCGACGGAGCAGGATTTCGGAAACGAGGTGGACGGATGAACATTTATCAGTCCTTCCGCCTGGCCATGAAAAACCTGCTTTTAAGCAAGATGCGCTCACTTCTTACAATGCTGGGCATAATCATCGGCGTCGCCGCCGTTATCGTAATCATCAGCATCGGCGACGGCGTTACATCTTATATAAACGGCCAGTTTGAAAGCATGGGCAGTAACCTTATTATGGTCTACACCACCTCCCCCTCCCCTACCCGCACGGTGGACGATGACGATATGTTCGCTCTGGCGGAGGATAACCGGGATTCCATTCAGGCAGTAAGCCCCATTGTCAGCGTTTCCTCAAGGATAAAATACGGCACAGAATCCTATTCCACAACCATAAACGGCGTCAGCGAGGAATACGACCTTATTGGCCTGCTGACCGTGGACAAGGGACGCTTTTTGCAGTACACGGATGTGGCAAATCTGAAAAATGTATGCGTTGTGGGCTCCTACGTGGAGGAAAACACCTTCAACAACAATGCTCTGGGGCAGACCCTGCGGATAAACGGCTATTCATACACCGTTGTTGGCGTACTGGCGGAAAAGGCCGGCAGTACACAAAGCAGTGATGATGACGTGGTATATATCCCCTACACCAGCGCCCAGAGGTTAAACGGCTCCGCCGCCGTTTACAACTACTATCTCAGCGCCGTCAGCGAGGACACCATGGACAAGGCTCAGTGGGCAGTGGAACGTTTTCTTACAAGAGAGCTGGGCGAAGACGATTTCATGGTGCTGAACATGGCGGAAATACTGGGCATTATGAAAAGCGTGCAGGACGTTCTGGTAACGGCTCTTGTAGGCATCGCAGCAATTTCCCTGCTGGTTGGCGGTATCGGCATTATGAACATAATGCTGGTAACTGTTACCGAGCGCACCCGCGAGATAGGCATACGCAAATCCCTGGGCGCGAAAAGAAGAGATATAAGGCTTCAGTTTATTATCGAGGCCGGCGCCACCTCCGCCGTGGGCGGCGTTATCGGTATAATCATGGGCGCAATATTTTCCGGCGTTGCAGGCCGGGCGCTGGGCATCACCGCCACCGCCTCTTTGAGAGCGATACTTCTTTCATTCTTCGTTTCTCTGGCTGTGGGTGTGATTTTCGGTTATCTTCCCGCCAACAGAGCCGCCCGTCTTAACCCCATTGACGCCCTGCGTCACGAATAGGAGGTTCCTGTGAAAAAAATTGTTTCATTTATAATAGCGGCAGTGATGATGCTGTCTTTGGCAGTCATTCCTGCCGGAGCCGCCTCCGCCGCACCTGCGAAAAGTGAGATGCTGGGAGTGCTGAGCACCCTTGGGGTGATGAACGGCGATGAAAAGGGCGAGCTTAATTTAAGCGCCGGCGTAACCCGGGCTCAGTTTGCAAAAATGGCGGTTACCGCCAGCGCCTATGCTGACGTGGCCGGCTCAAACACCGGCATTTCCCCCTTCGGTGACGTTTCCGCAAAGCACTGGGCCGCAAGTTACATCACCTGCGCCCGTGACCTTGGCTGGCTTTACGGCTACATAGACGGCACCTTCCGTCCCGATGAAGGTGTAAGTCTTGCAGAGGCCGCCACAGTATGCCTGCGCATGCTGGGCTACGGCGACAGCTATTTCACCGGCTCCTGGCCCACGGGTCAGATGAATATGTACCGCAGTCTGGGTCTTGACCGGTGCATCACTGCCGGTGAAAACACCAAGCTGACCAGAGAGCAGTGCGCATGGCTTATCTACAACACTCTGGGCGCAAAGACCACCGCCAGTACAGCATACGCCCAGACTCTGGGCTATGCTCTGGACGCTTCCGGAAACATAAACTACCTCACTCTGCTTTCCGCGAAGATGGAGGGGCCTGTTATCGCCGGCACCGACTGGCAGAGCCAAATTGGCTTTGCCCCCAGAACCGTATATAAAAACGACGTTTCCTCCACCGCCGCGGCGGTCTCCATCTATGATGCTCTTTACTACATTGAAAACAGCTGCACTCTTTGGGCCTACAGCACCCGTCACACCGGCACTCTTGACTCCGTGCTGCCTGCCCGCAGCAACCCCACCTCCATTGTGGTATCCGGCGTGACCTATCCCATCGGCTCCTCGCAGGCGGCGGTGGCGGTGTCCTCCATGGGTGATTTCCGCATAGGCGACACGATCACCGTTATCATGGGCCGTGACGGCGTGGTGGCAGGAGTAATGGACGCAAAAAGTCTGGACTCCACCCTGTACGGCGTGGTAGTCGGCAGCGGCACCGGCACTTATTCCAGCGGCAGCGGCAGTTTCCACAGCGCAAAGTATGTGGAAATTCTGGGCGTGGACGGACAGAGTTATAAATTCACAACTCCCTCCGGGTACTTAAACGGAACAGTTGTAAAAGTCAGCGTTTCCAACGGCAGCGTCAATATTTCTCAGGCCACTTCTTCCGCCGTTTCCGGCAAGGTCAGCGCCACAACAATCGGCAGCAAAAAATTTGCGCCGGATGTGCAGATTCTGGACTATAGCAACGGACAGGGCATAGTTATTTCCCCCTCCCGTCTTGAGGGCGCCACCCTGACCTCCGGAGACGTGAAGCTGTGCGTTTACGACGGTGACGGAAACATCGACGCCCTTATTCTTGATAATGTCACCGGCGATATGAGCACCTACGGTCTGCTGACCTCCGCCGCACAGGTGGGCGCGGGACTGAACGCCGTTTCCGGATTTGACATCATTATCAGCGGGCAGGCAATGACCCTGGCAATGAACGGCAGCATCGCCGCCTCCACCGGCGACGCGGTACGCATAGATATGACCACCGGCGGCACCGCCCCCTCGGTCAGCTCGGTACAGTCCCTTAAAAAGGCACAGCTTTCCCAGCTTTCCAGCGCCTCCGGCACCACGGTGGTGGGCGACAAGATTCGCCTTGCAGGCAGCGTGCAGGTATATGAGAACAAAGCGGGCGGGTATTACTACACTTCCCTTTCCAATGTAAGTACCCAGACTCACACCCTCTACGGCTGGTATGACAGCCGACCCGCAGGCGGTATCCGCGTAATAGTGGCAGTGCCCAGATAACAAAAAGCCCCCTTGGGCGGCCTCACACAGGGATTTACACGGTTTTGAATGAATCTTTTCCTCCACAGCAACCCCCGGTTCCCTTGAAATACATCAAGTATTCCCGCGGTCACCGGTGACCGCTGTGAAGAAAAATCTTCTGTTCAAAACTGC
>JAFSIK010000050.1 GCA_017439805.1 Oscillospiraceae bacterium
GCAGTTTTGAACAGAAGATTTTTCTTCACAGCGGTCACCGGTGACCGCGGGAATACTTGATGTATTTCAAGGGAACCGGGGGTTGCTGTGGAGGAAAAGATTCATTCAAAACCGTGTAAATCCCTGTGTGAGGCCGCCCAACGCCGCCTTTTTATTAAATTTCTATAACCGTTCCGCCGGAAAAATACTCCAGCCGGCTTCCCATGATGTCCTTGAGCACGTCGTAGGCCGCCTCGCCGGTGCAGTGGCAGGTGTAAAATTTTGTACCGTAGGTTTTAAGCCTCTCACCCAGGGCCTGGGTGACCTTCGAATAACCTGCCGCGCCGCCGGGGGCGGTCAGATGAAAGCCGCTTACGGCAACGTCCGGAGCCTTTCCGAAAAGCTCAATGAAGCGCTCCATAATGTTCACGATGCCCGCGTGGGCGCAGCCGGCGATGAGCACGGCTTTGTCGCCCTCAAAAAGAGCCATGTTCTGCTCGTGTCGGAAGCTGTCGGTGACAAGAGCGCCGTCTTTCATTTCCTTAAGCACCCCGTTTGTTTCCGAAACCAGCTCTTTGCCGGAAATTTCGGAAAAGAGCACCACCTCGTCGTCGATTTTCAGCGTGCCGGACACCTTATTCACCCGCTCCATCTTTTCAATGTCCTCCGCCCCGGCCACGCCGATGTATTCCGGGCCGTCCTTGGAGGGATGGTGGGCAAAATGAGGCTCAAAAGCGCTCTCGGCGGCGTAAAGAGGAGCCTTTTCGTTCACTGCGAAAAATGCCGCAATGCCGTCGCCGTGGTCGTGGTGACCGTGGCTGAGCACCGCCATGTCCGCCCCGGCAAGGTCAATGCCCAGAGCGGCGGCGTTTTCAACGAAGCTTTCGTCGGGGCCGAAGTCGGAAAGAATTTTGTGCTTTGCCGTTTCCGCAAGGAGGGACAGCCCGTGGCGGCAATGCAGACCCTCCATACAGGCGTTGTTTTCAAGGATACAGGTAATTTTCATAATCTCACCTCAAAATAAAAGTCCGGCATTGAGCCGGACTTTTTCATACGTACTTGTCCCTGCCGGCAAGGAAGCCGAAAACCATGGAAATAACGGCGATTGCAGCCATAAACAGCAGCGGCGCCGTCCATCCGCCGGTGGTATCATACAAAAATCCCATCAGCAGCGAGCTGGAGGAGGTAAGTATGTAACCGAAACCCTGGGCCATGCCGCTGACCTTGATGGCCTGACGGCTGTTTCTGGAGCGGGCGGCGAAAAAGAAGGTGGCGGAGTTGAACATACCTCCGCAGAAAAATCCCATGCCGATACAGCCGGCAATAAACAGGGGCTTCCAGGGGGCGAAGGCCAGAAGCAGCACCGAAATCAGATAGCCTAAGGCCGCCAGGGTGCCAAGGAAGCGCTGGTCTTTGACTTTGGGGATTATATTCGAGTAAATTACGCTTAGAATGATACCCGAGCAGAAGCACACCGTGGAGGCGTAACCCGCCGGGGCGCTGTTCATGCCCTTGGAGAGC
>JAFSIK010000051.1 GCA_017439805.1 Oscillospiraceae bacterium
AAAGCGTAGAAAAACCGTAGATATGAAGTTGTTAAAAAGCGTAGATGAACCGGAAAGTCCAGAAATACCAAGGGGTTCCGAGGTTGGGCCATCTACAAACCCACACGATTTCGAGTCAGCCCCGTTATGACCACTTCGATAACCCTCCATATTCAAATGTAAGCGTAATTATAACCCATTACCTGCACTTTTGTAAAGAAAAATAAGGCGGCTTTTGCATATTGCACCAAACTCTGAACCAATGGCGCGCTATTGCAAATGGCGGTAATTGATGGTAAAATTACTTGATAGGCATAAACCGAGGAGGAGCATTCATGCTTGAAAAACTGGGGCTGCTTGAGCAGCGCTATATGGAAATTGAAGAACGACTTCTTCAGGGCGATATCTACTCCGACCCTGCCGCCGCGGCAAAGCTGCTTAAAGAGCAGAAGGAACTTTTGCCCATAGTGGAAGCTTACCGTGCCCTTGTACTGCGCAAGACCCAGATGCAGGATGCCCGTGACATGATGAGCGACCCAGAAATGCGCGAGCTTGCCCAGGAAGAGTTTGAAAGCGCGAAAGCGGATATCGAAGAACTTGAACAGAAGATAAAAATACTTCTCCTGCCCACTGACCCCAACGACAGCCGCAACGTTATCATTGAAATTCGCGGCGGTGCAGGCGGGGACGAGGCGGCACTCTTCGCAAACAGCCTTTTCAGAATGTATTCCATGTACGCCGAAAGCCGCCGGTGGAAATGCGAGATTGCCAACATAAACGAAACCGAGCTTGGCGGTATAAAGGAAATAAGCTTTATGATTGAGGGCGAGGGCGCGTATTCCCGCTTTAAATTTGAAAGCGGCGTTCACCGCGTTCAGCGCGTGCCAGAAACCGAGGCCGGCGGCAGAATCCATACTTCCACGGTTACCGTGGCTGTTCTGCCGGAGGTGGAGGAGATAGAGTTTGAAATAAATCCCGCCGATTTGCAGGTGGATACCTTCCGCAGCTCCGGCGCCGGTGGTCAGCACGTCAACAAAACCGAAAGCGCCATCCGTATCACCCATCTGCCCACCGGAACTGTGGTTGAATGTCAGGACGAACGCAGCCAGCATAAAAACCGCGAGCGTGCCATGAAAATTCTTGCCTCCCGCCTGTACGAGCAGGAGAGAGCAAAGCAGGAGGCCGCCCTTGCCGCCGAACGCAAAAGTCAGGTGGGCAGCGGCAACCGAAACGAACGCATAAGAACCTACAATTTCCCCCAGGGCCGTGTAACCGATCATCGCATAGGCCTGACTCTTTATAAAATCGACCAGATAATGAACGGCGCCATTGACGAACTTGTGGATGCCCTTATCACCGCCGACCAGGCGGAAAAACTGAGAGCCGGCGAAGCGTAATGGAAACGAAAGTATTTAAAATTACAGATCCGTCTGACAGGCAGATTGACAGCGCGGCGGAGATAATAAAAAACGGCGGTCTTGTTGCAATACCCACGGACACGGTTTACGGTCTGGCCGCAGACCCGATGAATGATGCTGCGGTAAGGAGCATCTACACCGCAAAAGGCCGTCCGGAAAACAAACCCATCATAATACTTGTTTCCTCGGCCGTACAGGCAGAGCGCTTTGCCCACATCACGCCCGAGGCGGAGAAACTTTTTAAAGCGTTCTGGCCCGGCGCGCTGACGGTCATACTTAAAAAGAAACCCTGCGTTTCCGCGGAGCTGACCTCCGGTACAGAAACGATCGGCCTGCGCTGCCCCGGAAGCGAAATCGCCCGTGCGGTCATTGCCGCCGCCGGCGGGGGAGTGGGAGCGCCCTCTGCAAACATTTCCGGCTGTGACGCGGCGAAAGACGCCCGGGAAGTTCTTGACCAGCTTGGCGGCAGGATTGATGCTGTTGTGGACGGAGGCGAGTGCTCCATCGGAACGGCTTCCACTATAATAGACCTTACCCGGGAGCAGTCTGTGATACTTCGCCAGGGTGTCATAACCGAGGCGGAGATACTTGCCGTCATGGAGGAAAAATGATGAAAATTGTTGGCATAACCGGCGGCAGCGGCGCGGGAAAGACCTCGGCGCTGGTGGCGCTGGAGGAACTGGGCGCCCGGATAATCGACTGCGACGCGGTGTACCATGACCTGCTGGAAAACAGCGCCGAAATGGCAAAAGAGGTTGGCGAAGCTTTTCCCGGCAGTGTTATAGACGGCAAAATATATACCAAGGAAATCGGCAAAATTGTTTTCAGCGATGAAAGTGAACTTGCCCGACTTAACGCCATTACCCACAGATTTGTGGGGATGAAAGTGGACGAAATACTCGATGCCCACCGCAGCCGTGGCGGCTGGCTTGCCGCCATTGACGCAATTGCGCTGATTGAGAGCGGCCTTGCGGAAAAGTGCGATTTTACCGTGGCGGTAATTGCACCTCTTGAGGACAGAGTAAAACGTCTGACGGCCCGGGATAAGATTACAGAGGAATACGCCCGTCTGCGTATATCCGCCCAGAAAAGTGACGATTTTTTCCGTGAAAAATGCACATACTGCCTTGAAAATGCCGGACTTTCAAAAATAGAGTTTGAAGAAAAGGCGATAGGCTTCTTTAAAGAAATCCTTGAAGGAGGTAGCTCACATGAGTGAAAAAACCAATCAGCTCAAAGAACAGCTGTTCTATGCCCCCAAAAACGGTTACGACAGGCTTCCCGAGGGCGACATGCAGAAAATGCAGGATTTTGCCGAGGGATACAAGGCCGCAATGAACGCGGCCAAGACCGAGCGCGAGTTCGCCGTTGAAATGTGTGAGCTTGCCCGACAGGCAGGATTTGAAAAATATATCCCCGGAAAGAAGCTTTCCGCCGGTGACAAGGTTTATGTCCTCAACCGGGACAAGGCGCTGATGCTTGCCGTAATTGGCAAAGAAGGCCTTGACAAGGGCGCAAATATTTTCGCCGCTCACATTGACTCTCCTCGCCTTGACCTGAAACCATGTCCCGTCAGTGAGGAGGGCGGCATGGCCTTCTTCAAGACCCATTATTACGGTGGCGTGAAGAAATACCAGTGGGTAACCATTCCTCTTGAGCTGCGCGGCGTATTTTCTCTGAAAAACGGCGAAAATCTTAAGGTCTGCGTTGGTGCGGATGAGGGAGACCCCATTTTTACCATTACCGACCTTTTACCCCACCTTGCTGCCGACCAGTCCAAAAAGAGTCTGGCGGAGGGCATATCCGGCGAGGCCCTTGCCGCCGTTGTTGGAAGCCGGCCCTATGACGACAAGGACGCAACCGAACGTATAAAGCTTCAGGCTATGAAGCTCATTTACGACAAGTACGGCGTTACCGAACAGGACTTCCTCAGCGCGGAGCTGTCCTTTGTTCCCGCCTTCAATGCCCGCGACCTGGGATTTGACCGCAGCCTCATTGCCGCCTACGGTCACGATGACCGCTGCTGTGCATATGGATGCGCAAAGGCTGTTATGGAGGCGGGAAATCCCGAAAAGACCCTTGTTTGCGTACTGGCGGACAAGGAGGAAATCGGTTCCGCAGGCGTGACGGGTATGCTCAGTCAGGCTTTCGATACCTTTATGGAGGACTTGTGCGACGCCACCGGTGCCACTCTGCGCCGCTGCTTTGAAAATTCCTTCTGTCTTTCCGCTGACGTGTCCAACGGCTACGACCCCCATTTTCCCGAGGTTTCCGACCACCAGAACAATGCCAAGCTGAACTACGGCGTTTCCATCTGCAAGTACACCGGTGCCCGGGGCAAGAGCGGTACCAGCGACGCATCTTCCGAGGTTATGGCAAAGCTGCGCCGTATCTTCGATGAAAACGAAGTTATCTGGCAGACCGCGGAGCTTGGCAAGGTTGACCAGGGCGGCGGCGGAACCGTGGCTCAGTTTATGGCCAACCGCAACATTGACACTGTTGATGCGGGCGTTCCCGTGCTGTCCATGCACGCACCCTACGAGGTTATTTCCAAGCTGGACCTGTATATGACATACAAGGCTGTAAAGGCTTTCTGCAAATAAAACACAGTAAAAAACCGCCATCCAAAAGGATGGCGGTTTTGTTATGCGGTTTTATCTGCCAACGTATCTGGAACCGGGCAGAAGTACAACGGAGTCGTCAGAGGAAAGAGCCTCAAACCACTCGTTGAAAGCAGCACGGGTAAGCTCGGTGTGGGAGCTGTAGTGCCAGTTGGGTTCTACTTCATTAACATAGACGAAGTACACAGCGTTAACACCTTCAATAACCTCGGTATCGCCGGCCTGACGGTCATCGGCGAATACCCACTCGTCAACGGCGTTTACGCCGAAGGAGTTAACGGTCAGACCTTCCATAACGCCGTCTTCGGTGAACTGAGGATCGCCCTTGGCAACAAGAGACTTGAAGTTTTCGTAGGTGGGGTCGGCCTCGTATTCGGCAACGATGGCATCCATTTCGGCTCTGGCGGCATCAACGTCCTTGTTTTCGATGTTTACCATTACCATGGTAACGTCGGCGCTGCCGGGAGCATCGTCCAGCTCGCTGCCCAGGTACATCAGAACACGGAAGTTATCACCAACGGGAACGTAGGTAACCTGACCGGCCTTGCGGTTGTCGGCGGACAGCCACTGGTAATCCTCGCCCTCTACGGAGGTCAGATAGGTCATGGTGTTGGTGTACAGAGTGGCGTCGTCCTTTTCATAGGTGGCCTTGTTCTCCTCAGCGGCGTTTTCATAAGCCTGATCGATAAAGTCCTGCTCGGTTTTGATGTTGGCAACCATTTCCTTGGCGACAGCCTCGGCGGTCTTGATCTTCTCGGACTTGGAAGCATCGTCCTCATCGGTGGCGGTGCCGCTGACGACCAGGAAGGAGCGGTAGCTTACCATCTCATAGTCGTTTGCGTGTTCGTCGAAATAGGTGTTGATCTCGTCCTCGGTGATCTGAGCGCCGATCTCGGAGATCTTCTGGCTCTGATAAGCATCGGCCAGATACTGTTCGGTGATTACGTCCATGAATACCTTTTCATTTACGCCCTTGCCGTAGGCATTGCGCAGGTAGGAGTTCATGGTATAGCCGCTGGAAATTGCGGAAGCCTCGAAATAATCGCGGGTGCCCTGAAGCTCGGCATAGTCTTCCTCGGTCAGCTTAAAGCCGTTGGCTCTGGCCTGAGCGCTAAGGGTATAGATATCGCTCATGGACTGTCTGGCCTGCTCCATAAAGTAGTCGTGCCAGGTCATATCCTCAACGATGGTGCACTTCTGATCCTTCAGGCTGCTGTAGGGGTCCAGACCCAGGTAGGAAATATAATCGCCGTTTTCATTAAGGAAGTTGTTAAGCTCGTAATTGTAATAGAAGTTCAGCTCGGTAGCGGAGACCTTCTCGCCCTCCACCTCTGCGCCGTTTGCAAATTTGATGGCGATACCGGAGTTGAAAAATACCATCACAAGGAATACCACGATAATAACGATGGCTACGATGGCGAAGATGATGGCATTGAGATTTTCTCTCTTCTTGCCCATAGAAATTCAGTCCTCTCATGTGTGAATGTTTTCGGGGGCGGTTAGGCAAAAACCTCCCCGAATTGACTAACTTGTACATTATATCTTAAGAAGTCCCACGGCGCAAGAGTAAAAAACGAATATACAAAAAATTAAAAAATAAGCCGCAGTTATCTGAAAAAGGGCAAAACAATACCCCGCTTTGGCCGTGAGAGCTCAGTTATAACCTGCACCTTAAGGCAGGTGGGTTTCCTCCTTGCCGTTTTACTGCTTCCAACGTCCGGTTGCCCGGGAGGCCTGCAAACGGCGGCAAGAGTGCCGGAATCCCATATAACGAAATGTGGGTTTAAAAAAGCCCAACACGCACCAAGCAGGGTGGTCTTGTTTTATTATTCGCCGTCCTCGTCCATTTCGGCTTCGAAAACGCGCTCCATGAACATATTGTAGATAAGGTTGAGTTCCTCGTCGGAATCGGGGGTGGCAAAAATTTCCTCGCCGTCCTCCTCGATAACCTTCAGAATGATAAGACCGTCGTCATCATCGGAAGGCTCCTCGTTATCGGCAGTCAGCAGGGCCAGGTACAAAACGCCTTCATGTTCAAGGCTGTCGATTACCTCAAGTTCAAACTCGTTGCCCTCGTCGTCCGCGATAGTGATGAAATCATTTCCAAATTCTTCGCTCATTCGTATTCACCTCCAGGCAAGCTTATTGTAGCAAAGGCCAAGGGGGTTTTTCAAGAGGAAATTTGTATTATCAGCTGCCCAGATCCTCCAGAATCATAAGAAGTTTTTCCGTGCCGTCCACAGCAAGCCCGTCTTTTACGGCCTGAGCATCGGCGGCGCGAAGGGTTGAGGTATAAATGTCGGTGATAAAACAGGGTTCTGCGGGTCTGGCCGCTTCATAAACGCAGACCCTGCCGCCAAGATCCCGCAGAATATAAATATTTCTGTTTTCCGGCTGGGCGGCGGAGGCGGCAAGCGCATCTGTGTCTGCCGGCACATCAGCATGGGAGGAGGTGCGCCCGGCACTTATGGCTGCAAGTATGACGCAGATTGCGGCAGCTGCCGCAAACACCGCCGTCAGAAGAAATTTTATGTTTATTTGTCGTTTCATCGTATCACTCCCGGGACTATTTTTCCCGGTTTATTAAAATTGTAAACAATTAGGGAACACATATTCACATTATTGACAGTATGTGGTAAAATACTATGACTAAACTCAGCGTTTTGCTGGGTAAAACCCTGTATCCAAAAGGGAGTACCGATGAAGAATAAACGATTTATCGCAAAAAAAGTAACCGACGGTGTGGCAGGCGGAGTCCTGGGCGTCGTGGGCGTTGTTGCCCGCGTGGTTGGTACCATAGTGCTTATATTTATAACAACGGCGCTGATACTTGCGTGCATTTTTGCGTTCTACGTGAAAAACAACCTGTCGCCTCAGTTGACCTTCACCCTTACCGATTACAGCCTAAGTGAATCTTCGACCATCTATTATATGGATGAGGAAACGGGAATGGCGGTGGAGCTTCAGACCCTCTACGGCGACGAAAACCGTATCATTGTCA
>JAFSIK010000052.1 GCA_017439805.1 Oscillospiraceae bacterium
AATAACAAAACAAGCCCACCTATAAGAATAATTGAAAATATAATCGCTAAAAAATGATCCAAATACATCGGTATTCTCCTTTACTTTTTTATTAGATCTTGGCTAAATTCGGGATTTGAGCTGTTGATGCCTAACGAGGAGATCAATTAGTACTATCTATATATATTTTACTACAAGAAAACGGCTTTGTCTATTATCGCAGACATAAATCTGCAGATAACTCCTTAAAATATTGAAAAAGGGGTGTCTACGATGATAGAATTTAATCGATATGCAGTCGGCAATGTAATCAAATGCATTCGAACAAAAAAGAAACTGTCACAAGAAGTGGTAAGCGGTTTTGCAGGAATTGCCAGAAGTCACCTTGCCATGATCGAAAGCGGCGCAAAACAGGCTAATTTTGAAACAATATGGAAAATTGCAAATGCGCTTGAAGTCTCGCCACATGAGATCGTTTTTTTGATTGAAAAAGAAGTCGAGAGCATGGAATTGAAAAAGGCGGAATAGCAAGCTATATTACATAAACCGATTTCTGAGGTGATTTTATGCCTAAAGTATCAGGCCAAAAGAAAAAGCTTCTTCTTATCAAAGACTATCTACTGGAATACACTGACGAAACTCATAGTGTTACAATCAGCGATATCATCGCGTATCTATCACGTAACGGCATTTCTGCAGGATATCAGAGCGTCAAGGATGACGTTGAGCTTCTTTGCGATTTAGGTATGGATGTTGAGATCGGGAGATATATACATGTTATGAGCCGGGAATTTGAGCTTCCGGAGCTGAAACTGTTGGTCGATTGCGTACAAGCCTCGAAGTTTATCACCGAGAAGAAAACGGCTGCACTGACAAACAAGCTATGTACACTTTGCAGCAAATATGAAGCTGAGGGATTAAAGCGGCAAATCCACAGAAACCGCATAAAGAGCATGAACGAGAGTGTTCATGTCAACATTTCAAATCTGGTTGAAGCGATCGGACATTCCCGCGACATTACCTTTAAATACATGCAGTACACGCTCAACAAAGACATGGCGCTGCGTCGCGACGGCAAAGTATACGAAGCCCGACCAAAGGCCATTGTATATAGCGATGAGAATTATTATCTGGTTGCTGAGGATTCTGATACCAAAACAATCAAACATTATCGCATTGATAAGATGAAAAGCATCACTTTCTACGAATCTCCCTGGCACCGCAGCTCCTGGTCAAACCCGCGCAGGACGCGGAATGAATTTGACGTTTCCGAATACACAAAAGCAAACTTTGCGATGTACGGCGGTGAAATGCGGCGGGTAACCATGCAATTCGAAAACCATCTGATTGGTGTGGTCATTGACCGTTTTGGCAAAGATATTCCCATCATCCGTGTGGATGATAAGCATTTTGAGACAACTGTTTCCGTAGCTGTCAGCCCTCAGTTTTTCGCTTGGGTGTTCGGTCTGGCGGGCGGCGCGAAGATCACAGCGCCAAAGGAAGTTTGCAGCGAAATGCGGCACATGCTGAAAGAAGTACATGAGATGTATATTGTCAGACATAAACCCAAGGCGACGGAATGACGTTCCAAGAAGTGATATTTCGCTCAATCTCATAAAAAAGCAAAGCGGGAAGTTAAACCTTCCCGCTTCTTGCTATTTTCACGTTATTACAATTTAAAAGCTGCGCCCAACTTGTTCGTTGCTGCTTTCATACGTTCCAAGTCAGATCGGACATAGAAGTTCAGAGTGGTGCTTGCGTTGGTGTGGCCTAAGATTTCCTGCACGCTCTTTATGTCTGCGCCGCTATTCAAAAGTAAGGTTGCACAGCTGTGACGCAGGTCGTGTGGCGACATATCCGGCAACCCATGCAGCCGCATAAAACGCTTGACCCGCTGTGTGAGCGCTGAGGGTGCGCGAGGCGTAAAAGCATCTTTATCACCGGGAAACAGAAGGGCGGTGTCCGCGCCACTGGACGGCGCTGCAGACCTATATGCCTTTAGCAGAGTGGCAACATAGGGCAGCAGCGGCACAATGCGCGTACTGTTTTCTGTTTTGGGCGTATCAATTACTATACCCTTGTCCGGGGAATAAGTCACATTGCGCTGAATCTCAATGGTCAACCCGTTAAAGTCAATATCCCGCCATTGCAGCCCCAATAGTTCGCCCCGGCGGAGCCCGGCAGTAATCAGAAGATACATCATGCAGCGGAAGTCCATCGAGCAATCATCAAGCTGCTTTAAAAATAACTGTGCTTGTTCTTGCGTAAAGGCATTTACCTTTTTCTTGGCAAGCTTTGGGCAGTCTACTTTATCCATCGGATTCTTCAAAATCAATTCCTGTTCAGCTGCAAAACCAAATATCAGAACAAGCACACAATAGGAGTGGCGCACCGTCTTGTCAGACACAGGCTTTCCTTGCTTTGTCCGGTAATCCGTCCGCAGGAAGTTCAGAAACTTCTGGATTTCAATAGAAGTAATGCTTTGCAGCGTTCTGCCTTTGAAGTATTCCGCTACTCTGTTTGTTGTATGGCGATAGAAGTCAACCGTGGTATGCTTGTGCTGACCGTCATTGACGCAGAGGGAAAACCAAGTTTCAAGAGCAAACTTTGAAAACTCTGTATGGGTACGCTCTATTTCCCGCTGTCTGATGCGCTCCGGGTCTTTCAGGTCCTTTTCGTATTCGTCCCGGACTTCCTTTTCCCACTGCGCAGCGGCCTTTTCTGCAGCCTTCTGCGCCTTTGAGGGGCTCATATCTTCCGGTACGCGCCATGTGGTACAACGAAAAACCTGCTTGCCGCATTCATCTCTTCCAAGACATGCCTTGAACTTGAATGATACAAGTTTTCCCTCTTTTTCATTTCTGATGATTGCTGCCATTGATAATCGTCCTTTCCGTTATCAATGCTACGGCAAATCTGTTGACCTTTTTGTTGACCTGACCTGCAATACTCCTAACGCAGCGCACCAACAAAAAATAAAAGAGACCGAAAACTTAGTGTTTTCAGTCTCTTTTTTGGTGCGCGAGGCGGGACTTGAACCCGCACGTCCGTAATGAACACTAGAACCTGAATCTAGCGAGTCTGCCAATTCCACCACTCGCGCACATGTATTGGCACGTCATTTGACGCTTGATTATCCTACCACTTACCACGCCGATTGTCAATACCTCAAAAGAAAAAATCTGACGGAAAATTTCATATTTTTACGACGCAGGATTTTACTTGCCTATTATAAGGTGCGAAAATTTGCCGCCGCCAAATGTTTTTATTTTAAAAGCGCATCGCGCCATGTTTAATTTCAATTGCCTTATGCGCGGGAAAATGTTAAAATAATACCACAGAAAAAACCGTTTAGGAGGAACCACCATGTCCATAAGGCAGATAATTACCGGCTGCAGAGCCTGTCACGGCGGCTGCAGCGCCCTTGTCACCATGGACGGTGACCGCGTTATAAAAATCGAGCCCGATCCCAACGGCCCTCTCAATAAAGGCAGAATGTGTCCCAAGGGGCTGGCTGGTGTGGAGCTGCTCTACGACCCCAACCGTCTCACCTATCCCATGAAGCGGGCAGGGGAGCGGGGAGAAGGAAAGTGGCAGCGCATAACCTGGGACGAGGCCTATGATATTCTTGAGGAAAAGCTGGGCGGCATCATTGAAAAATACGGCGTACAGGCCATCGGTGTGGTGCAGGGCACCGGCCGCCACCATTTCCAGAATGTTGCACGCTTTGCAAATGCCATGGGTACTCCCAACTGGTTCGAGCCCGGCACCGCTCAGTGCTATAAACCCCGTCTGGATGCTGCCGGCACCACCTACGGCCATCCCCTTATAATCGATTATTACGGCGAGAAAAAACCCGGATGTATTCTGGTCTGGGGCTCCAATCCCGTGGTCAGCGGCGCCGACGGCGAGCTGCAGTTCCACATCCGTGACTGCATGAAGCTGGGCACTAAAATCGTGGTTGTTGATCCCCGCCGCACAGAGCTTGCCGAAAAGGCCGACGTGTGGGTGCAGCTGCGCCCCGGCACTGACGCCGCCGTGGCTCTGGGTATGATAAACATCATCATCGAGGAAGAGCTTTACGACAAAGAGTTCGTTGAAAAATGGACCTACGGCTTTGATAAACTCAAAGAACGCGCCGCTCAGTACAGCGCCGAAAGGGTAGAGGAAATAAGCTGGGTACCCGCGGAAACCCTCCGTGCCGCCGCCCGCCTGTTTGCCGAAAATACTCCCGGTGTTCTGGAATGGGGCTGCGCCATTGAGCATAACCCCAACTGTTTCGACTCCGTCCGCGCCATCGGCATACTGCCCGGTCTTACCGGCAGCTTCGACGTGCCCGGCGGCATGATAACCGGCATGGATTTCCTGCCCGACTGCGACGCTCTGGTTGGCAATGTAAAGCCCGAAATCGCAAAGCTGCGTCTGGGTTACGACCAGTTCCCCATGCTTGCGGGCAAGGCCAGCGGCTTCCCCAGCGCCCATATACCCACCGTTTTCAATGCTATCCTCACCGGTGAGCCTTATACCCTGCACGCGCTTATGATGCTGGGCAACAACGGTCTTCTTGGCTTTGCCGACAGCAGCAAAACCCGCCGGATTTACGACAAGGTGGATTTCCTTTGCTGCATGGACCTGTTTATGACCCCCACGGCGGAGCTCTGCGACCTTGTTCTGCCCGCAGCCACCTGGATGGAGATTGAAACCGCCTACGGCGTGCCTTTCAACGCCAGCCACGTTGCAATGGTGCAGAAAAAGCTCACCCGCATCGGTGAGTGCAAGGCCGACGAGGAATTTTTCGCCGAGCTGTGTCAGCGTATGGGCTGGGACTACGGTGCCGCAAGCCAGCGTGAGCTTATGGACATCGGTCTTAAGGAAATGTGGGAAAGGCATCCCCAGTTTGAGGGTGTGGATTACGACAAGCTCTGTGAGCTTAATTACATCCAGATTCCCATTGAGTACCGTCACTATGAAAAGGACGGCCGGGTGAACACCCCTACGGGCAAGGTGGAATTTTACTCCACCGTCATGGAGGAAAACGGCTACGACCCCCTGCCTCAGTACAGGGAAAACCCCGAAACTCCCGTCAGCCAACCCGAAATGGCAAAGGAGTATCCTCTCATCCTCATTACCGGCGGCCGCAGCCACGGCTACTTCCTTACAGAAGGCCGCCAGGTACCCCGCCTGAGAAAAATGAGTCCCTATCCCCGGGTGGAGCTGCATCCCGACACCGCCGCGGAACTTGGCATAAAGGACGGCGACTGGGTCTGGATAGAAAACAGCCGTGGACGTATCACCCAGAAAGCCCTCGTTACCGACGGTATTGACCGACGGGTGGTAAACTGCCAGCACGGCTGGTGGTACCCGGAGCAGGGCACTCCCGACCACGGCTGGCAGGAATCCAACGTTAATATGCTCACCAGCTGGCAGCCGCCCTATGACCCCGCCATGGGTACATATCAGC
>JAFSIK010000053.1 GCA_017439805.1 Oscillospiraceae bacterium
AGGCCTCGTCCACAAGGTCTATGGCTTTGTCGGGCAGAAAACGGTCTGAAATATAGCGGTTTGACAGGGTCGCCGCAGCGATGAGCGCCTGGTCGTGGATTTTGACGCCGTGGTAAACCTCGTATCGCTCCTTGAGTCCGCGGAGAATGGATATGGTATCCTCCACGGTGGGTTCGCCAACCATAACGGGCTGGAAGCGGCGCTCAAGAGCGGCGTCCTTTTCTATATACTGGCGGTATTCGTCAAGTGTGGTGGCGCCGATGCAGTGAAGTTCGCCCCGGGCAAGCATAGGTTTGAGCAGGTTGCCCGCATCCATAGCGCCGTCGGTTTTACCGGCACCCACAATGGTGTGCAGTTCGTCGATAAACAGGATGATTCGTCCCTCGGAGGATTTAATCTCCGAAAGTACGGCTTTCAGGCGCTCTTCAAATTCGCCCCTGAATTTCGCGCCGGCTACCAGCGCACCCATATCAAGAGAGAAAATAGTCTTTCCCTTGAGATTTTCCGGCACGTCGCCCTTGAGAATACGCTGTGCCAATCCCTCGGCAATGGCGGTTTTGCCCACCCCGGGCTCGCCGATTAGGACGGGATTGTTTTTGGTCTTTCGGGAAAGTATACGAACCACGCTTCTTATTTCGCCGTCACGCCCGATTACGGGGTCAAGTTTCTGGGTACGTGCAAGTTCCACAAGGTCGCTGCCGTATTTTTTCAGCGCGTCATAGGTGTCCTCCGGACTGTCAGAGGTAACACGTGCATTGCCCCGGACTGATTTTAGTGCTGTCAAAAATCCGTTTTCATCGATACCGTATTTGCTCATCAGCTTTTTCACATTTGCGGAAGCCTTGCGCAGGATACCGATAAAAATGTGCTCCACGGAAACATATTCGTCCTTCATGGACGCCGCGGTTTTTTCCGCCTCATTCAAGGCAGCATCGGTTTCCCGGGAGAGATAAATACTTCCGCCGGATACCTTTGGCAAGCGGCTTATTATAAGGCGCAGTTCGGACAGGAATGTCTGGGAATTTACGTTCATGTTCTGCAGGAGGGCTGCAATAAGGCTGTCCTGCTGCTCGGTAAGAGCACACAGCAGGTGCTCCTGCTCTATCTGGGAATTGCCGTACTCCGCCGCCAGATTGTTGGCGCTCTGCACGGCCTGAAGGCTTTTTTGAGTAAATTTCTGAGCGTTCATTTATTTCACCCTTTCAAAAACCAGGATTCGCTCTCTACCGCCATTATAAAATCATTCAGAATGGATTCCATACGGCGGTAAGCCGCGTTTGTGTTGTCCAAATAACGGAAGTATTCTTTCATGGAGCGGTCAACGGTTTGTATATATTCGGCAAGGCTTTTGCCTACAGCCTCGCTTTCGCCGGTGTTTTCAAAAACGAAAGGCCGCAGGAATCGTCCGTTTGCAAAGGCAGACTTGTGGCGGGAACTCCTCCCCTGCTCCAGAGCACTCCAGCGGGAGAAAAATTCAGCAAAATTATAAAGCAGGCTGCTGCTCTGGCTGCGAAGACCGGCCCGTATCTCTCCGCGGATATAATCGCCTATCTCATATATCTCCACCGTGTAGCGCACAGAGGGGTTGTATTTATATGGCAGAGAGGAAAAATAGGCCACAGCGCTTTCTGCAGGACCGGTTTTCTTGAAATTCTCGTCGTTTTCAAGGGCGGCATCAATGGCAGCATAAATTTGCCGGCGCTGAGCCTCCGGAGTCACGTAGGACACATACTCTGCAAGAATCTGATTGATTATATTTGAGCGGCTGGAACCGGTTTTATACGCCAGCTTGTCAATCTTTGAAACCACCTCATCAAGAAGTACAACGGAATATACACTTTTGCCCATTTTTATCATTCCTTTCCGCTTTTCAGTATATCATCATATAATAATTTGTCAATCCAATTATATAATTCTTTTTACGAATTTTTTGTGAACAAAAGAAACCACGGTGCAAAATAACACCGTGGTTTTAATGTTTAATTGCCGAAAAGGCCGTTGAGGAAACCGCTCAGGCCTCCGCCTCCCCCGCCTGTTCCGCCGGGGTTGCCGGCATTGTGGTTGTTTCCGCTTTCGCCGGGTGTGGTACCGGTATCGTCATCCCCGGGCACGTAGCCCTCAAAAATATCGGGCACTCCGTTGCCGTTAAGGTCCACAAGACCTCCGTCGGCATGGACGATTTCGCACTGGGGATAATTTTCAACCAGGAACTCATCATCGGTAAGCTCCAGAATTTCGGGATAGTGGCTTCTGTCGATGCTCAGAAGAGCGGCGGGGTGAGTGTTTATGCAGGTCGTTCCGGCCACATGCTCACTCTCGTCACATATATCGACGGGAACGTGGCAGGTACATACCTGTCTTGGCACATCGCTGACATGGAAAAGGCCTGTTGCCACACGGGTGCCGCGAACGTCAAGTTCGCAGTATTCGTTGGGCACGTTGCCGCAGTCCATGCAGTAATTGGAAGATACGATATCATCGGGAGTGGTGAATTTAGCGTACTCCAGATCCTCGTGAACGCGCTCCATAACGTATTTCCACATAAGGACAGCGGGGTTGTTGCCGGATACCACGACCTCCTCGGGAATGTCAAAACCAACCCAAACAGCGGCGGAATAATAAGGAGTATATCCGCAGAACCATCTGTCGGTATTGCTGTCGGAAGTACCGGTCTTGCCGGCGATGGTCATTCCGGAGAATCGGCCGGGAGTACCGGTGCCGATGCTGACGGCGTTTGTAAGGAGGTTGTTCATATAATAGGCGGTAACCTCGCTTACTGCATAGGAGGGGGTTATCTCGTTCTCGAGAATAATTTCGCCGTCATCGGTGGTCATATGGGTATAGGTGATAGGCTCGTTGAAATAACCCTGATTTGCAAAAGCACCGTAGGCCGCCGCCATATCCTTGACGCTGACGCCGTCGGTAAGAGCGCCAAGAGCCATAGGTGCAATGTCCACGTCGGACCACTTTGTTCTGCCGTCATCACTGAAACGTTCGGCAATCAGTGTCTCAAGGCCAAAGTTTTCATAACCGAAACGGAAAGCCTGCTCAGGACTTATGCCGTCGACCACCTTGGCCGCAACGGTGTTGAGGGAGCGCTGAACGGCGTACATAATGGTGCATGCACCGGAGTATACATAGCCGAAGTCATTTTTGGGGTAGAACCCATTCTTGCCGCCTGCGTAATCAAAATACAGGGGGCTGTCATCCAGAACGGAATAGGGGGTTATATAACCAAGCTCCAGAGCGGGTCCGTAAACGGTGAGAGGTTTGATGGAGGAACCGGGAGAGCGTTTGCTCATGGTGGCGCGGTTCCAGTTAAGGCTCTCGGTTTTTTCACCGATACCGCCCGCCATTGCAACAACATGACCGGTGTAGGGGTCGGTTACAACAATTGCGGACTGGAGCGTCTGGCCAAGGTCGGAGTCGGCATAGGGCATATTTTCGGTGTTCTCATAAACCTCGTCGACAATGTTCTGGATATCCATATCGATAGTGGCATAGATGGAATAGCCGCCGGTGTAGAGCATGGTACGTGCGCCCTGCTCGTTAAGGTCGTACTTTTCCATCAGATCCTCGGTAACGTCGCGAATAACCTCATCCACAAACCAGGAATATGCCGTGTTTTTCTTTGTAGTATCGGAAGCATTGCCTCTGGTAAATACAAGTTCCTCGTCTACCGCTTCATCATACTCCGCCTGTGTGATTTTGCCCTGCTTGAGCATTTCGTAGAGGATATCCTCCTGACGGCTCTTGTTGCGCTCTCTGGAGGCGTCGCTGATATACGGGTCATAAAGTGACGGGTTGTTTGTAATGCCGATAAGGGCGGCGCTTTCCGCAAGGGAAAGCTCCGACACATCCTTGCCGTAATACATATTCGCCGCCGTTTGCACGCCGTAGCATTTTTGACCGAAGTATATTGTATTAAGATAGGACTCCAGTATCTGTTTCTTGGTGTATTTCTTTTCAAGCTCAAGAGCCTGGAATATCTCCACCAGCTTGCGCTTCACCGTTACCTGGTCCTCGCCTGTGGTGTTTTTGATAAGCTGTTGGGTTATGGTCGAACCGCCGAAGGTATCGTCCATGCTAAGGAACATATTGAATACCGCCGCAACGGTGCGGTACCAGTCAACGCCCTGATGGCTGTAGAAACGTTTGTCCTCAATGGCAACCGCCGCGTCGCGCAGGTGCTTGGGTATCTGGTCATAGCTGACAATGATACGGTTTTCGTCGC
>JAFSIK010000054.1 GCA_017439805.1 Oscillospiraceae bacterium
GATGTGCTTGAGCAGACCGCCCATAAAGTAGTGGGCAGTTTCGCTCAGATGGGAGTAGCCGTTGTCATCGGAGAATACGGGCTCGCCGTCCTTGAGCAGCAGCATATGTACGTGCATACCGCTGCCGGCCTCGCCGTAAACGGGCTTGGGCATGAAAGTGGCGCTCTTGCCATACTTCAGAGCGGTGTTGTGGATGATATACTTTATCATCATGGTGGCGTCGGCCATCTTGGACATCTGACCCAGCTGGGGCTCAATCTCGAACTGGCCGGAGCCGCCTACCTCGGGATGATGGTACTTGATACTGATTCCGGCTTCCTCCAGAAGCAGGCACATTTCGCTGCGGCATTCGTAGCTGTTGTCAAAGGGTTTGGCAACATGGTAACCCTTCTGCTTGGGGATAACAACGCCCAGACCCTCGCTGTTGGTATTCCAGTGAGCCTGGCTGGCGTCGATACCCATGCCGATGGAGTTGGGCTGTACTTCCCAGCCAACGTTGTCGAACAGATAGAATTCAAACTCGGGCAGGATCAGCATTGTATCGGCAATACCGCTGTCCTTCAGGTACTGCTCGGCGGCCAGAACGATGTTTGTGGGATACTGGGCAAGAGGACGGTTTTCGGGGTGGTCGATGATCATGGCGTTGCCGGTCATGGACAGGGTGGGAATATCGCAGAAAGGATCGATAACGGCAGTGTCGGGATCGGGGATAAATACCATGTCGCTCTTTTCAACAACGGCGTAACCGTAGTTGGAAGCGTCAAAGCCGATGCCGCTCTTCATGGTTTCCTCGGAAAAGTTTTTTGCGGGAATGGTGACATGGCGGAACTGACCGTTGATGTCCACCATTTTAAAGTCGACCATCTTGATATCGTTATCTTTGATCAGCTGCATGATTTCCTGAATTCTTTTCTCCATTGCAATGCTCCTCTTTTGTTTGTATTTAAAACAGAATTTTATAAATCGGGGCTTAACTCTTTTATTATATTTACTTTTGTGCCGTCCGTCAATGAAACAGACACATTTTTCGATTTTTCATTTATCCTGCGGGGCAAAAAAGTGCTCCGCAGGATAAATACTTCTTTTCAAACTCCGATATGGCCTGCCTGCTTATTTTCAGAAAAGGCATAAGCATGTCAAAGATGTGAAAGCTCTTGCGTCGCCGTTCAAATAACAGCGTTTCCGCAATTTGCAATACATTTTTATATAAAATGTATCAATCACAATACGGCAAAGATTTTCACAATACAGTATGCACAAAAATATACTGTTATTTTGTTTGTTTCGTCAGTTGGCTGCGCTATTAGAAAAGTATATAATTATGATTATAATAACCGCAAAGTAAAGCAACTGACATATTTTTCAACAAATATTCGGAGGACATCTATGAGTGTAATTTCTAAGGATTTACGAAGTTTTCTCGCGCTTTTGGAGCAGGAAGGACAGCTTGTGCGGGTAAAGGAAGAAGTCATGCCCGAGCCGGATATTGCGTCCGCCGGAAGAGCTGCCGCAAATTTCAAAAACGGCCCGGCCGTGCTTTTCGAAAAGGTACGCGGCTATAACACCAAGGTCGTCACCAATGTACACGGCTCATGGGAAAACCACGCGCTGATGCTGGGTTTACCCAAGGATACGCCGGTAAAGGACCAGTTCGCCGAACTCAACCGCCGCTGGGACATGTTCCCCGTTCCCCCCAAGGTTGTAAGCCGCGATCAGGCTCCCTGCAAGGAGAACGTTATCACCGAGAACATTAACCTTTTCGATGTACTTTCCCTTTACCGCATCAATGACCAGGACGCCGGATTTTTCATTTCCAAGGCTGCCGTGGTCACCGCCGATCACAACGATCCCGGTAATTTTGACAAGATGAATGTTGGCACCTACCGTATTCAGGTAAAGGACAAGGACCGTGTTGGCATTCAGGCTCTGGCATTCCACGATATTGCCGTCCATCTTGAGCAGGCCGAGCGCCAGAACAAGCCTCTGCCCATTGCCATTACTCTGGGCAACAATCCTCTGGTAACCTTTATGGCCTCCACTCCCATCGGTTACGAGCAGAACGAGTACGAATTTGTTGGCGCACTGCAAAACGGCGAGCCTCTTGAAATTGTTCAGTCCGACCTGTACGAGCACCTTTACGTTCCCGCGGGCTCCGAAATCGTCCTTGAAGGCTACATTGAACCCAGAGTCCGTGAGGTCGAGGGTCCCTTCGGCGAATTCCCCGGTTCCTACTCCGGCAGCAGAAAGCAGTGCGTTGTGAAAATTGAGCGCATAACTCACCGCACCGACCCCATTTTCGAAAATCTTTATCTGGGCATCCCCTGGACGGAGATAGATTATCTGATGGCGCTGAACACTTCCGTCCCCCTGTACAAGCAGCTCAAGCGGGACTTCCCCGAGGTGGTGGCCGTCAACGCTATGTATACTCACGGCATAGGTGTTATCATTTCAACCAAGTGCCGCTTCGGAGGTTACGGCAAGAGCGTGGCTTTCAGACTGCTTTCCACTCCCCACGGTATGCCCTATTCCAAGGTGGTCATAGTGGTTGACGAATTTGTTGACCCATTCAACCTTGAGCAGGTAATGTGGGCAATAACCACCCGCGTGAAGCCGGACAAGGACGTTTCAATCATTGAAAACTGTCCCGGTATGCCTCTGGATCCTTCTTCCGTGCCGGCGGGTATGCATTCAAAGCTGATAATCGACGCCACTACGCCCGTGGCTCCCGAACCCAATCCCAGAGACGTTGAACTGCTGATGCCCCCGGCAAAGACCGGATACTGGGAAGACAGGCTCAAAGAGCTTTGGAACAAAGGAGGTAAATAAAATGACCTGTCCCAGATGTGACAGCGAAAATGTCCGCATTATGGTTACCGCGCCCGTGGACAACGCTTGGGAAGTATATCTTTGCGAAAAATGCCATTATTCCTGGCGTTCAACCGAGGATATACATATATCCGAAAAATTCAAGCTTACCGATGAAAAAATAGACGCCATGGGCGTTATTCCCCCCGTCCCCCCTCTTGACTGACAACGTTTTTGAGGGCATATGCAATGAAACAAAAAGCTAATATTCTGGGTGAGGCCCCTATTGGCAAACTCATAATAAAATTTGCTGTTCCGTGCATATTGTCATTCCTTCTGACTTCCATCTATAACATCGTTGACCAGATATTCATAGGCCACGGCCTTGGATATCTGGGCAACGGCGCTACCAACGTTGTTTACCCGGTGACCGTTATCGCCCTTGCGGTGTCGCTGCTTATAGGAAACGGATGCTCAGCATTTTTCAGCGTCACCCAGGGCCGTGGAGACGAGGAGACCGTAAGACGGTCGGTTGCAAACACCATTTCAGCCATCATTGTATCCTCCATTATTCTTACCGCCGTCTTCCTGATCTTTATGGAGCCGATACTGAAGGCCTTTGGCGCAACCACAGCCAACATCGGATACGCAAGAGAGTATTACAAGTTTCTGATGATCGGCACTCCCTTCAATATGTTCACCATATGTCTGGGAAACATCGTCCGGGTTGACGGCAGCCCCCGATTCAATCTTTGCATCGTTTTTGTGGGCTGCGTTGTAAACATCATCCTTGATGCCGTTGCGATCTTTATTTTGCATTGGGGTATGATGGGCGCCGCAGTGGCAACGGTAATCGGCCAGATTACCACCACCGCAATGACCGTGTGGTATCTTTTCAATACCAAGACCTTTAAACTCACCAAAGAAAGCTTCAGGCCGGACTTCAAGCTGATCGGCAAAATTGCCTCCCTGGGTTCAAGCGGCTTTTTCTCACAGATATCCCTTGTGCTTGTAATGTTCGCCATGAACAACGTTATGGTCCATTACGGAGCCCTTTCCCGCTTCGGTGAGGACATTCCTCTGGCGGTTGTCGGAGTTGTTTCCAAGGTCTTTTCCATCATCACGGCCATCGCGCTTGGTCTGGGCGTGGGCGCTCAGCCGGTCACCGGTTTCAATTACGGCGCCGGCAAGCTGGACCGCGTACAGGAAGCGTACAGGAAGCTGATGCTTATCGAAATAGTCATCGGCATTGTGGCAACTGTTCTTGTAGAGGCTTTCCCTATAAAAATAATCAGTATTTTCGGAAGCGGAAACGACCTTTACAACGAATTTGCCGTTATGACAATACGCATACACCTGAGTACTATGATCCTTTACTGCATACACAAAGGATGCAGCCTTTTCATGCAGGGTCTGGGAAAATCCTTCCTGTCTATGCTGATGACCTTCATTAGGGAGATTCTCCTGCACATACCGTTTATTTTCATTCTCCCCGCCCTGTTCGGTATAGAAGCCGCACTGTTTTCGATGCCCATCGCAGACCTGGGCGGTTTTATACTTACAATCATAATGACAAAGGCGGTTATCTCAAAAATCAAACCGAAAAGTTAATAAAAAAAAAGAACACCCCGGATTTGATCCGGGGTGTTCTTTTAGGAGAGAACCTTCTGAAAAAAGTTGCTCGAAATTAATCAGCGAAATTATAGCCTTCGGGAATAACACCGGGCTGATACTCAACGTCATAGCCGGCGCGGATCTCGGCGCAGATGTCAGCAAGCTGCTGGCCCTTCTCGCCGGCGACCTCGATGGCCTGGGGCAGGAGTTCCAGAGACTTGTCGATGAGAACCTGGTTCTCTTCGTCGGTCAGGTAGTATACGGTGTTGCCGTTGGCTTCCAGGGCAGCCTCGAAAGCCTTAACGTCGTCCAGCTGCAGCTGCTCGGTGTAAACAGCCCACTTAGCAATAGCTCTGTTCATGGCAGCCTGCTGGTTGGCGGACATCTCGTTCCAGGTATCCAGGTTCATGGCGATGAAGCCCAGGTTTTCCTGCAGGGAGGTGAAGCTTACGTAGTCAGCCAGTTCGTACAGCTTGAAGGGGAAGATAACGGTGTTGCAGCCGCCGTAAACAGCGTCAACGGTCTTTCTTTCAAGAGCGGTGGGAACGTCAGCCAGGGTGATGGTAACGCCGTTGCCGCCCCACTTGCCGATGCCTTCACCCATCCACTTGCCGGCGCAGCGGATGTTCTTGCCGGCCATATCGGCGGGGGACTTCATAATACCGTCGGTGGAGGCCAGGTTCATAACGCAGGCAGGGAGAACAGCTACGATCTTAACGCCATAAGCGTTGCAGATCTCATCTATGGGCTGATGCAGAGCAGCTGCAAAGTCGAAGTAACGGTCGCCGCGGTACATGCCGGGGATTTCCAGGGGGGTCAGTTCCTTAATGGTGGGGCTCAGGTAAGCAACGGTGGCATGGGACATGTCAGCGGTGCCGTCCATCAGAGCGTCCAGAACTTCGTTGTTGGAGATAAGGGAGCTGGCAGGATAGAGTTCCATCTTAACAGAGCCGCCGCTCTCTTCTTCAAGAACCTTGGCCAGGTACTGGTAACCTTTACCGTCGGTGCTCTCGAGGGGCTGGCCGAAGGCATATTTGAATACAAACTGCTTCTCGTCAGCGGGAGCGGGAGCAGGGTCTTTTCCGGCGTCGGGGGCGGGAGTAGAGGTGCCGGAATCAGCGGGAGGAGTATTTGCGGGAGGAGTAGTGGTGGTGCCGCCGCAAGCGGTAAGGAACGCAAGGGCCATGCATACGATCAAGAGAATGCTTACAATTTTCTTTGTCATTTTCTTCGCTCCTTCAGTTAATAAAAATATGCTTTTTTAAAATATCCGGTTGTTTTTCCGGAGTATTTACATAAGGGAGGGCAGGAACAGTGCAATCTGGGGGAACAGGCAGAGGATGGTCAGGCCAATTATCAGAACAAGAACGTAAGGCAGGGCGCCCTTGAGAATCTGAGTCATGGGCACCTGGTCGGCAACGGAACGAAGCACGAACAGGTTCAGACCTACGGGAGGAGTGATCATGCCGATTTCAACGCACAGAGTGGATACAACACCGATCCAGATGGGGTCAAAGCCAAGCTCTACCAGAGCAGGATAAATGAAGGGGATGGTAAGAATAACCATGCTGCCGGGGTCCATAAGACAGCCCATGATAAACCACAGGATAAACAGCATTATCATTACAATCCAGCGGTTCATGCCGGTGCCGACGATGAAGGTGGCCAGCTGCTGAGCGATGCCCAGGTAGCTGATAACATAGCTGAGGGTCATGCCGAAGATGATCATGAAGAGGATCATGGCACTGGTCTTGACGGAGGCGCGGATGGTTTCACCGAAGGTTTTCTTGGTAATTCTTCTGCGGGCGAATACGATAATCATGGCACCCACAGCACCTACGCCGGCGGACTCGGTGGGAGTTGCCATACCGGTGTACATGGCACCAAGAACGATAACAATAAGTACGAGAGCGGGAACGGCGGCAAGAAGCAGCTTCTTCATGCTCTGGTTGGAAACCTGAGCGGTAACGGAAGATGCCAGTTCACGTGCATCGCCGAAGGAAGTGTCCTCTGCTGCTTTTCTGGCTTCCAGAGCGGCCTTCTGCTGCTTGGTCATTTCGCCAACCAGATTGGGGTTAATGTTGGAACGGATAACAATGGAGATAATGAACAGCAGGCTGAGCATAACGCCGGGAAGCAGGCCGGCCATCAAAAGCTTTGCGATGGAAGTTTCGGTAATGATACCGTAAAGAACAAAGGTAAGGCTTGGAGGGATCATGATGCCCAGAGTGCCGCCGGCAGCAACGGTGCCAACCGCGAAGGAGGGCTTGTAGCCTCTGTCGATCATCTGGGAAATGGAGATTCTGCCGATGGAAGCGGCAGTTGCGGGGGAGCTGCCGCAGAGGGCGGCAAAAATGGTGCATGCCAGGGTGGTTGCAATGGCCAGACCGCCGCGGATCTTGCGCAGCAGGCGGCTGAGCAGGTCGTAAATGTCCTGGGCAACGCCGCCGTGGGACAGGAACTCTGCCATCAAAATGAACAGAGGCGCAACCATCTGGTTGGTGCTGGTGCCCTGGGTAAGGGCGATGGAACCGAATCTGACAACGTTGTCAAAATCTATAAAGAGAAGCATTGCCGCCAGGGCGGTCATGCCGAGAGCCGTGGAAACGGGAGTGCCAAGAAACAGCGATATAAGCAGTATGGCAATCAGAATAACTAATGTAGTGCCCATATTTTATCCTCCTTTATGCAGGGCGTATGATTAACGGGGTTTAGCAATTATAAATAAGTATCTCCGCCGCTGCAAAGATCGATAATGATAAATACAGAAGTTACAACCGTAACCAAGCTTCCCACTATTATTCCCGCATAAAGATATGCAATGGGAATCTGGAACATGGCCTGAGTGAGTTTGCCGTATGCCATGGCGCTTCCCATAAGTTTGTAGCCTGCATAGAACAGCGCCAGAACAGTGGCAAGTACCATAAGATAACCGATTACAGACAGAACTCTGCGGGGTTTTTTGCCCCAGCGCTTCTCAACCGCGTCACGGACAAGGTCGACCGCAACATGGCCCTTTTCCTGATATGCATAGGCGGTACCCAGGAATATTGCCCATAACAGCAGATAACAGGTAAGGTCAAGAGACCATTTTGTAGGGTGGTTGAAAACGCCTCGCATGATGGCTTCAAACACCGAAAGCACACTGATTACTATCAGCAGGATTCCGGAAACATTCGCCAGCGCACGATTGATTTTCCTCATGAATGCGGGGTACTTCATAGATGCTCTGCCTCCTTTTTGCCTCTCTTCGCGAGAAAATGTTTCATGGTGCACGATTATTGTCGAATTATATAATCCTAATGTTTTAAAAAACAATAAATCTGCCGCCCCGGCAAAACATTTCTGTAACAAAATCTTAAAATTCTGCAGGGCCGCGATTTACATTTGTTAATTTTGCGCACATAATGCCTCAGCGCGAGTGTGGGTTTCGGCATTTTTGGCAGGCGCATAATATAATCTAAAATATCTAATTTATGCCTCAATTTTAGCATCTGCTATATTTGGTGTCAATACAATTTGCTTTTGGTCGCTCTGAAAAAATGCACAAAAATGCCGACTTGAATATGTGCAAGTCGGCATTTTATATTTAATTGTTATTCTTTAGCCTTCTCTGGGTGCAACGACTATATCCAGCTCGTTCACAAGCAGTACATTGCCCATATTTTCCGCCTGTGCAACGAGGGCGCTGTCAAAGCCGGTTTTGGAAAACAGTCCGTAGATAATGTCTCTGTCGCGCACATCCTTGTTGACCGCGCATCTTTCCACCAGCTCCTGAAGCATGGGCAGCCCCAGCGGGTCACAGTGGTTGTATTTACACAGTGCGCAGAAAGCCCGTTCCGTTCCTTCTTCCATAGAAACAAGGGGCAGGGATATTTTGTCCTTGTCGCGCAGAGCGCCGGTTTTTTCGCGTATGCCCGGGTCGAAATCAAACTGTTTCGTTTCGCAAAGCCACAGGAAAATGTCGCGGGCAACGCGGTAGGACAGGTTCCACATATGGTCTCCGCTGCCAAGGGCGCTGTTTATATGCATTATGGCCTCTTCTTTTCGGCCGATTTCCAGTTCATCAAGATGAGGGTATATGAAGTTAAACCAGAACGAGATGAAAATTGAATATATATAGTAGTTACCCCGTCGGCTTTTTTCCGGATTGGGCTCCGTCGGCGGCAGGCGCTTGACCACGTGATTGAGGTCAATCATAGAGCTTATATAGGGACTGAGAGTGTTGGCCCGTTCGCCAAGGGTGCTGTATATATCGTGGAGTTTCTGCTGGGTTTTGGACAAAACCTTCAAAATGGAGAAGTAATGGGCAGGTTCCCGGACTTCTCTTTCAAGAATTGCCAGAGGTTCGTCATAAAGAGGAGCATCCCGGTCAAGCACATATCTGGAGATATTCTCCATCAGAGGTGTTTTGTTGTAAAAATATTTAAAGTACTTCGGCTCACCGCCGGCCACCAAAAATCTTTCAAGCAGCTCGGTAAAAGTCAGCTCCGGGAAACATCCGTGAACCTGATTGAAGCGCATCTGGCGGATCTTCATCGTTTTTACAAAATCCGGCACCTGCAGGGTTTCGTTGCCGGTCGCACGGCCGGAACCGTCATAGGCGGTTACGGAAGTAAAGTTGCCGCTGAGCAGAACCATAACGTTTGCCGGCTTCAAATACCGCTCCCAGCAATCAAACAAAATCTCAAAAAATTCAGAGGATTTAACACTTATATACTGGATATCGTCCAGAACCAACACTTTCTTTTTTCCGCTGTTCGTCTGGGCAAAAGCCCGGAACATATCCTCCCACTCCGCGGGGGTTTTGGTGTGTCGGCCAATGAATCTGTCAAGGCAGTGCTTGAAACGTTCCTTGTGCAGTTTGGAAATTTCTTTGGTGGCCGAAAAATACAAAAATCTCTTGTCTTTCAGAAACTCAATTATTATAGACGTTTTTCCCATGCCGCGGCGTCCGTAAAGGATTACAAAGCTTTCAGATGCCGCGTATTCTTTTTCAATAAAGCTCAGTTCACGTTCTCTTCCCAGGAGCATATTTTCACCTTCTTTGCATTATTGCGCAAAAGTTCTTCCTTTATTGCAATTATAATTGTAAATCGACAGTATTTGCAAGTTTTTTCGTTAAAAAACAGTATGGATTTCCGTACAAAACGCCAAATAATCGTAATTCGCCCGCTTCTCGTATTGACAACAGATTATAGCGATATTATAATCTTGTTTAGACTAATCGTGTTTATGCTAAAATTGCAACATTTTTTAACAAAACTGGAGGTCCGGCAAAGAACATGAGCAAAATTACTACCTTTGAGAAAGCCATTGACCATATCCAATCCGGCATGACTGTCATGCTCGGCGGCTTTTTCCTGTCCGGTTCACCCTTCGGACTGGTCAAAGAGCTTACTCGCCGCAAAGGCAAACTTGAAAACCTGACTCTTATTTCCAACGATATGGCCAGTGAGATGGGTTACCCCCAGGCTTACGGTAACGCACTCATTGACACCGGAATGATAAAAAAATGCATCTGCACCGTTATGACCCATAATAAGGTGGCTCTTAAAAGGGTTGCCGACGGTCTGATGGAATCCGAGATGCTTCCTATGGGCACCTTTGCCGAGCGTATCCGCATCGGCGGCGCAGGCATCGGCGGTTTTCTGACTCCCACCGGCGTCGGCACCCCCATTGCCGAGGGCAAGCCCATAATCAACGTCGACGGCGTGGATTACATCCTTGAAAAACCTCTGAAGGCCGATGTGTCGCTGGTTTACGGCAGCATGGCCGATGAAAACGGCAACGTCTACATAACCGGCACCGCCCGAAACTTCAACATCGCAATGGCCACCGCCGGAAAATTCACCGTTGCGGAGGTTCTGAAAATCGTGAAGCCCGGTGAGATTGACCCCAGTATGGTCACCATTCCCGCCCCCTTCATTGACGCAATAGTTCTGGCGAATGAGGAGGATTACAAGTTATGATCAGCAACAGAGAACGTATCGCCCGCAAGGTTGCCCTCGACATCCAGGACGGCGAATTTGTAAACTTCGGTTTTGGCATACCTTACTCCATCCCCCCCTATTTTGACAAATCCAAGAAAATATTCTTCCAGAACGAGCCCGGTGTTGTCTGCTTTGGCACCCATACCCCTGCGGAAAATGGCTACTACGAAATGCTGGACGCCGCCAACAGGTATGTATGCGAGCTTGCTCGCGGCGCTTTTATGGATACCCCCACTTCCTTCGCCATGATCCGCGGCGGTCACATCGGCAAAACCGTTCTGGGCGCGCTGCAGGTTGACTCCCACGCCAATATTGCCAACTGGAAAACACCCGGAATGCCCGCCACCGCCATCGGCGGCGCCATGGATCTTTGCGCCGGATGCCCTCAGGTACTTGTAACCATGGAGAGCACCACAAAAACCGGCGCCCCAAAAATGGTGGAAACCTGCAGCTATCCCCTTACCGCCGTTGGCAGAGTCACCATGGTATACACCGAACTGGGTGTTTTCACCGTAAACCCCAAGGACGGTTTTACCCTTATCGAACGCTTCCCCGATTATTCCGTTGATCAGATTCTGGCCAAGGTGGACGCTCCCGTGGCGATCTCCCCCGACCTTAAAATCATAGACATCGGCGTGCCCCTCGACTGAGCCGCCTAACCATAAAGCATACAGGAGGTTAAATTATGGATAAAGCAGGACGTTTTGTTATCGACACCCACGTACATGCTCAGCGTCACGCCGCCGGGCACTCTCTGAAAGAAAAACAGAAATCCACCGGCAAAAAGGGCGAGTTCGACTATATCGACCTTGACAGCCAGCTTCCCACCATCACCACCTATGACAACTCCCCCCGCCTGCTCTACGATATGGATCGCTACGGCGTTGACATGTGCATCCTCCAGAGCGCCTTCGGCATGAACAACGACATTAACGTCGATCTGGTCAAAAGATATCCAGATAAGTTCCGCGCCATGGCCTTTGCCAAGACTACTATGGACGCCATCGTGGCCGGGGAAAAGGAATGGGATATGAAGGACGCCATTGAAGAGCTTGACGGCCTGCTGTCCACCGGAATGTTCTGTGCCATCGGTGAAGGCGCCCCCGCCATTCCCGAGACTGCCGCAAACCTTCGCCGCTATTCCTACAACATGTCCCACCGTATGGACGAACTTCGCCTGGTAATGGATCTGGCAAGAAAACACAAGGTTCCCGTAACCATGCACACCGGTACCGGCGGCGGTTATCCCATAACCCACTCCCGCTGGCCCGAGGACTGGCATCCCTACTGGATCATGGATCTGGCTGCCGAGTATCCCGATGTTACCATCGTATTCAGCCACGGCGGCATGCAGGGCGGCTACATCACCGATCTGGTTGAGCAGTGCCTGAACGTAGCGTCCAATTTTAATAATGTATATCTGGAAACCGGCCTGTACTGGACCGACCTTTATTACAGAGCTCTCAGATATCCCAACGTTGGCCCCGAGAAGCTGGTATGGGGCACCGACTGGGGCGCAAGCCTTCCCGTCCAGACCCGTATCGGACAGAATCCCCAGACCTTCGCCATGCAGGTACACAACCAGGGCATCATCAAGCATCAGTGCGACATTATGGGCTGGAGTCTCAGACAGATCGAGCGTCTGGATATCTCCCAGGATGACATGAACCTGATTCTTGGCGGCAACGCCCTTAACATCTTCAAGATTGAATATCCCCTTACCCGCATGTTCAAGGGTCTGCCCAACGTAGGCAGATAAAAACGTTATCACCGCCGTTCTCCGTGCAATGGGAACGGCGCAAGGCAATAAATTAATTTTTCGATTGGAGGTCAGACCTATAATGGGAAAAATCACCACATTTGAGGAAGCCATTGACCACATCCAGTCCGGTATGACGGTCATGATCGGCGGCTTCTTCCTGGCCGGCTGTCCCTTCGGGCTCGTCAAAGAACTGACCCGCCGCGGTGGAAAGCTGGAAAACATCTCTCTCATTTCCAATGACGCAGCCAGTGAGTTCAAAATGCCTCACGCTTACGGCAACGAACTGATCGCCACCGGCATGGTCAAAAAAGTCACCTGTGCTTTCATTGGCCATAACCACGTGGCTATGAAAAAGATTGCCGATGGCGAACTTGAACTGGAAATGCAGCCCATGGGCACTTTTGCCGAGCGTATCCGCATCGGCGGCGCAGGCATCGGCGGTTTCCTTACTCCCACCGGCGTTGGCACCCCCATTGCCGAGGGCAAACCCGTAATCAACGTCGACGGCGTGGACTACATCCTTGAAAAGCCTCTGAAGGCTGATGTGGCTCTCATCTATGGCAGCGTGGCTGACGAAAACGGCAATATCTACACCACCGGTGTAGCACGCAACTTCAACGTTGATATGGCTACCGCCGCCAAATATACCGTAGCTGAGGTCCGCAAGATCGTAAAGCCCGGCGAAATCGACCCCAGCATGGTCACTATCCCCGCCCCCTTCATTGATGCAATAGTTTTGGCTAAGGAGGAGGATTACCTGTTATGATCAGCAACAGAGAACGTATCGCCCTTAAAGTCGCCCAGGATATTAAAGACGGCGAATTTGTAAACTTCGGTCACGGCATCCCCTACTCCGTCCCCCCTCTCATTGATAAGTCCAAGAAAGTATTTTTCCAGAACGAGCCCGGTGTTGTATGCTTCGGCACCTATGCTCCCGCAGAAAAAGGCGTTTACGAAATGCTGGACGCCTCCAATTCCTACGTATGTGAACTGCCCCAGGGCGCTTTCATGAGCACCTCCGCTTCTTTCGCCATGATCCGCGGCGGTCATGTAAGCAAGACCGTTCTGGGCGCGCTGCAGGTTGACTCCCACGCAAACATCGCCAACTGGAAGACCCCCGGCAAACCCGCTTCCGGTATTGGCGGCGCCATGGACCTTTGTGCCGGCTGCCCCCAGGTTCTTGTTGCCATGGAAAGCACCGCCAAAGACGGCACTCCCAAGATGGTTGAAACCTGCACCTACCCCCTCACCGCGGCCGGCAGGGTCACTATGGTCTACACCGAACTGGGTGTTTTCACCGTAAATCCCACCGAGGGCTTCACCCTCATTGAACGCTTCCCCGACTATACCGTGGAAGAAATTATTGCAAAAGTAGCCGCTCCTGTTAAGGTATCCCCCGATCTTAAGGTTATAGATCTGGGTATTCCTCTGGACTAAACAAATAAGTATTTATATATAATGTAGGAGGTAAAATCATGAGAAAACTCGGCCGTTTTGTTATTGATACTCACGTACATTCCCAGCGTCACGCTGCCGGCAGTCACCTGAAGGACAAGAAAAAAGAAACCGGTAAGAAGGGTGATTTTGACTATATCGATCTGGAAAGCCAGATGGCTGCAATCACCACTTTTGACAACTCCCCCCGCCTGCTTTACGATATGGACTGCTACGGCGTTGACATGTGCATCCTGCAGTGCGCCTTCGGCATGAACAATGACCTCAACCTTGAGCTGGTTGAGAAGTACCCCGACAAGTTCCGCGCCATGGCCTTTGCCAAGACCACTATGGACGCCATTCTGGCCGGTGAAAAAGAATGGGATATGAAGGACGCCATCGAAGAGCTGGACGCTCTGCTTGCAACCGGCAAGTTCTGCGCCATTGGCGAAGGCGCCCCCGCCATCCCCGAAAGCGCCGTTAACGCCCTGCGCCATTCCTACTCCATGTCCGAACGTATGGACGAACTGCGTCTGGTAATGGATCTGGCCAGAAAGTACAAGGTTCCCGTAACCATGCACACCGGCGGCCCCGGCGGCTATCCCATCACCCACTCCCGCTGGCCCGAAAACTGGCATCCTTACTGGATCATGGACCTGGCCGCAGAATATCCCGATGTTAACATCGTATTCAGCCATGGCGGCATGCAGGGCGGCTACAACACCGACGTTTTCAAACAGTGTCTGGTTGTTACCTCCAACTTCAACAATGTATATCTGGAAACCGGCCTGTACTGGACCGACCTGTACTACGAAGCCCTCAGATATCCCAACGTTGGCCCCGAGAAGCTGGTTTGGGGCACCGACTGGGGCGCAAGTATCCCCACTCAGACCCGCATCGGCCAGTATCCCCAGTCTTTCGGCATGCAGGTTCACAACCAGGGCATCATCCGTCACCAGTGCGATGTTATGGGCTGGAGCCTGAAGCAGATCGAGCGTCTTGACATTTCTCAGGACGACATGAACCTGATCCTTGGCGGCAACGCTCTTAACATCTTCAATATCGAATTCCCCCTGACCCGTATGTTCAAGGGTCTGCCCAACGTCGGCAGAATCAAAGAGAAATAAGTTATGTCTAAAATAAAGAGCCACTTTGTGGCTCTTTATTTTTTTGTGCTGCATTATGTTCAAATTTTCTATAAAACATCGCCAGAATAACACAAAGCCGCAATTTGACCGTAGCGACATGATTCGGCCCCGCGGTTTCCTGTTCCCAAAGCGGATTTTTAATGTATCATCGTGTAATATGTAGTGCTTTTTAGCACTATCATGTATTTTTCGGAACTTTTTAAGACCTGTCGTGTCCGGTGTATCCACTTGTTCCAGTGTGTCTGTAGTATTCCTGTGGTATGAAAACCGCCCTGCTGCAAGAGTGAAATGCAGCAGGGCGTTCGCCGTTTCTGGGGAGTTTCCAGGTTGGTGGTATGGTAACTTAGGTTAGCCAGGAAGTCAACGTTTTTCTGCGGTGAGGACGGATAAAAATTGGAATGCTGTATCAAAGAATAGCCGCTTTAAGGGAGGGACGAAAATCCGAAGCAGGCGAAGCTCTAATCGTAAAATGCTATCCTTTTCTCTGCATTAGAAAATGATAAAATCACACGATTTTTGCTGCAACCATATTATGCAGTTGCTTTTTCGCCAAGATGGTGGTATCATTATAGACAACGCTGTCGAGTGTTGTCGAGCCTTGGCGGCATGAAAGAATGTATGGATGCTCTGCCAGGCGGCAGAGCATTTTTACATATCGGGAGGAAAGCATTATGGCGGTAAGTTATAAGAAGCTTTGGAAATTGCTCATCGATAAGGATATGAAGAAAAAAGATCTCAGTACAATGGCGGGTGTAAGTCCTGCAACCATTACAAAAATGGGCAAAAATGGACATGTAACAACAGA
>JAFSIK010000055.1 GCA_017439805.1 Oscillospiraceae bacterium
GACAGGGCTCTTGCCTTCGCCGCCGCCGTGGGGATGGTCACAGGGGTTCATGACGCTGCCGCGGACGGTGGGACGAATGCCCATGTGGCGCTTACGGCCGGCCTTACCGATCTGGATGTTGGCGTGGTCAACGTTGCCAACCTGACCGATGGTAGCCTTGCAGTTGAGGCGGATGTAGCGGTATTCGCCGCTGGGGAGACGGACGGTGGCCATGGCGCCCTCTTTAGCCATCAGCTGGGCGGCAACACCGGCGGCTCTTACGAGCTGAGCGCCCTTGCCGGGGTACAGCTCGATGTTGTGGATAACGGTACCAACGGGAATGTTGGCCAGGGGCAGGCAGTTGCCGGGCTTGATGTCGGCATCGGCGGAAGAGATAACTTCCATGCCGGCTTCCAGACCAACGGGGGCCAGCATGTAGCGGCGCTCGCCGTCGGCGTACTCAACCAGAGCGATGTAAGCGCTGCGGTTGGGGTCATACTCCAGGCGCAGGACGGTGCCGGCTACATCCAGCTTGTCGCGCTTGAAGTCGATGATGCGGTACTTGCGCTTGGCGCCGCCACCATGATGGCGGACAGTGATGCGGCCGTAGCTGTTGCGGCCGGCATGCTTTTTAAGAACCTCAACGAGGCTTCTTTCAGGCTTTGCCTTCTTATCTACGCCGTCGAAGCCGGAGACGCTCATGTGTCTGCGGGACGGGGTGGTAGGCTTAAAAGTCTTGATAGACATCCGGTTTCACACTCCTTATACCATTCCCTCAAAGAACTCAATGTTCTTCGAGTCAGCGGTCAGCTTGACAACGGCCTTCTTCCAGGAAGGACGGCGGCCCTTGGGGTAAGCGCCGGTGCGCTTTACCTTACCCTGCATGTTCAGGGTGGTGACCTTTTCGACCTTAACGCCGAAGGCTTCTTCAACAGCCTTTTTGATCTGGATCTTGTTGGCGGACTTCTCCACCTCGAAGGCGTACTTCTTCATTTCGCTTTCCGCCATGGACTGCTCGGTGATGATGGGGCGGCGGATGATGTCATAATTGCTTTTCATTACGCGAACACCTCCTCGATGGTAGCAAGGGCAGCCTTATCCAGGACCAGCTTGCCGGTGTTGAGAACATCGTACACGCTGATGATGGTGGCGGGGGTGGTGGCAACGCCGGGAATGTTTCTGGCGGACTTGATGACGTTCTCGTTGACTTCGGGCATAACTACCAGGGCCTTCTTCTCAACGCCAACGGCGGTGAGGAAGTTCTTGAAGGTCTTGGTCTTGATGTCGTCCATCTTGATCTCGTCGATAACTACGATCTCACCCTCGGCAGCCTTGGCGGAGAGAGCACTCTTCAGAGCCAGGCGGCGCATCTTCTTGTTGATGGAGTAGCTGTAATCACGGGGCTTGGGAGCGAAAGCGACGCCGCCGTGGGTCCACTGAACAGCACGGGTGCTGCCCTGGCGGGCCTGGCCGGTGCCCTTCTGGCGGTAGGGCTTCTTGCCGCCGCCGCTGACCTCAGCGCGGGTCAGAGCGCTCTGGGTGCCCTGGCGGCAGTTGGCCAGGTGGCACTTTACGCTGTCATGCATAACAGAGATGTTGGGCTCAACGCCGAAAATGGCATCGGAGAGCTGAACCTCGCCGACTTCGGCGCCCTGCATGTTGAGAACTTTAACAGTAGGCATTTACAAACTCTCCTTTCCTTACATTCTTGCGGAAGCCTTCTGGGGGTTACGACCGGAAGCCTTCTGGGGATTCTTGCTGATATCCTGAACGCCGCTGGAGACCTTGTTGTTCTTAACGGTGTTCTTCAGATATACGATGCCGCCCTTGGGGCCGGGGATGGCGCCGCGAACAGCGATCATGTTCAGTTCGGGATCAACCTTGACAACATCCAGGTTCTGGATGGTGACCTGCTCTACGCCCAGGTGACCGGCCTGCATCTTGCCGGGCAGGATGCGGGAGGGGTCGGTGCCGGAGCCCATGGAGCCGGCGTGACGGTGAACGGGGCCGCTGCCGTGGGTTTCCTTGATGCGGCTGGCGTTGAATCTTTTGATAACGCCGGCGTAGCCCTTACCTTTGGTGATGCCGGTGACGTCGATCTTATCGCCGGCGGCGAAAACGTCAGCCTTGATCTCCTGGCCGACTTCCATGCCGGTAACGTCTTCCAGACGGAACTCTTTAAGGTGTCTCTTGGGAGCAACTTCAGCCTTCTTGAAGTGGCCCAGCTCAGGCTTGCTGAGTTTCTTTTCGGCAACGTCTTCAAAACCCAGCTGGATAGCGGAGTAGCCGTCCTTCTCGACAGTCTTCATCTGGACTATCGTGCAGGGGCCAGCCTCGATAACAGTTACGGGAATGACCTTGCCATTTTCGTCGAAGATCTGGGTCATCCCGACCTTCTTGCCGATGATAGCTTTTTTCATTGAAAAATTTTCCTCCTTGTATTCGCCTTGCCTTCAAAAGGTATTGGGCGCGCAGGTTATTGGTTGAGACGCCGGACTTGACGGCAGTGCCGGCAGTTTCCGGACCGTTGTCCCAACTTGACCCATCCGCCTCGCAAGCCGGCGGACAGAGCGTTGGACGCTTATTTATATAATGTACGCCTCGCGTACGGGGGTTACAGCTTGATTTCGATATCGACGCCGGCAGGGAGCTCCAGGCTCATCAGGGCTTCGATGGTCTTGGGGTTGGGCTTGAGCACGTCGATAAGGCGCTTGTGAGTGCGGCGCTCGAACTGCTCACGGCTGTCTTTGTACTTATGGACAGCGCGCAGGATGGTGACGATCTCGGTCTTGGTGGGCAGGGGAATGGGGCCGGAAACTTCAGAGCCGTTTCTCTTGGCGGTTTCCACGATCTTCTCGGCGGCCTGATCCAGGACCTGATGATCGTAAGCTTTCAGTCTGATGCGAATCATTTCGTTAGCCATTTTGTTTTTACTCCTTTTTTCGTACGGTTTGGCGTTCGTACGGTGAGGTTTTGCTATCCGCTATGCCGTGCGTGTCGCGAATGGACCGGAAACAAAACCGGCAAACAAGGTTGTCCGCAAAAGCGCGGCGCCTTGGATTTGGCCGGTCTATCCGCCCGCGGCATTTGCCGGAGCAGCGTTACCTCAGCCGCCCGAATCTTGTTCGGACATACTCCGCGAAAGTTACCGGGCAGGGCCCGCAATCTCCCGCATCATCGCAGTTTGTGTGCCTCCGGGCATAGTTCGCCCATACACACGCTCCGATATAATACAACATATAAAACGCTATGTCAATGATTTTTTGGCACTTTTTTAAAATTTTTCTGTGTATTTTTGGCACTTCCTACATATAGACAAATTTCCCCTCCCTGCGCACAACAGAGAGGGGATGTCCTTATATATACATATTATAATATATAGCATTACAGGTTCAAAATTTCCGCGGCAGTATCCTCCGCAAGGGCCGAAATGCCGTCAAAATCCACGTGCGGGTTGTAAATCGCCTCCAAAACATCGTGTTTTTCCTTGATTCCGGCCAGCATGGCCACCGCCTCCCCTGTAATTGCCCGGGCGGTTTTCTGCATAAAGCGCAGTCTCTGGCGGTTGGCGGCAAGGTGTTCCTTTTCGATCGCTCCGTCCAGACGCAGGCGGCGATAGGCCGCGCCCTCAAAAGCGCTTTCGGGGCCACTGGTAACAAATGCCGCCGAAAGCTCCGGCACCAGCAGATGTTCAAGCCGGTTTTCCGGAGACAGAGGGTCGGGGCAGGCGATGACGTCCCAGCCGGAAGCCAGCGCGCCGGCAAGAAGCTTTTTGAGGAAAACGTCAGACAGCCCCCAGGCGGTGTCCAGTTCGTAGATGCGGGAGTAATTGGCCTTTACCGTGTCATAGAAGCACAGCCGTCCCTTTGGTGTCACGCCGGAAAGGAGACGCTTTGTCATTTTGCCGCTGCGCCGGCTCCTGCCGCCGAACTCCCGGGATATGACCCCTACCGCCCGTTTTTCAAGCTTTGTAAGGGCTGCATCGGTCAGCACCGTCGCCCTACCCTGTTCCTTCACCGCCAGCGCCGCCCGCAGGCAGCGATATACCCCGGGATAGTCCGCCCGGTAGGCGTCACAGGCATCGATTATATCCCGGCGGCGGGGCGCAAGGGCGGTACGGTTGTAAAACGCACCTAAATTTATGTAGCTGTCCACTGCGGCGGCGTACCGCGTTTCAACCACGTGTGCCGGGGCAGCGGCGGCGCAAAGCGGCAGCGGCGGCGGCAAAGGTTTCCGGCGATACAATGGCAGAGTGATTGTTTTCCACCCGAAACCAGCGCTCTTTCGGCACGGATACAATTTTCGGGGATTTGTAGCTGAGCTTTGTTTTCCTGCCCTGAACCATCACGCCGGTATACATTTCGTTTGTAACGATACGCCAGACCGTGGCGGCGTTCCAGGCACTTCCGTTGCCGCCTCCGTTTATATATTTTTCTCCTTTCAGCGCCTTGTGCCGCGACGGAGCAGGTATGGAGGCGGAATTCAAAAAGGCCGCCGCTGCCCGGGTGGAAACGCCCCCCGAAACAAGGCGGAAAATAAGGCGCACCACTGCCGCGGCGCTCTCGTCAACGACAACCGTGCCCCTTTCGGCGCCCTTTTCGTAGCCGTAAAGGGCAAAGGCCGCAATGTAGCTGCCCTCCCGGCGCTTCATATCCAGCACCATGCGGATATTTTCCGATAAATCCTCCAGATACCACTGGTTTACCAAGGCGTTTATCTGGCGGGATTTTTTGTTGCCCCGCTGAGCTGTGTCCGCCCCGTCGGCGGGGGCGATGAACCGCACACCCCAGGCGGGGAATTTTTCGTGCAGATACAGCTCCGCAAGTGCCATATCGCGGGAAAATCTGGACTGGCTCTTGCATAGAAGTATTGTAAAGCGGCCGGCTTTGGCATCGGCCAGCATCCGGTTGAACTCCGGGCGTCTGCCGTCGGCGCCGGAAAAATTTTCGTCGGTATAAACGTCAAAAACCTGCCAGCGGTTTTTATCCGCCAGCTCCAGAAGCAGGCTTTTTTGATTTTCTATACTGGCGGATACGTCCGCCCCCTCCTCTTCCCTGCTGATGCGGCAGTATATGGCGCATTTTTCAATCATTTACATCACCGACACATTTTTATTCCCCGGCGGCATTGAAAATGATTTTCCACAGCGGTATAATATAATGTACTCTATGGAGGTTTCACAATGCATTTGGTATACATAGCCGACGTAATAATCGCGGCGATAATAATACTTAAAATAATTCACGGTTGGCGCCGGGGCTTTATAAGAACCATCTCGGGGCTTATCGCCCTGTTGTGCGCGGTTTTCGGCTCACTGTGGCTGAAAGACCTGCTCTCCCCCGCCCTGTCGGCCACCCTGTTTTTGCCGAAGGTGCAGCAGTTTGTGACTGAGCGGGTGGACACCGGCAGCGATATTCTTTCCGAACAGCTGGACAGCTTCATGCAGTCTGTGAATCTGCCCGAAGGCATTGAGGGCAAGCTGGGAGAAGGCATCCTTGAGCAGGTAAGCCAGGGCGGCAGCGAGCTTATAAACGCCGCGGCGGAGACCCTGTCCATGAAGCTGACGGAAATTATCGTATTTCTGGTGTGCTTCATTATCATTTACTTTGTCGTGCGCGCGCTCATACGCCTGCTGGACGGCACGGTGTTCAAGGTGCCGGGGCTCAAGCAGCTCAACAAATTCCTGGGCGCCCTGATGGGACTTCTCTCCGGCGCGTTTATCGCAGGTCTTGTGCTGGCGGTTGTGTTTCTCTTCTTCCCCGCCCTGTCGGAAGCCGGTGCGGTTCTTTCTGCGGAAAGCCTGTCCGAATCCTTTATCGCCCACTTCTATTTCGACCTCTTCCCCGGGGTATTTTCCTGAATAATGTCACCGCTGCCCCGCCATGTGGCGGGGTAGCGTCTGCTATGACCGCTTTTCTGCCCGGAATCTTGATCGCGTCCAGAGAATCCGGGTCGCTGCTGCAGCGGTAATATTCCACCCTCTCCCCCGCCGCCTCCGCCGCGGCGGCGACTTTTTTCATAAAAGTGGATTTTCCGCAGCCCGCGCCGCCTTTAAGAAGATATACCCGGTTTAAATTTGCAAAATCCACCACATAATCCGTCAGTGGATAAAAGCCGGCGCCGCTGTTAGCGCCGAAAAAATAGTTTGTTTTGTATTCCATATAAAGCCCTCCGGTCAATTTCTTTTACATACTATGCCGACGCGGGTATTTCAGCCCCCTTGACAACGGGGGGTTATTTTAATAAAATTGGTGAAGTTTTATTTAATGTAAAGGGGAGCTTAAATATGGCTCAGGATAAGAAACTTGTAGAACAGATAACCTCCATGGACGAGGATTTTGCCAAGTGGTACACTGACATTTGCATGAAGGCGGAGCTTATCGATTACTCCTCCATCAAGGGCATGTTCATTTACCGCCCCTACGGCTATGCCATCTGGGAAAACATTCAGCGCGAGCTGGACAACCGGTTCAAGGCCACCGGCCATGAAAACGTTGCCATGCCCATGCTCATTCCCGAAAGCCTGCTGCAGAAGGAAAAGGATCACGTAGAGGGCTTCGCTCCCGAGTGCGCCTGGGTAACTTACGGCGGCAACGACAAGCTGGAAGAGCGTTACTGCATCCGTCCCACTTCCGAAACCCTGTTCTGTGAGCATTTTAAAAATATCATTCACTCTCACCGCGACCTGCCCAAAAAGTACAACCAGTGGTGCAGCGTACTGCGCTGGGAAAAGACCAGCCGTCCCTTCCTGCGCCACAGGGAATTCCTCTGGCAGGAGGGCCACACCATGCACGCCACCGAGGAAGAGGCCCGTCAGGAAACCATGCAGATGCTGGGTATCTACGCCGATTTCCTTGAAAACGTGCTGGCCATGCCCGTTGTAAAGGGCCGCAAGACCGACAAGGAAAAGTTCAACGGCGCCGAGGAAACCTACACCGTGGAATGCATGATGCACGACCACAAGGCTCTGCAGTCCGGCACCAGCCACTATTTCGGCGACGGCTTCTCCCGTGCCTTTGATATTACTTTCACCGGCAAGGACAACCAGCCCCACTACCCCCACCAGACCAGCTGGGGCGTTTCCACCCGTATGATAGGCGGCATCATCATGACCCACGGCGACAACCGGGGTCTGGTACTGCCTCCCCGCATCGCTCCCATTCAGGCAATGGTCATTCCCGTGGCTCAGCACAAGGAAGGCGTTCTTGACGCCGCCGGCGCGCTGCTTGGCAGGCTGCAGGCCATGGGTCTGAGAGCAAAGATGGACTCCAGCGACCAGTCCATGGGCTGGAAGGCTGCCGAGTACGAGATGAAGGGCGTTCCCCTGCGTGTTGAGATCGGTCCCAAGGACATGGAAAAGGGACAGTGCTGCATCTGCCGCCGCGACAGCGGTGAGAAGGTATTCGTACCTCTGGCCGAGCTGGAAAACACCGTTGCAAAGCTGCTGGACGAGGTGCACGAGGGTCTTTACAACCGTGCCAAAAAGAATCTGGACGACCACACCCGCGTCTGTCACACCATGGAAGAGGTCAAACAGTTCATGGAAACCGAAGGCGGCTTTGCCAAGACCATGTGGTGCGGCAGCCTGGAGTGCGAGCTGGCCATGAAGGAGCAGCTTGGCGTCACCTCCCGCTGCATGCCTCTGGAGCAGGAAAAAGTCGGCGATGTCTGCCCCGTCTGCGGCAAGAGCTGCGACACCAGCATTCTCTGGGGCGTTGCGTACTAAAAAAGCATACGAAAAGCACCGTGCATCGCACGGTGCTTTATTTTCTGTCTATTTCTTTTTCAGTTTGCGGAAGGTGGTGCCGTAGCGCTCCATCTGCACCTCCGCCATAATGCTGACGGCGATTTCCGCCGGGCTGCCTCCGCCGATATTAAGGCCGATGGGGCAATGGCACTGGGCGTATATTTTGGTCATTGAAATGCCGTTTGCGCTGGCGGCAAGGAAAAGCTGGTCCCGCTTGGCCTTGCTGCCCATCATGCCCAGATAAAAATAATCCTGCCGCAGAGCCCAGACAAGAGCTTTGGCATCGTATTCGTGACCCCGGGTCATGATGAGAATGAAGCTTTTGGGGTCGCATTCGGGGGGATTTGAGTAATCCTCCACAACTTTAAGGTCGCAGTCGGGAAAGCGCTCGGGGGTGAGCATATCCTCCCTGTCGTCCACAACGGTAACGCGAAATCCCATTTTGGAGGCAAGGGACGCCACCTCCCGGGCCACGTGACCCGCGCCGCATATATACATGGGAATAAGAGCGTGCTTTTCCGCCCGGGCAAGCTCCAGAAGATGCTTTTTCACCGCCGGTTTTTCCCCATCGTAAAAAATCATCTGCACCCGGCAATCGGCACAGCCGTGGGTATTTACGGTTTCGGTAAGGTCGGTCTTTTCCTCCAGCACACGGCTGCGGGCAAGCTCTATGACCTGCGCCTCCATCACGCCGCCGCCAATGGTGCCGAAAGTTTCATTTGCGGTTATGACCATGGCCGCTCCCACGGTCTGGGGAGCGGACTCCGGGGCGTCGACTATCTCTGCCAGCACGGCGCTGACGCCGTCACGGATGTAGTGGTAGGCGGCTCTGTAAACTCTGCTCAATTTTCACCCTCCCTTCGGGATTTCAGGAAAACATGGTTTCGCGCAGGGAGTTAAACTCCAGCTGGGCGCCGTTTCGCCCGGTAAGGTGAGCCAAAAGCGAGCCCATAAGGCGCAGGCCGCTTTCGCTGAGCTCAAAGCGCACTATCTCCTGCATATCGCCTTCCAGTCGGTTTGCGATTGCCGATGCGTAAGAATAATCCGAGGCGTTTATTGTCCAGGGGCAGTTTATATATCCCGCGGCGGCAATATCCTCCTGACCGTTATAAAATGTGCAGCGGGTCACCGTTCTGGCGGCGGCAAAAAGCCGTTCATTTGCGGCGTCAAGGTCATCAATACTGTCGGAAACGAAGCCAACGGCATGTCCCTGGGCATAGATGCGGCGCAGAAGGTCGGGGGTGTATTCCCCCTGGGCACTGAGGAAAAAGGCCGCCGTATCCTGCCGTACCGCCAGAGCATCCAGCGCCTCGGTTATGACGCCCTCTTCTGCCGCGGAGGCGTCCAGCCACAGCACCGCAAGGGCGGTGCCGGGTTCCACGGTATCGTCGGGAGTGTCGGGCGAGGGAGTATTTTCGGCTGCTGCCAGCTCCTGCTCGTATTTTTCTATTTTCTGGGCGATAAGAGTGCGGGCCTGATTGAGAAATTCGTCCTGAGTATAGCTCTGGGAGCCGTTTGTGATGCGCACAACGTTGTAGCCGGCAGTTTCGGTGATTGCGCAGCCCAGCTTGAATTTCTCGCACACAAACTCCACGGGAACATAGGTAACGCCGCCCTTTCGCAGAGCCGTTACGTTATAC
>JAFSIK010000056.1 GCA_017439805.1 Oscillospiraceae bacterium
CTGCGGGCTGCGCTGGAAAAACTAAGCTGTCGTGCTACTTCCAGAAAGCATCTGATCTGCAGATCGGTCATGTTATCGCTCCTTCTTTTATGATAAGAAAGCGGCCGGCGCCGTAAACATCTTTTATATATATTTATATTGTACTATTCCCCCGCCAAAGTTGCAAGTTTTTTAGTTTTTTATTAACTGGCGGTTACAAAGTATCGAAAAATCGGCAAAAATTTCTTGTAATATAAAATCCGACGGTGCAAATGCTATTGTCGCGGTTAACTGCAACAGCGATTCGGGTCCGGGGCGCGCCGGGATCCGGCGATTGTTTTAGCCGTGTTGAAAACTTACCAATACAGGAGTTAATGTAACAATGGCAAGCAATAAGATCAATGTTCCTGCTGCCCGTGCGGCCATGGACAAGTTCAAGATGGAAGCCGCCAGCGAAGTTGGCGTAAACCTCAAGCAGGGCTACAACGGTGACCTGACCTCCAAGCAGGCCGGCTCCGTTGGCGGCCAGATGGTCAAGAAGATGATCGAGGCCTACGAAAACGGCCTTAAGTAACCCCTCTTTGACCCTTATTTACGGGAGCGCTCCTCTGGGGCGCTCCTACATATTTCTCACTGTGTTCCCTATGTTTGCGCAGCGAAATGTTTTATGCTATACTTTTTTCGGGTGATAAATTAAATGGAAAAAAAGCGTTTCTGGAGCAATTTCAGCCTTTCAATAAAGGGTGTTTTGACCTTTTTTGCCATCATGGCCGCCGCCACGCTGCTGTGCGCACTGCTGATGGGACAGGTTTCCGGCGACTTCCACGCGCCGCTTATCTACATACTGGCGGTAATTCTGATTTCCCGCCTTACAAAAGGCTTCCTTTACGGAATTGTTGCGGCCATCGCATCGGTATTTTTTGTTAACTACGCTTTTACGTTCCCTTACCTTAATCTTAACTTCTCTCTTGCAGGTTATCCCATAATTTTCGTTTCCATGCTGGCGGTTTCCATTATCACTTCCGCAATGACCACCCAGATAAAGCACCAGGAAAAGCTTCGCGCCGAGGCCGCACGGGAATCCACCCGTGCAAATCTGCTGCGTGCCGTATCCCACGACATAAGAACACCTCTCACCTCCATTGTGGGCAGCACCTCCGCCCTGCTGGAAAACGAGGACAACCTCTCCGACGACGAAAAGCGCAAGCTGCTTGTGGACGCCCGAGATGAGGCGGAGTGGCTGATACGCATGGTTGAAAATCTGCTTTCCGTCACCAAGGTTGGTGCGGATTTCAAAATAAACAAATCGCCGGAAATTGCCGAAGAAATACTGGCGGAGGCTATGATCAAGGCCGAAAAGCGCCTTGGAGGCATAAAAACCGAGGTTTCAGTCCCCGATGAACTGCTTTTTATACCCATGGACGCCATGCTCATAGAGCAGGTCATAATAAATCTGGCGGAAAACGCCGCCATCCACGCCAAGGGCGTCACCTGCATATGGATAAGCGTCGAAAAGCACAATGACCACGCCGTGTTCTCAGTTCGCGATAACGGTGCCGGCATTAACGAAGATGACCTGAAATATATTTTTTCCGGCTATCTCAAACGCCCCTCCGAGGAAAACACCTCCGCCGACCAAAAGCGCAACATGGGCATCGGACTTTCCTCCTGCAAGGCTATCGTCACCGCTCACGGGGGTGAGATGACCGCGGAAAATCTGCCCGGGGGCGGCGCTCTGTTCAAATTCACTCTGCCTTTGGAACAGGAAGATATAATTTACGACCGGGAGGATAATTAATGGCTATCAAAGACAAAATTCTGATTATTGAAGATGAAAACAACATCTCCACCCTTATGTCCACGGTGCTGGGTGCCAACGGTTACGATGTTCTGGCGGTAAAAACCGGCGAGGACGCCCTGTCCATGATATCCTCTCACTGCCCGGACCTTATTATCCTTGATCTGGGTCTGCCCGATATGGACGGAATGGAAATAATAAGGCAGGTTCGTGCATGGACCATGACTCCCATCGTGGTGGTCAGCGCCCGCACCTACGAAACGGACAAAGTGGACGCGCTGGACGCCGGCGCCGACGATTATCTGACCAAACCCTTCGGCACGGGAGAGCTTCTTGCCCGGGTGCGCACCGCCCTGCGCCACAACCGCACCATCGCCGCAAACCGGGGCGCCGGTGAAAGCGAAATGTACAAGGTTGGCGACCTGGTCATCGACTACGCCAAGCATCAGGTGATGGTAAACGGCGAGAACGTTCATCTTACCCAGAACGAATTCAAAATCGTTTCAATTCTTGGCAAAGCCGCCGGCAGGGTTTTGACCTACGACACAATTCTGCGCGAGCTTTGGGGTCCCGGCGCCCACGGCAGCAACCAGATACTCCGTGTAAACATGGCAAACATCCGCCGCAAAATAGAGAAAAACCCCGCCAAACCCCAGTACATCTTCACCGAAGTTGGCGTGGGATACCGTATGGCGGAGGACGAAAACAGCAGATAAAAATAAAAGCAGCCGAAATTCGGCTGCTTTATTTTTTCTCGGGTTTACCCACGATCCGGTTACGGACGGGAAATCAGTCTGCGATCTCCACGGAAACTCTTCTACCGCTGCGCTGAGCTACAGACTTTACCAGAGTACGGATTTCCTTGGCGATCCTGCCCTGCCGTCCGATCACCTTTCCAACATCACCGGGGGCAACGCGGAGGCGGTAAACCGTTTCGCTTTCGCTTTCAATCTCGTCGACGGTAACCTGATCGGGTTTGTCAACAAGGTTCTGGGCGATATAGATAAGCAGGTCTTTCATGGCTTCTCCTTACTCGATAACGCCGGCCTTCTTCAGCAGGACCTTGACGGTGTCGGTGGGCTGAGCGCCGTTCTTGATCCAGGTCTTGGCCTTGTCGGCGTCAACCTTGATGGTGGCGGGCTCGGTCATGGGATCGTAGGAACCGATCTCCTCGATGCAGCGACCGTCACGGGGGCTGCGGGAATCAGCAACGATGATGCGGTAATAAGGAGCCTTCTTGGCACCCATTCTGCGAAGTCTGATTTTAACCATTTTCTTTTCACCTCTTCTTTTCCTTGGCTTATGTACCCAGCGCCGGAGCTTCCGGCGTTCGGCACATAAGCCGATTTTTATATCTAAATTTGTTTTAGATGACTGTTTTAAAATCCCGGGAAGCCGCCCATGCCGCCCATACCGCCCATGCCGGGGAAGCCGCCCATGCGCTTCATACGCTTGGACATTTTGCCGCCGGACATCTGCTTGATGAGCTGCTGCATGGAGGAAAACTGCTTAAGCAGGCGGTTGACGTCCTCCACCCTGGTACCGCTGCCTGCGGCTATGCGGCGCTTGCGGGAGGAGTTTATCATCTCCGGGTTGTCTCTTTCCCTGGGGGTCATGGAAAGAATGATGGCCTCGGTGCGTTTCATGGCGTTTTCGTCCACCTGAACGTCCTTCATTCCCTTCATGCCGGGCATCATGCCCATGATTTCTTCCATGCCGCCCATGCTTTTGAGCTGGACAAGCTGGTCATAGAAATCGGCAAGGGTGAATTTGTTTTTGCGGAGCTTTTCTTCCAGTTCCTTGGCCTTTTTCTCGTCGTAGCTCTGTTCGGCCTTTTCGATAAGGCTGAGCACATCGCCCATGCCGAGAATACGGCTTGCCATTCGGTCGGGGTGGAAGGGTTCAATCTGGTCAAGCTTTTCGCCCATACCCACGAACTTTATGGGTTTTCCGGTGACGGCGGCGATACTAAGTGCCGCGCCGCCACGGGCGTCGCCGTCCAGCTTGGTAAGCAGTACGCCGTCGATGCCCAGCGCCTCATTGAAGGCGGAGGAAGCGTTCACCGCGTCCTGACCGGTCATGGCGTCAACCACCAGCATGATTTCATGGGGCTGCACGGCGGACTTGATGTTTTTCAGCTCGTCCATAAGCTCTTCATCAATGTGGAGCCGGCCGGCGGTATCAAGGAACACCATGTCGTTTCCGTGCTTTCGGGCGTGGGCGACCGCCGCAAGGGCGATGTCCACGGGATTTTGCTGACCCATCTGGAAAACGGGGATATCCAGCTGGGCGCCCACCACTTCAAGCTGCTTGATGGCGGCGGGGCGGTATACGTCGCAGGCGGCAAGCAGAGGGCGCTTGCCCTGCTTTTTCATAAGGCCTGCCAGCTTGGCAGCGTTTGTGGTTTTGCCCTGGCCCTGAAGACCAACCATCATAACGATGACGGGAGGCTTGCTGGCGGAGGCGATTTTGGCGTTTTCGCTGCCCATGAGGGAGCAAAGCTCCTCATTGACGATTTTTACTATCATCTGGGAGGGGTTCAGGCACTCCAGAACGTCGGCGCCAACGGCCCTTTCGGTGACCTTTGCGGTAAATTCCTTTACGACCTTGAAGTTTACGTCCGCCTCAAGCAGGGCCAGGCGGATTTCGCGCATGGCTTCCTTGACGTCGGACTGGGACAGGCGGCCCTTGCCACGAAGCTTTTTAAAGACCGAGTTGAGCTTGTCGCTCAAAGACTCAAATGCCACTTGTTCCACCTCTCAGTACGTTTGAAATTTCCAGAAGTTCGCCCCTGTGGGCGGAGTCCTGTGCCAGCTGCTCAAGTCTGGCGGCGCAGCTTTCGGCAAGCTGCTGTTTTTTCAACGCGCCGATTTTTTCCTCAAAAGCCTCCAGGGCGGCACGGGCCTTTTCAAGGCAGTCGCTGACAGCCTGGCGGGAGATGCCCTCGTTTTCGGCAATTTCGCCAAGGGAGAGGTCATCGTTGTGGTAGAGGTCGAATATCAGCTGCTGACGGGGCGTGAGCAGAGCCCCGTAGGCATCAAAAAGGAGCGCAAGGCGAAGATTTTTGTCCTGCATTGCACACTTCCCCCTTTCAGCCTTTCTTATTATACACATAAAAACCTCCCTGTCAAGCTTTTTTGCTTTACACCCCAAGAATATTTTTTCTCCCCTTCGGCAAAAATATCCAGACGAAAAATTTTTAGGTCATGGGAGTTGATTTTTTTGACCTGGGACATGGGGACATACATTGAAGGCGCCCGTCTGGAGCAGTTTGCGGAAAACACCGCCCGCCAGCTGGCTGTAAGAGGGCGCTGTGACGGCACCTCTCTGCGGCGGAGCATGAAAACGGAGCTGAAACTGCTGGAGGAAAGATGTGTGCGCATCGCCGCCTTTGATTTCGGTGCCGGAGGTATGCCCGAGGCCGCACGCTGGCTGGCGGACAACCGATACCTTGCCCTGCGTGAAGGACAAGGCGCGGCGGACGGTTTGAAGGGAGTGCGCGCCCTGCCCGCTCTGAGCGGAGGCGGCGGGGATATGCCCGCCGGGTGGGAGCTGGCCCGGGCCCTGCTTCGCTGCGGCGCGGGTCTGGTTGACAGGGAGCGCCTTTCCACCTTCCTTACCGGCGTACAGAAAGCCCGGGCACTGGAGGAACGGGAACTGCACCTTTTCGTTCCCTTTTTAAAGCTGGCGGCGGTGCAGGGAGCTTCCTCGGCAGCGGAGGAGGTGCTGCTATGCTCGGAAACGGGCAACAAAAAGCGTCTGGCGGTGCTTGGCGAGCTTTGCCGCAATATTTTTTCCTCCCTGCGCTTTCTGGGCGGGGAAAATCTGACGGAGCTTTTTGAAAGTCAAAGCGCCATGGAGGCGGCTCTTCTGCGGGATCCTGCCGGCGTATACGGCAAAATGGACCGGGACAGCAGAGCCTATTACCGCCACAGCCTCAGCCGCACCGCCCTGAAAGAAGGAATTTCCGAACAGGAGGCCGCGCGGCGGGCTTTAAAAGCCGCCCGGGAAAGCTCCGGTCAAAGACGCCACATCGGCTGGCATATTTTAAAATCCCGTCCCGGCATCCGTCCCGGAGCCTACTTCTGCCCCATAGTGGCGGCAACACTGTTTTTCGCCCTGCTGGGAGGATTTATCACCGGACGGCCATGGGCGGCTTTCATACTGCTGGCGCCGGTGTTTGCGGCGGTGAAAACCGTGGCGGACTATATCGTTTTAAAAGCCGTGCCGCCAAGGCGCGTGCCGGCGATAGACCTTGAAAAGGGTGTGCCCGGGGCGGGGAGAACGCTGTGTGTCATTTCGGCGCTGCTTACAAAACCCGGCGGCGGCGAGGCACTTACAAAACAGCTTGAGCAGTTTCGCATCGTGGCTGAAAACTGCGGTAAAAACCTGCTTTTCGGTCTGCTTTGCGACCTGCCCGACAGCAAAAGCGAAACGGACAGCAGTGAAAGGGAGCTGATTGCCGAGGCTCGCCGTGAAATTGAAAAACTAAACGAAAAATACGGCGGATTTTATCTCATCACACGCCCCAGAAGCTACAACCGTCGGGACAAAATCTGGTCCGGCAAAGAGCGTAAACGGGGCGCCATCGCCGCGCTTGCGGAGCACCTTTCCGGCGGCAGAACGGAGCTTGAGATTTTCGGCGGAGAGCTTAAAGACATTAAATTTCTCATCACTCTGGACGCGGACACCCGCCCCTCCCCTTTGAGCCTTGAAAAACTCATCGGCGCCATGCTTCATCCGCTGAACGCTCCCGTGGTGGAAAAGGGGCGGGTGGTTTCGGGACACGGCATCATCGTGCCGGCGGTGGAAGTGGAGCTTGAAAGCTCCATGAAGAGCCGTTTTTCCCGGATTTTTGCCCCCCTGGGCGGACTTGACCCTTACTGCGGCACCCGGGGAGAGGTTTATCAGGACCTTTTCGGACGTGGCAGCTTCACCGGCAAGGGCATTATCCACATTGGCGCCTTTCAGCAGTGCATGAAGGGTGCGCTGCCGGAAAACCGGGTACTCTCCCACGACCTGCTGGAGGGTGAATTTCTGCGCTCTGCTCTGAAAAGCGACGCAGAATTCACCGATGCTTTCCCTGCCCGCGCTGCCTCTTTTTATTCCAGACTGCACCGCTGGGTACGGGGCGACTGGCAGATTGGCGCATGGCTTTTCAAAAAGGTACCCAGGCAGAAGGGCTCGTCCCTGAACCCTCTGGACAGCATTTCCAAATTCAAAATTTTTGACAATCTGCGCCGCAGTCTGACCCCTGCGCTGACACTGGACGCCGTGCTGATGGGTTTTTTTGCCCCCCGGGGCTACACCGGTGTGGCAATAGCCGCGGCGGCCTGCTTTTTCATCGAGGTGATGCTTTCCGGTATTGACCGTGGGCTTTCCGGGCGCTGGAAAGTGCAGAAGCTCAGTTTCCCCACCGCCGTGGGGGTGCGGGGTGCCTTTATGAGGGGATATATCAAATTTATCCTGCTGCCCTTTGAGGCTCTTTTGTGTCTTGGTGCGGCCTTCATTGCCCTTTTCCGTGTGCTGGTGACAAAGCGGCGGCTCCTGCATTGGGTCACAGCCTCCCAGGGCGACAGCCGCAAAGCAGCATATTTAAAAAAGTTTCTGCCGGCTATGGCGGTGGGTCTTTTGTGCCTGCTTTTCGCCCCTACGGTGTTGGGCTCCGCGGCAGGGGTTTTATGGCTGCTTTCCCCTCTTGTGTGTATGTGGCTGGACGGCGGCGAGCACCGTTCCCGTCCCCTCTCCCCTGCCGACCGCGCCTTCCTTGAGGAAAACGCGGCGCAGATGTGGCAGTATTTCGCCGACCACATGAACGAAGAAAACAACTACCTGCCCCCGGACAACGTTCAGATAATGCCCAACCGGGGCGTGGCCCGGCGCACCTCCCCGACCAATATCGGTCTGGGTCTTTTAAGCGCGCTGGCGGCGGCGGACTTCGGTTTCATTGACCGAAACGGCCTGCTTACTCTGGGTGAAAACACCCTTGATACCCTTGAAAAAATGGAAAAATGGCGGGGGCATCTTTACAACTGGTACTCCACCGCCGACCTGTCGCCCCTGCCGCCGAAGGTGGCCTCCTTTGTTGACAGCGGCAATCTGGCAGGGTGTCTTATCGCCTTTGCAAACGGACTGCGGGAATTTTCAGACCTGCGCTCTGACGCTCTGGCGGAGCGCTGTGACAGACTGTGGCGGCAGATGGACTTCGGCTGTATGTACGACCGCTCCCGCAGGCTCTTTCATCTCAGCGCCGACTGCCGCACCGGAAAACTTTCAGAGGGTTTTTACGACCTTTTGCAGAGCGAAGCCCGGCAAACCTCATATATAGCCGTGGCAACCGGTCAGTGCGACAGCCGCCACTGGGCGGCTCTGGGCCGGGCGGAGCTTCGCTGGAGGGGCATGCAGGGCATGGCCAGCTGGACGGGTACAATGTTTGAATATCTTATGCCCGACCTGCTTTTGCCCAGATACCGGGGCAGCGCCCTGTCGGAAAGCTCTCATTACTGCGCCGCCGCGCAAATAGGCGCGGTAAAAAAGGGGCAGGTATGGGGAGTTTCCGAAAGCGCCTTTGCAATGCTGGACGAAAGCCTCAATTACCGCTACAAGGCCAGCGGTGTGCAGGCTCTGGGTCTTAAAACAGGGCTTGACCGGGACAGGGTTATATCCCCCTATTCTTCCTTTCTCGCCCTTTCCGTGCGTCCCCATCAGGCGGTAAAAAATCTGCGAAATATCAAAAATCTTTCCTCCGGAGACAGATACGGACTTTACGAGGCGCTGGATTTCACACCCTCCCGCCTCAGCGGCAGGGAGAGCTTTGAAACGGTTCGCTGCTTTATGGCTCATCATCTGGGCATGAGCATAGTCGCCATCTCCAACGCCCTTTGCGAAAATGTTATGCGCCGGCGGTTTATGGCAGATGCGCAAATGGGCGCGTGGAGCTGCCTGCTTAAGGAAAAGCCCTCAGTGGACGCGCCGGTAATAAAACCCTTTTTTGTTCCGGAGCCGCCGGTGCAGCATCGCGCCCCCCTGTTTTCCGCTCAATTCAGGACCCTTGACCCCTCCTGTACCCGCTGTGCCCCCCTTTCAAACGGCGCTTTCAGCATTGTGGCGACGGATAGGGGAGCGGTGCGGGAAACCTGCCACGGCAAAACGCTTTTGAAATTCGGCGGTGGGGACGGAGCGCCGGGTATGGGCGTATGGTTTGAAAGCGAGGGCGTTATATATCCCCTTACCCCACTCGGTGAAAAGGAGGGGCAAATATTCTGGCAGCGGTGCGGCGACAGGGTGGTCTGGGAAAAAGACCACGGAATTTTTTCCACCCGGCTGACGCTGGCTGCCGCCGCCGGCGCGGATGCTTCGGTAAGGATAATCAGCATCGAAAACCGAAGCCGCAGAACGCTGCGCGGACAGCTGATTTTTGCCGCCGAACCCCAGATGGCGGAGGACTCGGCATACTTCTCCCACCCGGCTTATTCCAAACTTTTCATAGAAACCAAAATTCATGAAAACGCAGTTGAATTTTCCCGCCGGGGCACCGGTGACAAATGCACCATGGTGTTTGCCGTCGGTCGGGAGGGATTTATTGCCGATACCGGGCGTCCGGAGGCCTTCGGGCGGTACGGGTTGTGGAGCGACCTTGGCACAGGTGGCTGGGCAGGGCTGAAAAACGCCCTTGAAAACGCTCCCGGCGGTACGGAAGGCCCGGTAACGGACCCCTGTCTTTTTCTGCGCTGCCCGGTGGAAGTGGGCGCCGGAAGTCGGGAGAATATAAGCGCCGCCCTGGCTTTCGGAGAGGGGCCGGAGGTTATGGCGGCGGCTCTGCGCTGCTGTCACGGCGGTGAAAAAGATTTTTCTCCCAGAGCCGGATTGCAGGCCGGACGGCTGGGTCTTGAAAGCAGGGATATTGAGGCCGCCTGCGCCCTGCTGTCATCCGCCGTATTTCCTCCCCGGTCGCCTCTCACCCACAGCCGGGAGCTTCTTTGGAAACATGGCGTTTCCGGAGACCTGCCCATTTTCCTGCTGCGGTGTCAGCCGGGTGTACAGGAGAGCGAAATCAGCGCTGCGGTGGGGCAGTTTCTGTGGCTTAAAAGCTGCGGCGTAAAAGCGGACTTGATAATTCTGACCCGTGACGAAGCGGGTTACCGCCAGCCTGTTCGTGAAGGCAGCTGGGAGGCGGTATGCCGTCGGGGCGGCGAGGAACTTATAGGCAAAAAGGGCGGTATTCACATTCTTTCCGGGCTTTCGGAGGACCAGTGCCGGGGTGTGGCGGCCTTTGCCTGCCATGTTTTCGGAGAAAACCCCCGTTCTGCGGCGCCCACCTCATCACCTGCGACTAAACGAAGGGTAGGACACGATTTGCCCTCAAGCGGTTTTGACAGTATGGGCGGCTGGAAAATGGAAGTCCGGGGCAGGCTTCCTGTCCGGGCACGCAGCCACGTCATGGCATTTTCCACCTTCGGGGCGGTGTTTTGTGAAACGGGCTGCTTCGGCATGTGGCAGGGCAACGCCCGGGAAAACAAAATCCTGCCCTGGGTCAACGACCCCCTTGCGGCGGCGGATGGTCTGAATCTGAGATTTGAAACCGGGGACGGGGTATTTTCACCCTTTGCCGCAGAGGACGGCTCTAGATGTTATGTAAACTACTATCCCGGCTATGCCATATGGGAAAAACAGCTGCCGACAGGGATTATAAAGACCACCGTTTTCGTGGCTCGCGGAGCCGATGCGCTGGTAGTTATAGTTTCCGGCAGCGACGGACGTCTCACCGCCGATCCGGTGGTAGTCATGGGTTCGGACAACAGCCACAGCCGCTGGGTAGCCGGAAACAGCGAGGGGCCTTTTAAATATTATGTAAATAACTTCGGCACTGATTTTGCCCCTCAGGCGGTAATGTGCGCCGCCTCCCGGGCAACCCGTGGGGACAGGGTGTTTGTAATCGGTTGCAGCGACGGAGAGCTGTCCGCCGCAAAGGTCCGCGCCCTGTTTCAGCCTGCCGCCGCCCGGCAGGAGCTGGCTGCGGTCAAGAGCTACTGGCAGGAAATATGCTCCCGGGTGCAGGTGCGCTCGCCATGGAGAGATTTTGATAATTATGTAAACCTCTGGGCGCCCTATCAGGTCATCGCCTGCCGCATTTTCGGGCGGTGCAGCATTTATCAGTGCGGCGGCGCCTACGGCTTTCGTGACCAGTTGCAGGATGTGTGCTCGGTGATGCCGGTGGTGCCGGAGCTGGCGGCAAAGCAGATAATCCGCTGCTGCGAAAACCAGTTCAGGCAGGGCGACGTGGCCCATTGGTGGCACGAAACGAAAACCGGTCGGCGTGGTGTTCGCACCCGGTACTCCGACGACCTTTTGTGGCTGCCCTGGGCCATAGGACAGTGGGCCCGGCAGGTGGAAGATTTTTCCCTGCTTGAAACCCAGGTCGCCTATCTGAACGGCGAGCCGCTGAAAGAGGGCGAAACAGACCGGTATTTCCAGTTTTCGGTTTCGGGCGAAAAGGAGAGTGTACTGCTCCACGGCAAGAGAGCCATTGACATGGCCCTTGCCCGGGGCGTGGGAGAACACGGTCTTTGCAAAATACTGGGCGGGGACTGGAACGACGGAATGAATCTGGTAGGTATCGGAGGCCGTGGCGAGAGCCTGTGGCTGACCTGTCTTCTGATTCTTGCCATCGAGAGCTGCGCCCCCCTTTTTGAAAGATACGGCATTGACAGCGCCCCCTACACCCGGCAGGCGGAAAAATACCGCGCCGCCGTTGCCGCCTCTTTCCGGGGTGACCGGTTTATCCGGGGGTATTTTGACGACGGTCAGGTAATCGGCGCAAAGGGCTGCGGACAGTGTGAAATCGATGCGATTTCGCAGGGTTTTGCAGCACTGGTTTTGAAAAACGAGGATGCCGCAACAGGCATTAAAACCGCCCTGCGGGAGCTTTTCGACAGGGAAAACCGGGTATGCAGGCTCTTTGCCCCGGCCTTTGACGGAGATGGGCAAAACCCGGGCTATATCCGCAACTATCCCCCCGGTATACGGGAAAACGGCGGGCAGTACACCCACGGGGTCATATGGCTGGCTCTGGGAGCATTCGAAGTAGGATTGGAAAACGAGGGGCTGGAGCTGCTTTTGTCCCTGCTTCCCGGTGGCCGTAACGAGAGCGTCTACAAGGCCGAACCCTACGTTATCTGCGCCGATATTTACTCGGAAGAAAACCTTGGCACCGGCGGCTGGAGCTGGTACACGGGAGCGGCGGGATGGTACTGGAAAGTGGCTATGGAAAAGCTGGCGGGGCTGCACTGTAAAGGGGGCGAGATTTCCCGCCGGGGAGGCAACGGACAGGTGAAACTTTTCTCTGATGGGGCGGAACTGAAACCCAGGGGCGAAGAAAGCCGCCGGTAACAGTTTCTTTACAGTTAAAATCTTGTAATTTGTATATTTTTATTGTATAGTTTTAAGATGTATAAATCTGTGTGTCGGGGGGCGCTTTTGCCTCCCCCGGCGCAGAAAGAGGTTATGAATGAACGCTCCCCAGAGAGAGGAAATAATGCCGGGTGTACACCTGACCTTCCTCGAAACCTCAAAATTCAAAACTTCCCTCATGAGTGCGGCTTTCGTGCGCCCCCTTGATGCAGAGGAGGCGTCCAAAAACGCCCTGCTGCCGGCGGTGCTGCTGCGTGGAAGCCGTGAGTATCCCGATATGGAGAGCCTGTCGGCAGCTATGGATGAGCTGTACGGCGCCGGCTTTTCCGACATCAGCGCCAAGAAAGAGGAAAGCCAGCTGGTAGGTCTTGCGGCCTCAGTTATTGACGACCGCTACGCCCCCGGTGAAGACCTTAAAAACCGCACGGCAAAGCTGCTGGGCGGTCTGCTGCTGGACAGCGCCATGGAAAAGGGACTTTTCCGGGGCGACTACGTCGGCAGTGAAAAGGCAAACCTCCTTGACGCCATTGAGGGTCAGATAAACGACAAGCGCAGGTACAGCCTGCTGCGTCTGGTGGAAGAAATGTGCCCCGGCGAGCGCTACGCCGTAAGCCAGCTGGGCAAGGCCGCCGACGCGGAGAAAATTACCGCCGAAAGCCTTACGGAGCATTACAGAAAGGTGCTCTCCACCTCCCCTGTTCAGCTTTATTTCTGCGGAAACAGCACCTTTGAGCAGGTAAAGGATATGTTCATGGGCGCCCTTGAGGGTCTGCCCCGGGGCGCCGTTGACCCCATCGCACCGGTGGAGGTAAAATCCGCCAGAGAGCAGAGCCGGACCGTTTTTGAAAGTATGGACGTTTCTCAGGGCAAGCTTGCCATGGGCTGGCGGCTGGATTGTCAGCCGGGTTACGGCGTTACGGTAATGCTAAACAATATCTTCGGCGGCGGTATGACCAGCAGCTTTTTGTAAACGTGCGCGAGAAGATGAGCCTTTGCTATCATGTTTCCTCTGCTGCGGCGGAGAAAAAGCGCCTGCTGATAGCCTCGGCGGGCATTGAGTTCAGGGACTTTGAAAAGACCCGCGACGCGGTCATCGCCCAGCTGGACGCCATCGCCCGGGGCGATATATCCCGGGATGAGCTGGACCATTCCCGCAGCGCGGTGCTCAGCGCACTGAAAAGTATGGAGGACTCTCAGACAAGGCTTGAGGGCTTCTACTCCGGCCAGATCATCTCCGGCGACCTGCGCACGCCCGCCGAAAAGGCGGCGGAAGTTGCCTCCGTCACTAAGGAGCAGATTGTGGAGGCCGCCCGCTGCGCCAGACTTGACACCGTTTATTTCCTGAGGGGTGTGCAATGAAGATCTACGATTACGAAAGACTGGGCGAGAAGCTTATCCACCACGCTTCGCCCAACGGACTGAATATTTACATCGTCCCGAAAAAGGACTACGCCAAGAGCTTTGCCATGCTGGCGGCTAACTACGGCGGCAGTGACACCCGCTTCAAAAAGGACGGAAAATGGCTGGATACCCCGGCCGGTATCGCCCATTTCCTTGAGCATAAGCTTTTTGACATGCCCGACGGGGTCAGCGCCGAGGAGCGCTTTGCACGCACCGGCGCCGCTACAAATGCGTTTACCTCTTCGGATATGACCGTGTACTATTTTGAGGCCACGGACAAATTTCAGGAAAATCTGAAAATCCTGCTGGAGTTCGTTTCCACCCCCTATTTTACCGAAAAGAGCGTTGCCAAGGAGCAGGGCATCATCGGGCAGGAAATAGGAATGATTGAGGACGACCCCGGCTGGAAAGGTTACAAAAATCTGCTGGAATGCCTGTATAAGGAACATCCCCTGCGGGTGAGCGTGGCGGGTACCGTGGAATCCATCGCGGAGATAACCCACGAAACCCTTTACGACTGTCACCGCACTTTCTACACCCCCTCGAACATGGTGATGTGCGTTGCGGGCGACGTTGACGCGGATGAGATAATCCGTATTGCAGAGGAAATCATGCCTGCCGAAAACCTGCCTCAGACCGAGCGCTGCTACGGCGAAAACGAGCCGGAAGGCTCCGTTTCCCCTCTGGCGCAGGTGGTTATGGAGGTTTCCATGCCGAAATTCACCATGGGCTTCAAGCTTCCCGCCCCAAAGGACGGCAGGGAGCATCAGCAGCTTGAAATAATGGGCGAGTTGGCCTGTCAGGCTCTGTTCGGCACCTCTTCTCCCCTTTATTCAAGGCTTTACACCGCGGGACTTATAAACAGCTCCTTCGGCGGCGAAACTGAGCTCTACAAGGGTGCGGCGGCGGTTATAATCGGCGGCGAGAGCCGGGATTACAACGCCGTTTACGACGCCATCGTTGAAGAAGCGGCGCGTATCGGACGGGAAGGTCTTGACCGGGACCTTTTCAGACGGCTTAAAAAGGCGGCTCTGGGCGACAGGATAAAGGAGCTTGGCTCCTTTGAGGGCGTATGCATCCGTCTGGCGGAGGCGCATTTCGCCGGCAGCGACTACTTCAGCTTTATGGACACCTTTGACACCGTTACCTGTGAGAAGGTGGAGCAGTTCATCGCAAAATATTTCGTTAAGGACCGGGGCGCAATGAGTCTGGTTCTGGGAAGGCAGGATGCAAAATGATGACAAATCTTGTTTCCTTTCCCGGCCTTGGGATTTTTGACATCACCCTGAACAAGGTGGCCTTCTACATCGGCGACAAGCCTATCTACTGGTACGGCATCATCATCGCGGTGTCCTTCATCGCCGCTTTCGGCTACGGTCTGTCCAAGGCCGGCAAGCTTGGCGTCACCACCGATGACATCACCGACTGCGTTTTGCTTGCCATAGTGCTGGCCCTTGTTTTTGCAAGACTGTATTTCGTGGTCTTTTACAAGGACCCGGTCACCGGCACCAACACCTATTTTCAGGGCACGGCAAAGGAGATATTCCTAAACTGCATCGCCCTGTGGAAGGGCGGAAGCTCCATTTTCGGCGTACTGCTGGGCGCTGTGATAGCCGTTTTCATTATGGCCCGCATCAGAAAAATCCCCGCCGGCACCGTGTTTGACGCCGCCTCGGTCTGCGTCCCCATAGGTCAGATAATCGGCCGTCTGGGCAATTTCGTAAACTGTGAGCTCTACGGCGTTGAGACCGCTCCCGATTTCTTCCTGCGAATGGAGATAAACGGAGCCCCCGGCGTGCATCCTCTGTTCCTGTATGAAATGGTCTGGAACGTGGTGGTGCTGATACTGGCCCACGTAGCGTTCAAAAAGCGCCGATTTGACGGTCAGTCCTTTATCGCCTACATCGGACTTTACGGTCTGGGCCGGGGTGTTATCGAAATTTTCAAGGGTCAGACCCACATGCAGGGCAATATTAAAATCTCCTGCGTGGTGGGCTTCGCCTGCTTTGTTATGGCTTTAATCGTTTATATTGTTGAGTATGCCAAAAACAAACCCGACCCCATGCGTCTTTACATCAACCGAATCCGCCAGGCGGCAAAGATGGTCATTTTGAAAAACGAGGCCGTCTGCGAAACTGCCGGCGGCGCCCAGGAGGGCGAGAGCGTCATCTGTGAAGAGGACAGCCTTCCCTGCGAAAACGAAACCACCTCCGCCGATGAGGGCGAAAATACATAAAAACGAGGTCTGCTTTATGAAAAAGATGAAAATTATCAGCCTGATTCTGGCGCTGGTTATGATTTGCGGCGTATTCGCCGCCTGCGGCGGCAGCACCACCGAGCCTCCCGCCGATGACAACGCCGCCGGCAACGGCGAACTGGTTTATCCCGACAGCGACAAAGTTGACAGCGCCGGCAGCGATGCCGATGTTTTCCCCGCCGGCAGCGCCGAGGCTATTGTTGCCGTCTGCGGCAACGAGACCCTCAACAACATCCTGCTCAACTATTATTACTGGATGGCCTACAACGCATTTATCGGTATGTACGGCTCCTCTTTTATTGACCCCAACACCCCCCTAAGCGAGCAGTACATCACCGCCGAGTACACTTTCTCCACCTACCTTGCCCTGTCCGCCGTTGATATGTGGTACACCGTTGCCATTTACAAGCAGCTGGCCGAAGCCGCAAATTATGAGCTTGAGGGCGAGCTGAAGGAATTCATGGACGGCTTTGACGCCACTCTGGAAGGTGCCGCCCAGACCGCCGGCTTCGACAACGTTGAAGATTATCTCAAGAGCTTCTACGGCGACAATTCCGATTATGAAAGCTACTACGATTTCTACTACAACTACTGCCTGGCAACCTCCTACCAGACCTCCATTCAGCAGGATTACGTTGCCAAGTATGAAAATGAAACCATCAACACCATCGACATCCGCCACATCCTCATCACCCCCGAATCCGAGTCCACCGAAGCCTGGGACGCCGCCCTTGAAAAGGCTGAAGAGGTTTACGAGGACTGGAAAACCGTTGGCACCGAGGAGTATTTCATCGAGCTGTGTGCCGAGCACTCCGCCGACGGCAACGCCCAGACCGGCGGCATTTACGAAAACGTAGTTCCCGGACAGATGGTCGTCCCCTTCAACGACTGGTGCTTCGACCCCGTCCGTCAGACCGGCGACACCGACATCGTTGCCACCGATTACGGTTATCACATCATGTACTTTGTGGAAACCAACGACGAGCCTTACGAGGATTATCCCTACTACCTTGCCGACAAGGACATGACCGCTTTCCACGAGGCACAGATGCTTTCCTTCCCCATCGAAAGTCACGCGGAAAATATCGCCATCTTCCGCGACATCGCCTGATAATCACCAAAGGACGCAGGTTTTTCCTGCGTCCTTTTTATAAATTTTCAAGACCGCGGGTTTTTCCCGCGGTCTTTTCTGTTTTCCGGGCTGTTTCCATTGACTTAATGGAGTTTATGTGATAATATAATATCTAACATTAGATAACCTACTGTCTGATATTTCACACTATTAGCTTTGAAAGCAAGAAAGGATATATTGATGTCTGTATACACTATCATTACCGACTCTGCCTGCGATATTGCGCCTGCTATCCTGGCCGACTGGGGCGTGAAGTTCGTCAGCCTGACCTATCATTTCGAAGGCTCTGACAAGGAATACACCGACCAGGATATGCCCGCACCGGAGTTTTATCAGCACATGCGAAAGGACAAGGTCGCCCGCACCTCGGCGGCAAACGTGGAAACCTTTAAATCTCTGATTGAAGAGGAATTCAAGGCCGGCAGGGACGTTCTTTACCTGGGCTTCTCCTCCGCTCTCAGCGCCACCTGCTCCTCCGGTCAGATGGCTATTGCCGACCTTATGGAAGAATATCCCCAGCGCCGCGGCATCGCCGTTGATACTCTGGCCGCCAGCGCCGGCTTCGGTCTGCTGGTATATCTGGTGGTGGAAAAGCAGAAGGAAGGCGCAAGCCTTGACGAGGCCGCTCAGTACGCCCGCCAGATGCTGCCCAAGATGGCCCACTGGTTCTCCGTGGATGACCTTAAATACCTCAAGCGCGGCGGACGCGTCAGTGCCGCTGCCGCCTTTGCCGGCACAGTTCTGAACATCAAGCCCGTGCTGCACGTGGACGATGAGGGCCGTCTGGTTCCCGTTTCCAAGGTTCGCGGCAGAAAGGCCGCCCTGACCACCATCGCCGACAAGTACGGCGAACTGGCCGAAAACCCCGGCCAGGGTCCCGTTTTCATCTCCCACGGCGACTGTCTGGAGGACGTTGAGCTGCTTGGTCAGATGCTCAAGGAGCGTTTTGGCCTGCCCGCCTACGACCTTATCACTTTCGTCGGCCCCGTTATCGGCGCCCACTCCGGCCCCGGCACCATCGCACTTTTCTACATCGCAAAAAACAAGTAGTTTCTGAAGTTCTCCTTCTTTTATTTTACTCCACAGCAAAAAACAGCCCGACACGAAAGTGTCGGGCTGTTTTTGTTTGAATTTATCTTCCCTCAAGAGCGGCGCCGATGCAGGTGGCAAAGGTGGCGTTTTCGGGAATGATGAAGTCGATGCCGTAAAGCTCGCTGAACAGGGCAAAGTTGGGCGCGGCCTGGTTGAGGGTAGTCAGTGCGCCTGTGAGCACCACGGTGCGGCTGCCGCAGGAGCTGCAGGCAAACACCGCCAGAGTGCCGATGGTCTGCAGCACCATGTTCACGATGCCCGCCGCCATATCCGCGTCAGTGGAGTCGCCGGAAACGTTTGCAAGGTTTGCCGCCGTCATTTTGGGGTGCAGGGTGTCGATTTCGCCGCGGGACATATCCGCAATGGTCAGGTCAACCTTGGTGCAATCACCCTTGTCGATATACTTGCGCAGGTCGGCAAAGCGATGAACGCCGAAAATCTTGTCGCAAAGTCCACCGATGGTGCCGCCGCCAACGCCGCTGCCACCCATGTGGGTGATTTCCTGGCCTTTGGCGTGTACCAGAGCGGTGCCGGTGCCCATGCTTACCACCACGGCCTCTTTCTTGCCGCTGAGGTACTGAGCGCCACGGCCCACAGAGGTAAATTCGTCGATTTTCACCACGGGGATGCCGTAAATATTGTCGGAAACGTAGTCGCTGCCCACGCCGGTTATCATGATTTTTTCCACATCGCCCAGAGCGATGCTGTTGGTGGACAGGTAATTGCCCAGAGCGCCGTAAATGCTGGTAAGCTGATCCTCGGCACGCACGCGCAGCATACTCATAAGATTGCCGTCGCTACCCAGACCCACGATTTTGGTGGAAGAGCCGCCGATATCTATTCCAAGGATTATGCTCATTGGTATCCTCCAGTTTCTGTTCAAGCAGGCTGCCATTCGACGGCGGTGCCGGCCTCAAGGCTGGCCTTCACGTCGATGAGCCGCTGGTTTTTACTGCCCCGCCATGGGATGGCAAGGCTGCGCTGAGAAAGAATGAACGGCCCGTCCACGAGCACGTCCAATTGACGCAGCAGGGATATTTTACCACTATCTTCCGAATTTAGCAACTGTTCAAAGGTCCATCCGGAATATGCCCACACATTTCTTACGCCGTTTTCACGGGCAAGCTCGGCAAGGCGGGTGCATTCCTCCGCCTGGCAGAAAGGTTCGCCTCCGGACAGGGTCAGACCCTTCATCAGTGGATTTTTCTTTAATTTTTCGATTATTTCCTCCACGGTCATCTCCGTGCCGCCGGAGAAATCATGGGTCTCGGGGTTGTGACAGCCGGGGCAGCCGTGGGGGCAGCCCTGTGTAAACACCGCCAGACGAAATCCGGGGCCGTCAACGATACTGTCCTGCACTACCTGTGCTATACGCATTTGCTCTTCCTTCTTTCCGAAAAGCAGGGGCGGTTTTACACCGCCCCTATTTATCATAATGTATGTTTCAGATGTGCTTTACCCGGTCCTTTTCCTCGGCGCGCTTGCCGTTGTTGAAGCGGTCAAGGGTGCCTACCAGGTAGCCGGTAATGCGGCGGATGCGCTCAAATCCCAGAGCGTCATCATCTTCCTTTCTGCCGCACTTGGGGCAGACGTCATCGATAAGGCCGTTGTATCCGCAGACGGGGTCGCGGTCAACGGGATGGTTGATGGAGCCGTAGCCGATGCCCTTCTGCTGCATAAAGCGGATGATGTCTTCAAAGGCCTCAAGGTTCTTGGTGGGATCGCCGTCCATCTCGATGTAGGAGATGTGGCCGGCGTTGGTCAGCGCGTGATAGGGAGCCTCAAGGCTGATTTTGTCGAAGGCGGTGATGGGATAGTACACGGGAATGTGGAAGGAGTTGGTGTAGTAATCCCTGTCGGTAACGCCGGGAATCTCGCCGTATTTTTTCTTGTCAAGGCGGACAAAGCGGCCGGAAAGTCCCTCGGCGGGGGTTGCCAGCAGAGAGAAATTCAGCTTGCGCTTTTCGCTTTCCTCGTCGCAGCGGGCACGCATATGGGCGATGATCTCAAGACCCAGATTCTGGGCGCGCTCGCTTTCGCCGTGGTGCTCGCCGATAAGGCTCTTGAGGGTCTCGGCAAGGCCGATGAAGCCAACGGACAGGGTGCCGTGCTTGAGCACCTCGCCAACCTCGTCGTTCCAGGACAGCTTTTCGCTGTCAAGCCATACGCCCTCGCCCATAAGGAAGGGGTAGTTGTAAACGTGCTTTTTGCACTGAATGGCGAAACGCTCCAGCAGCTGATCAAAGGCCAGGTCGATCATTCTGTCCAGATTTTCAAAGAACACGCCTACATCGCCCTTTGACTTGATAGCCAGACGGGGCAGGTTGATGGAGGTGAAGGACAGGTTGCCGCGGCGGGGGGCGATCTCCTGCTCGGGGTCGTAGACGTTGCCGATAACACGGGTACGGCAGCCCATATACGCAACCTCGGTGTCGGGATTGCCGGGCTTGTAGTACTGGAGGTTGAAGGGCGCGTCGATGAAGGAGAAGTTGGGGAACAGGCGCTTTGCGCTGCAGCGGCAGGCCAGCTTGAACAGGTCATAGTTGGGTTCGCCGGGGTTAAGGTTGATGCCGTCCTTGATACGGAAAATCTGAATGGGGAAGATGGGAGTCTCTCCGTGACCCAGACCTTCCTCGGTGGTGAGCATAACGTTTTTCATGACCATGCGGCCCTCGGGGCTGGTATCCAGACCGTAGTTGATGGAGGAGAAGGGGGTCTGGGCGCCGGCGCGGGAGTGCATGGTGTTAAGGTTGTGGATAAAGGCTTCCATGGCCTGGAAGGTGGCCCGGTCGGTTTCCTTGGCGGCGTAGTGGATGGCGGTGGACTGAGCCTTTTTCAGCTTTTCTTCATCGCCGTACTTTTCAACCAGCAGAGGCAGCTCCGCGTCAAGGTAGGCCTGATTGTCTTCAAGAGTGGGCTTCAGGCCGGTTTCTTCCTCGATCTTTTTGATCATGGCGCGGATTTCTTCTTCGGGATCTTCCAGTTCGAACCACAGCATAAGAGCCTTGGCCAGATTCTTTCTGTAAAGGCGCACGAAGGTCTTCTTTACGCCGTCGGCCATGCCGTAGTCAAAGTTTACGATGGACTGGCCGCCGTGCTGGTCGTTCTGGTTGGACTGAATGGCGATGCAGGCCAGAGCCGCATAAGATGCAATATCGTTGGGTTCACGCAGGGTGCCGTGGCCGGTGCAGAAGCCGCCCTTGAACAGCTGAATGAGGTCAATCTGGCAGCAGGTGGTGGTAAGGGTGTAGAAGTCCAGGTCGTGGATATGGATGTCACCCTCGCGGTGGGCGCGGGCATGCTCGGGCTTGAGAACGAACATATCATAGAACTGCTTTGCGCCCTCGGAGCCGAATTTCAGCATGCTGCCCATGGCGGTATCACCGTCAATGTTGGCGTTTTCGCGCTTTATGTCGCTATCCGCGGCCTTGGACCAGGTGATGTCCTCATAGATTTTCATAAGGCGGGTGTTCATTTCGCGGGAGCGACTGCGCTCGCTGCGGTAGAGGATATAGGCTCTGGCGGTCTGGACGTAATTGTTCTCCATGAGCACCTGTTCAACCAGGTCCTGGATGTGCTCAACGTCGGGAGTGGGGTTGCCCTCCACCTCCAACATTGCAACTACCTCCTGTGCCAACTTGCAAGCCACGTCCTCCTGACCCTTCTTGTAGGTGGCTTCGAAGGCCTTGACGATAGCGCCGGAAATTTTGCTTATGTCAAAATCAACCATACGGCCGTCGCGCTTTTTAATACTTTTAATTGCCAAGCAAAACAATCCCCTTTCGATGAATTTGGCAAAATCACCCTCCTGACACAGCGATTTTGCCACAATATATAGATGTTTTTCTATTTTTTACGCATATATATGGTAATAGACAAGCTCATTATTGTCAATACCGCGGCGATGGAAAATTTCTGGGGCGTTTTTTATGCAATAGGTATAAAATAGATAAAAAAGAACTCCGATTTCGCGTTTTTTAGGAGGGTATTCCAAAAATGCGAAACTGGCGGTTTTTGCAATTTACAATTATTAAATCTTGTGCTAGATTTAATTTGTGAAAGAATATATAAAGGACTCGTCTCAAAAAGGCAGAGACGAATGTTCCTAATTTCCCTAAAGGGTGATGAATAATGGCAATTCTTAAGCGAGAAATAAAGACCATGGACGGCAACACCGCCGCCGCGCACGTGGCGTACGCCTTTACCGATGTTGCTGCCATCTACCCCATTACCCCCTCTTCCGTTATGGCGGAGCTGTGCGACAGCTGGTCCGCCAACGGCAGAAAGAACCTGTTCGGCCAGACCGTAAACATCGTGGAAATGCAGTCTGAGGGCGGCGCCGCCGGCGCGGTCCACGGCTCTCTTGCCACCGGCGCGCTGACCACCACCTTCACCGCGTCCCAGGGTCTTCTGCTGATGATCCCCAATATGTACAAAATCGCCGGTGAGCTTACCCCCGGCGTCATCCATGTTTCCGCCCGCGCCCTGTCCACCCATGCCCTGAGCATTTTCGGCGATCACAGCGACGTTATGGCCTGCCGCGCCACCGGCTACGCCATGATGGCCAGCAACAGCCCTCAGGAAGTTATGGACCTTAGCGCCGTGGCGCACCTTGCCTCCATCAAGGGCAGCATCCCCGTACTCAGCTTCTTTGACGGTTTCCGCACCAGCCATGAGCAGCAGAAAATCAAGGTCTGGAGCTATGAGCAGCTTGAAAAGCTGATGGACAAAGCGGCTGTGGAAGCTTTCCGCTCCCGGGCCAACCTGCCTGCCCACCCCTATACCCGCAGTTCTTCCGAGACCGGCGACACCCACTTCCAGCAGCGTGAGGCCGCCAACAGCTATTACGATGCTTTCCCCGACGTGGTCTCCGATTACATGAACAAGGTCAACAAAAAACTGGGCACCAATTACCGCCCCTTCTCCTACTACGGCGCCCCCGACGCCGACCGCGTCATCATTGCCATGGGCAGTGTTTGCCAGGCCGCCGAGGAAGTTGTTGACTATCTTAACGCCGCCGGCGAAAAGGTGGGTCTGGTCAGCGTACATCTGTACCGTCCCTTCTCCACCAAGTACCTGCTGGAGGCTCTGCCCGAAACCGTTACCAAAATCGCCGTTCTTGACCGCACCAAGGAGGCCGGCGCTCCCTATGAGCCTCTGTGCCTTGACGTGCTCTCCGCTCTGCGCGGCACCAAATTCAACAATGCCGCCATCGTTGGCGGCCGCTACGGCCTGTCCAGCAAGGACACCACCCCCGGCCAGCTTATCGCCGTTTTCGACAATCTGAAGCTGGACGCTCCCAAGGATCACTTCACCATCGGCATCAACGACGATGTTACCGGCCATTCCCTGCCCGTCACCCGTGAGCCCGACACCTCCGCCCCCGGCACCGTTTCCTGCAAGTTCTGGGGTCTGGGCAGCGACGGCACCGTGGGCGCCAACAAAAACAGTGTAAAGATCGTGGGCGACCACACCGATATGTACGCCCAGGCTTACTTCCAGTACGACTCCAAGAAGTCCGGCGGCGTAACCATCTCCCACCTGCGCTTCGGCAAAAACCCCATCAAGTCCACCTACTACGTTTCCCAGGCGGATTTCGTGGCCTGCCACAACCCCTCCTATATTGAAAAATTTGACATAGCCGAGGACGTAAAGCCCGGCGGCAGCCTGCTTATCAACTGCCACTGGAACGCCGAGGAACTGGGCGAGAAGCTCAGCCCCAGTGCCAAGAAGCATATTGCCGAAAACAATATCCGCCTCTACGTCTGCGACGCTATTTCCATCGCCCGTGAGCTGGGCCTTGGCAGCCGCACCAATATGATACTGCAGGCCGCTTTCTTCAAGCTCAGCGGCGTTCTGCCCATTGACGAGGCCGTTGGATACATGAAGGAAGCCATAGTCAAGACATACGGCCGCAAGGGCGAGTCCATTGTAAACAAGAACAAGGCCGCCGTTGACGCCGGTATCAAGGACGTTCGCGAAATCCAGGTCCCCGCCGAATGGAAAAATGCCACCGGCGAAAGAGCCGACGCTCCCATTGTCTGCAAGGACGAGGAACTGAGCGGCTACCTCAACAACATCATGAAGCCCGTTACCGCCATGCGCGGCAACGACCTTCCCGTTTCCACCTTCCTGAACACCGTGGACGGCTCCAACCCCTGCGGCACCTCTGCTTATGAAAAGCGCAACATCGCCGTTGACGTGCCCGTGTGGTTCCCCGAAAACTGTAACCAGTGCAACCTGTGCTCCTTCGTATGCCCCCACGCCGTTATCCGTCCCTTCGCCCTTACCGCCAAGGAAATGGAAGGCGCTCCCGAGGGCTTCCGCACCGTTCCCATGCTGGGCGTAAACTGCGAGCATCTGAGCTTTACCATTCAGTCCTCCGTTCTCGACTGCACCGGCTGCGGCTCCTGCGTGAACGTATGCCCCAGCAAGAACAAGGCTCTTGTTATGGCTCCCGCCGAGGAACATCTGCACGAGCAGGCATTCTTCGACTACGCTCACAACACCGTAAGCCACAAGGACCTGCACTTCTCCTTCAACACCGTTAAGGGCAGCCAGTTCAAGCAGCCCCTGCTTGAGTTCTCCGGCGCCTGCGCGGGCTGCGGCGAAACTCCCTACGCCAAGCTGGCCACCCAGCTTTTCGGCGAGAGAATGTTCATCGCCAATGCCACCGGCTGCTCCTCCATCTGGGGCGCCAGCGTTCCCAGCTTCCCCTACACCGTAAACAAGGAAGGCCGCGGCCCCGCCTGGGCCACCTCCCTGTTCGAGGATAACGCCGAATTCGGTCTGGGCATGGCCGTTGCATACAAGCAGCGCCGCGCCAGAGCAAAGGAACTGGCTGAGGAGCTTCTGGCCACCAGCTGGGACCCCACCCTCTCCAAGGCTCTCAATAACTGGCTGACCTATTTCGACGACGGCGAGCTGTCCCTGTCCACCTCCAAGCGTCTGGAAACCCTGCTGGCCTCCAACCACGAGGACAAGGCCAAGGAGCTTTATGCCATGCGCGACCTGTTCGTCAAGCCTTCCGTATGGATCTTCGGCGGCGACGGCTGGGCCTACGACATCGGCTACGGCGGTCTGGACCACGTTCTTGCCAGCGGCGAGAATGTAAACATTCTGGTTTTCGACACCGAGGTTTACTCCAACACCGGCGGTCAGGCTTCCAAGGCTTCCCGCACCGGTCAGGTGGCTCTGTTTGCCGCCGCGGGCAAGGAAGTAAAG
>JAFSIK010000057.1 GCA_017439805.1 Oscillospiraceae bacterium
GAGGGCTCCAACCGAGCCCGCAACTGGCAGCGCTATGACCTGGGCGGCAACAGCTCCCTTGGCTTTGAAGAGGGCGTTGACTCCTACGTCACCTACGCCGGCAGCCTGAACGACAACGTGGAAAAGAGCCTTTACAAGGTCAAGTCCACCATGTGCAACTGCGGCGTTACCACCATCCCCGACCTGCAGCGTGAGGCTCGCATCACTCTGGTCTCCGCCACCAGCATCGTTGAGGGCGGTTATCACGACGTAATGCTGAAAACAACCACCACCAATAACGGCTGACACATATATTAAAATCGGAAAAGTTACTTGACTTAAAATTTTCGGTGTGTTATGCTTTAACAAGCGATATGACTGACGGAAGTGGATCGTACCACATGAAGTATCGCGGCGCGAAAGCGCTTAATGCCGACCGTCTGGGCGCACTGAATTAATTATTCGGTGCGCCCTTTTTGTTTGGGCCACCGACATTAAAGGAAGGATTGGTATCATGGAATTCAAAACCGACATTCAGATCGCGCAGGAATGCAAAATGAAAAACATCAACGATATCGCCGCCACCGCCGGTATCGATGACAAGTACATTGAACAGTACGGCAGATACAAGGCCAAGGTAGACCTGTCCCTGCTCAAGGACGTACAGCGTCCCGACGGCAAGCTGGTTCTGGTAACCGCCATTACCCCCACTCCCGCCGGCGAGGGCAAGACCACCACCACCATCGGCCTGTCCGATGGTCTGCGCCGCATCGGCAAGAACGTTATGGTTGCCCTGCGCGAGCCTTCTCTGGGTCCCGTATTCGGCGTCAAGGGCGGCGCCGCGGGCGGCGGCTACGCTCAGGTAGTTCCCATGGAGGACATCAACCTCCACTTCACCGGCGACTTCCACGCCATCGGCGCTGCCAACAACCTGCTGGCCGCTATGCTGGACAACCATATCCAGCAGGGCAACGCTCTGGGCATCGACGTTAAGAAGATCACCTGGAAGCGCTGCGTTGACATGAACGACCGCCAGCTGAGAAACATCGTAAACGGTCTTGGCGGCAGAATGCAGGGCGTACCCCGTGAGGACGGATTTGACATCACCGTTGCGTCTGAAATTATGGCGGTTCTGTGCCTTGCCAGCTCCATCACCGACCTGAAGGCGCGTTTGGGCCGTATCATCGTTGGATACACCTACGACGACAAGCCCGTTACCGCCCACGACCTGAAGGCCGAAGGCGCCATGACCGCCCTGCTGAAGGATGCTCTCAAACCCAACCTGGTTCAGACTCTTGAGGGCACCCCCGCCTTTGTTCACGGCGGCCCCTTCGCCAATATCGCCCACGGCTGCAACAGCGTTATGGCCACCCGTATGGCTATGCGTCTGGGCGACTACACCGTTACCGAGGCCGGCTTCGGCGCCGACCTTGGCGCTGAGAAGTTCCTTGACATCAAGTGCCGCATGGCAGGTCTGACCCCCTCCGCCGTTGTTATCGTTGCCACCATCCGCGCGCTGAAGATGCACGGCGGTCTTGCCAAAAACGAGCTGGGTACGGAAAACCTTGCCGCTCTGGAAGCCGGCATCCCCAACCTGCTGCGCCATGTATCCAACATCAAGAACGTTTACAGGCTGCCCAGCGTGGTTGCCGTAAACCGCTTCCCCACCGACACCGACGCCGAAGTTGAGCTCATCATCAGCAAGTGCCGTGAGCTTGGCGTAAACGTAGTTCTGTCCAACGTCTGGGCCGAGGGCGGCAAGGGCGGCGAAGAGCTGGCCCGGGAAGTCGTCCGTCTGTGCGAAGAGGAGAAGGGTGACTTCACCTTCAGCTACGAGGACGCCGACACCATCGAGCAGAAGATTGAAAAGATCGTCAAAAAGATCTACGGCGGCGCTGCTGTAAACATTCTGCCCGCCGCTCAGAAGCAGATCGACCAGCTGGCCGCTATGGGCTTCGGCGGCTGCCCCGTGTGCATGGCAAAGACCCAGTACAGCTTCTCCGATGACGCGGGCAAGCTGGGCGCTCCCGAGGGATTCACCGTTACCGTGCGCAACGTAAAAATTTCCGCCGGCGCCGGCTTTATCGTGGCGCTTACCGGCGAAATCATGACTATGCCCGGTCTGCCCAAGGTTCCCGCCGCAGAGAAAATCGACGTTGATGAAAACGGCGTAATCTCCGGCCTGTTTTAAAAAATCAAAGACCCCCATCTTTTTGATGGGGGTTCTTTTTTTATATTTCGATGTTTTCAACAGCCATCAGCGTCCGCTTTATCCCAAGGTCGGGGCTGTAACCGCCTATACCCGCCGAGGATACTACCCTGTGGCAGGGAACTATAATGGGTATGGGATTTTTGCTGTTTGCGCCGCCTATGGCTCTGGCTCCGCCGGGGCATCCGATGGCCGCGGCCACCTGTCCGTAAGTGCGCGTTTCTCCATAGGGAATGCCGAGCAGACTATTCCAGACCTTCAGCTGAAATGCCGTGCCGGAAAGCTCTGTCGGCACGGTAAATTCGTGCCGCTGACCGGCGAAATATTCATTAAGCTCCTTTTCCGCCAAACGCAGTATCCCGTTTTCTCCGCCGCCGGGAAATTTGCCGAATTTAATGGCGGTGAGTGCCCGGTCGTTTGCAAAAAGGGTCAAATCTCCCACGGGAGAGGTCATTTGAAGAGAGTACATTTCATCACCTGCTTAAACCAAACCCATGCACCACTCCACCGCGATGGCCACCACGACCACCAGCGCGGAAATTATAAAACCGTGGAGCATAGGCGCCACGCCGGCCTTTTTTACGTCCTTGAAATTGGTGTTCAGGCCGATTGCCCCAAGAGCGGCAACCATAAGGAATTTGCTCACTTCCTTGGCCGCGCCGGAAACCTGTGCCGGGATAGCTCCCAGGCTGTTCACAGCCGCCAATACCAGAAAACCCACGATAAACCAGGGGAAAAGTTTCAGAATATTTACCTTTTTGCCCTCGCCGGCATAGGTGTTGTTTTTCTTTTTCACTCTCACATTTACAAAAGCAAACACCACAACGGTGGGGATTATGACAAGGGTACGAGTAAGTTTGACCATGGTGGCGAAATCGCCGGCGGCCTCGCTGAAGGCGTAGGAGGCGGCAACCACGCTGGAGGTGTCGTTTACCGCGGTGCCTGCCCACAGACCGTAGGCCATATCCGAAAGCCCCAGAATTCTGCCCAGAATGGGAAACAGGATTATCATCGCCATATCGAAAATGAACGTTGCGGACATGGCATAGGCCACGTCGCTGTCCTCGGCGTCAATAACGGGGGCAATTGCGGCAATGGCGCTTCCGCCGCAGATACCGGTACCGGCGGAAATAAGATTGGATATCTTCCAGTTGAGCTTGAGGGCCTTTCCGATGAAATAGCCTCCGCCGAAGCAGGTCAGCAATGTGAAAACCAGTACCAGCAGGGACATTTTGCCCACGGAGAGGATAACCCGCACGCTCAAAGAGGCGCCCAGCAGGATAATGGCGAACTTCAGCACCCTTTTGGACGTAAATTTCAGTCCCGGTGCAAGCCATTTCGGCTTCCAGAAGCTGTTTATTATCATGCCCATGAAAATGGCAATGACGGAAGCACCCACAACATGTCCGGGCAGGGCGCTTTCAATCAGCCTTGCCACCACTGCAATGACAATGCTGACGGCAAAACCGGGCAGTATTTTTATAAGTTTTTCAGCGGCAGTCTTCATGATACATCTCCGGATAAAGCTTACTTTATTTTAACAAATGGGATTATACTACACATTTTTCCCCTTTACAAGGGACGGGACGCCCCCATCGTTGACATTTACACAGGCTTAGTGGTAGAATATGGTTTACCAGTAAATTTTTGGAGGTTCTTATGAAGTACGCCGTTCGCACCGGTAATGCTCCCGCTGCCATCGGACCCTATTCTCAGGCCGTCCACGCCGGCGGCTTTATATTCACCTCCGGTCAGCTCGGGCTTGACCCCATCACCGGCCGTCTGGCCGAGGGCGGTATTGCCGGGCAGACCAGACAGGCTCTGGAAAATGTCAAGGCCATTCTGGAGGCCGCAGGCTCCGGCATGGACAAGGTGGTAAAGACCACTGTTTTCCTCAGTGACATGCTGGATTTCACCGCTATGAACCAGATTTACGTAGGCTACTTCCCCGAGGGTGTGCTGCCCGCCCGCAGCGCCGTAGCCGTGGCCGGTCTGCCCAAGGGCGCGCTGGTGGAAATTGAAACCGTGGCGCTTGAGTGATAATCAAATAAAAAAGGCTCCCGTTTTGGGCGGCCTCACACAGGGATTTATACGCTCCAAACCGGATCTTTTTCCGCAATACTTCGTTAAAAAGCCACGGCAGGCGTCAGCCTTGCCGTGGCATTTTGTCTTGTCCTGCGAAAAAATCTCTCGCTTTGGAGTGCAGGGCAGTTTTGAACAGAAGATTTTTCTTCACAGCGGTCACCGGTGACCGCGGGAATACTTGATGTATTTCAAGGGAAC
>JAFSIK010000058.1 GCA_017439805.1 Oscillospiraceae bacterium
AGTCTGCTATAACTGCCACGTCGTAGCCCATGTCTCTGAAATACTCGGCTATGGTGATGCCGGTGTAGATGCTGGCTTCACGGGCGGTAACGGGCATGTCGGAGGTGTTGGCTATAAGCACGGTTCTCTTCATCAGAGGCTCGCCGGTGTGGGGGTCGATGAGTTCGGGGAACTCCATCAGAACGTCGGTCATCTCGTTGCCGCGTTCGCCGCAGCCGATGTAAACAACAACGTCAACGTCAGACCACTTGGCCAGCTGGTGCTGGATAACGGTCTTGCCGGAACCGAAGGGTCCGGGTACGCAGGCGGTACCGCCCTTGGCGACGGGGAACAGGGTGTCGATGATTCGCTGTCCGCTGGACAGGGGCTTTACGGGGTTGAGCTTGTTCTTGTAGGGGCGACCTACACGAACGGGCCACTTCTGCAGCATGGGCAGCTCAACGTCGCCCTTTTCGGTGGTAACTACGGCGATAGTTTCAACAACGGTGAAACTGCCGGACTTGATTTCCTTAACGGTGCCGGTGATGCCGTGGGGCACCATTACGCGGTGCTCCAGAACGGGGGTTTCCTGAACGGTGCCAAGAATGTCACCGGGAACAACGGCCTGACCCACCTGAGCCTTGGGGACGAAGTCCCACTTCTTTTCACGGTCGATGGAAGGTACGTCGATACCGCGGGTAATGGTGGAACCCGCGATCTCCATAATGGTCTGGAGAGGACGCTGGATGCCGTCGTAAATGGTCTCGATCATGCCGGGAGCCAGCTCAACGGACAGGGGGGCGCCGGTGGTTTCCACCGCCGCGCCGGGGCCCAGACCCGCGGTCTCCTCGTATACCTGAATGGAAGCGGCGTCGCCGCGCATTTCGATGACCTCGCCGATAAGACGCTGCTCGCCAACGCGAACCACGTCGTACATATTGGCTTCCGCCAGACCTTCGGCTACAACCAGGGGGCCGGAGACCTTAACGATTTTGCCATTGGCCATATCAATCATTCCTTTTCACAAGATTGTCGCAGCCGTGGTGGCTGCATTTCGCTTGGGCTGGGGCGCTTAGAGGATGTCCGCGCCCACGGCTCGCTCAACGGCGCTCTTAAGCGCGGAAGAACCAAGACCCAGAGTGCCGGATTTGCCGGGGATAAGTATGACCGCCGGCGTTACGCTGTCCTTGTATCTGTCGATGTCCTGGGTGATGACAGAGGCAAGCTGCTCGGTGATATAAATCACGGCGTAATCCTCTTTGGCCATGCGGTGCAGTTTCGTGCGGGCTTCCTGCTCGTCAGAAACGGGGACCACGTCAAGGCCCAGGGCCTTAAAGCCCATTACGCTGTCCCTGTCGCCCATTACGGCTATCTTATACATAAGCTTCACGCAGCCTTTCCCTGATGGCATCCGCGCTTACTCCGGCCAGTCTGCCGGAGAGGATAACGCGCACAGCCGTCAGTTCATTTTCCTTGGCGGCAAGGTATGCAATCAGAACGCTTTCGCCAAAGGCCACATAACGGGAGTTGCGAAGGTAGGCGGTGACGGCGTCATCGCAGGCCTTTTCAAAGGCGGTGAGTCTGCCGCCCTTGACGGCATTCTCGCCCAGTTCGGAGGCCGCGTCCAGACCACAGCCGGTAAAGGCGGTGATGACGCTGCCGGCGCCAAATACTGCGGAAACAACACCCTCGGGGCTGACCTTGCCGCCCTCAACCAGCACGCTGCGCAGGAAGTCCGCGCCTTTTTTCATGCGCAGGGCGCGCACGGTGCTTTTAAGGTTGATGCTGTCGATAAGAACCTTCACATAGCCCGCCAGGAAGGCGCTGTCGTACTTGTCTGCGGTCTGGCGCATCTCCTTGTAGCAGGCCTTGTCAAGAATAAGGTCGGCCAGCTGGGGATCCTGAGTGGAAGCGAGAACTTCCTTGGCCTGACCCAGTGCTCCGGAGAGCACGCCGGGCAGGGCGCGGTAATCGTTTTGCAGTACGGCCTCGCCGATGCGCTTGGGGTCGATTCTGCCGGAGGGGGCAAGCAGATAATCCGCTTCCACGCCCACGGCCTCGCCCTTGAGCAGGGTCTTGGCGTTGTGATAATCGTACTTGATTTTGAATACGTCCATCATACCGGTGTCGGTGACAGAGGTGCCGAAATCGGAGAACAGCTTCTCTCTTTCGGCGGCGATGAGACGCTCCAGCGCCTGAGGGGTCATCTCGCCCACTTCGTAGCCACATTCGGTCAGTACCTTGAAGGCTTCCTCATCGGTTTTGGCCTCAAGCATACGCTCCATGCGCTCGGCGGTGAGCAGATAGTTCTCTTTGGCGCGAACTCTGGCAGAGATTGCCAGATAGTCTATGTCTTTAACCTTTTTCTTGTCAAACAAAGCTCTTCCTCCTAATCGAAGAGCACGCGAGCCACATCGCCCGAGATGCTCTGGCGCATAAGGCGTACGATGGTTTCAAAGGAGCAGTTGTTTTCAATGTTTCCCTGGCGGATGTAAAGGCCGCCCTTCATTTCGCGGGTCTCCTCGCTAACGGTCAGGTTAGCGGTCTTTCCCTGCTCTTTCAGCAGGGCGTTTGCCGCGTCGACGATTTTCTGGCCCTTGAAAGCCTTGTCGTCGGGGGAGAAAATAAGCTCCTCGTTGCCGGTTACGCTGCCGTCGGCGGCAAGACGCGCCAGAAGGGACACATAGTCGCCCTCGGGAAGGTCGCACAGCTCCTCCAGAGCCTTCGCGAACGCCTTGTCCAGAATGTTCTGCTTTTCAGACAGCACCAGTTTTTTGGCCTCCAGCTCGGCCACGCCGCCCAGACGCACTACGCGTTCATCGGCGTCGGCCTTACCCTTGGAGATCGCGGCGGCGTAATCTGCCTCGGCGCTCTGGCGGCAGGTCAGCTCGATCTGAGCGGCCTCCTCATGAGCCTTGGCCAGGATACGCTCGGCCTCAAGCTGGCTGTCTTCGGCGATGCGACGGACTATATTTTCAATTCCGTTCATATTATTCCGTCCTTAATGCTAAATTTTTTGCTCTGAAATCGGTTAGATTCTGGAGAGCATAATGAAGGAAGCCAGCAGGGAAAGAATGGCGTAGAATTCGACGATGGCGCAGAGCATAACGCCCTTGAACCAGTCGTTGGGACGCTTGGCAAGCAGGTTTACGGAGCCGGCGGCTACGCGGCCCTGTGCGGGAGCGGAGATACCGCCGCCGATGGCCATGGGGATACAGGCGCAGGCAAACTGCAGACCGGTGGCAACATCCATTCCAACGGCGCTTCCGTCCAGAACGCCCATCCACAGGATGGCCAGGAACCAGACAACGAAGCCGTACAGACCCTGGGTGCCGGGGAGAACCTGCAGAATCATAACTTTTGCAAACTGGGAAGGATCTTCGCTGAGCAGGCCGGTGCCGGCCTCACCGGCGATGCCGGTACCCTTTGCAGAACCGGCGCAGCAGACGCCGGCGCAGATGCCGCTTCCGAGAAAACCGATGGCGAGACCGCCGAAATCACTGAAAAAAGACATTTGTTATTCCTCCTAGATAATATCTACGTAATTTGTTTTTATAGTCAGAGGCTGGAAAGGTTTACCGCCGTCGCGGTAGAATTTGCCGAAGAACTCAAGGTACTGAAGTCGGGAAGTATGGACGAAAGTACCGATAACGTTCAGGGCAATATTGAGCAGGTGGCCGATAACAAAGATAACGATAAACACCACAATGTTTCCGGTCATGGCGCCCAGAGTGTTGAAAACGCTGGCGATAACGGCGCTGGCAAGCATCAGGGCCATCAGACGGCAGTAGGAAAGAATGTCGCCGAAGTAGCCGGTGATGAAGTTGTACAGGGCCCACAGGCCGCTGCCGATCTTGCCCACGATGGACTTGCTGGAACGTCCCTGAGAGATGATGAAGAGCACCACCGCCACAATGAGAACAATCCAGGTTACGCCCAGAGCGCCCAGAGCCACGCCAATGAACATGAGGTAGGTAGTGCCAACATCGAAGAGGGCCTCCTTTACCTGACCGTCACGGATGAGCATATAGCCCTGTACGCCAAGGCCCACCAGCAGGTGCAGAACACCAAGAGCCAGAGAACCGATAAGCACCGTCATGGGATCGCCAAGTGCATCAATCGCCTTGGGAAGTTCCACATAACCGCCGAACATTTCGCTAAGTACGGTGATAACGTCTCCGAAGAAGGAGCCGGTAAGAGCACCGAACACAAAGGTGGATATACCGCAGATCTTCATCAGGCCGCACATATATTTCATCATGCCGCGGGGGCGCATCTTCTTGCTCATAATAATGCCCAGGATCAGCAGCAGCAGGCCGTAGCCCATATCGGCAAACATGATGCCGAAGAATACAGTGAAGAAGGGCATGATCAGCGGGTTGGGGTCTACGCCGCCGTAGAACGGCAGTGAATACATTTCGGTGACCATGTTGAAGGGTGAGGTGAGCTTGTTGCTTTTGAGCTTGACGGGGACTTCCTCGGCCTCCTCCTCAGTGGGGTCTTCAATTTCCCACCAGCAGGTGTAATCCTTAAGAATGTCCTCCAGAGCCGCAGCATCGTTAACGGTGGTCCAGCCTTCAAGGTAGAAGGTTTTGTCGGTACCGACCATGCGCTCTTTACATTCCTCACGGCGCATATCCGACAGAACTCTGTCGGAGCAGAGTTTAAGAGTGTCGCGGTATTCGTTATAAACCGCAAGCTCTGCGATAAGAGAATCCTTTTCCGCATTAAGCTGGGCAATCTCGGCATCGATGGCGGCAAGATTTTCCGCCGCAGTGCCGTTTACGCCCTTGAAGGCCGCCGCGCCGAAGCCGAAAGACTTCACCGCCTGCATGGCGTCCTCCTCCTGCGCCTTGTGGCAGATAAGGATAAGGTAGATCTGTTCCGCGTCGCGGCCCGCTTCAAAAAGCTGGGCGGCGTCCGCTGCGGCCGCAAGCTCCGCTTTCATCGCCTCCAGATTTACAGTGGAGGGGCTGACACCGAAACGCACGATGGAGTTTGCGGTGCCGGTGGTATCCAGAGGGATATCCACGTTCGCCCAGGGGGCGATGGTGGCGCGGGTGGCCGTGGCCCTGTTGATTTTGGCAAATGCCGCGTTTATTTGCCCGTTTCGCTCGATTATCTCGTCTGAAACGGCCAGAGCCTTGTTCAGGGCTCCGTCGTCATAAAGCTCCAGTCTGTTGTAGCTGGGCCTTGCCGACAGGAATCCGGACTTGACCGGTGCGAACTTGTTGAGAGTTTCAATGGCGGCCTCGATTTTGTCGCCCTTGGCCTTGTTTTCGCCAAAGTCGCTGTTCTGAGGACGCACGAAAGCGCTCCACTGTTCGTCGGTCAGCTTGTCGCTTTGATCGGAGATCTCCACGCAGCCAAAGTTCTGGAGTTTAACAAAGAGGTCATCTCTGTCGGAAGCAAGGGCGAACAAACGCAGACGTTTCATTTTTACAATGGACATCAGCCGTTCACTATCCTTCCAACAATTAATGCCGCGGCGTCATCGAGCCGGCCGTCTGCCTGAGCCCGCATCGCACCGCATTGCGCCTGGGTCTGGGATATAATCCTGTCAGCGCCCAGTCGAGCCTGCTGCTCCGCTTCAGCCATAAGCCTGCGCGCTTCTGCCTCCGCCTCGGCCCGGCGGCTCTCCTTGAGGGCTTTGCCTGCTGCCTCGGCTTCGGATACCATTCGCTTGGCCTCCGCCTGGGCGTCGGCGATTTTCTGTTTCGCCTCCTGCTCTGCTGCGGAAACCTTCATAACAGCATCCAATGACATCAAATCACCTCCTATGCTTACTATATAAAATACCTTAAAATCAGGCTTTTGGCGAAAAAGTTGAACTCCCCCGCCATTTTAAATTATACTACCCGGGGAAGTGGATTAAAATAGTTAAATTTGCACAAAACTTTTAAGCAAAGTTTAAGGATAATGTCAGTTTTTTATAAGGTTGAATGATTTTCGTCATTTTTTATGCAATTTTCGGCATAAATGATGTGTAAATTTCACTAATAAACAACGTAAATTTTTTGTTTTATGCAATTTTTAAATATGCGAATGTTTTGCTTCTTCACTCCCCCCACCCTCTTTTTCGGGTAATATAAACCGCTGTTTGTGCGGTAATGTTGCTTTTGCGTGCCGGTTGTTGTATAATTCTCATTAATTGGTATAAATGTTACTTAAATTTAAGTAAACGAAAGCAGTTGATTTTTACATGAAAGTAGTTATCATCGGCAACGGCAAGGTGGGACAGACCATCGCCCAGAGGCTCAGTCAGGAAAAACACGACGTGGTCATCATCGATAACAACCGTGCGACCCTGCAGACCACAATAAACGAACTGGACGTTATCGGCGTATGCGGCAACGGCGTTTCCCACAGCGCCCAGCTGGAGGCCGGTGTGGAAAACGCCCAGCTGGTCATCGCCGCCACCTCTTCCGACGAACTGAATATGCTCTGCTGTCTTATCGCACGCAAGCTTGGCGCGGAAAGCACCATCGCCAGAGTGCGCGACCCGGATTATGTAAACCAGGCAATGTTCCTCCGCCAGGAACTGGGTCTGAGCATGGCCATAAACCCAGAGCAGATGACCGCTTTGGAAATCGCCCGTCTGCTGCGTTTTCCCTCCGCTGACCAGATAGACACCTTTGCCGACGGCCGGATGGAGCTTATTGAATTTACCCTGCCAGAGGATTCCCCCGTTAACGGAGTTTCCCTTATGAAGCTGCCCGAAGCCGTGGGAGCCAGAGTGCTTGTCTGCGCGGTGCAGCGTGGAGATGAGATTTTTATCCCCGACGGTCAGTTTATTCTGCGCAGCAGTGACGTAATCAGCGTAACCGGCGAATTTGTTGAACTCGAAAAATTCTTCCGAGCTCTGGGCATTTACAAGTCCGGTTCCCGCTCGGTAATGATTATCGGCGGCGGCAAAATTGCCTACTATCTGGCTCAGGAGCTGCAGAGCAACCGCATAAACGTAAAAATAATCGAACAGGACCGTGAGCGCTGTCTGGAACTCAGCGAGAACTTCCCCAACGCAACCGTTATCTGCGGCAACGGCACAAACATTGACCTTCTCATGGAAGAAGGTGTGGCCCGTGTGGACGCATTCGTTTCCGTCACCAATCTGGACGAGGAAAATATGATAATGTCCATGTTTGCCGCCAAAGCCGGGGTACCCAAGGTAATTGCCAAGATAAATAACCCCGTCCTTTCAAAGCTGGTTCTGGAAAGCGGTGTTGGCATCGGCACCGCCCTTTCTCCCAGATACATCACCGCCGACGTTATCGTCCGTTACTCCCGCGCCATCGCCAACAGTCAGGGCATAGACGAGATAAAAACCCTGCACAAACTGCTGGACGACCGTGTTGAGGCCATTGAATTTACCGCTTCCGACGCTTTCAGCGGTTTGAATACTCCCCTTAAAGACCTTACACTTCGCAAAAATCTCCGTATCGCCAGCATAGTACGCAATGACCGCCTTATCGTCCCCGGCGGTATGACCACCGTTTCCGAGGGTGACAGCGTTATCGTGGTCACTGCCTCCGGCGCGGTACTCAACTCTCTCAACGACATTCTGGCTTGATTTAAGGAAGCTGTATGAACACAAAAATCGTTTTAAAAACCCTGGGCAAGGTAATGCGTATCGCCGCGCTGCTTATGCTGGCGCCTATAATATGCAGCCTTGTTTTCAGAGAATACCGCGTGGCGCTGAACTTCGTCTGGACCGCAATAATATTCTTTGTGCCCGGACAGGCTTTGGCCATGCTCAACGCCGGCGACGGCGAGATATACTCCCGCGAGGGCTTTGCCATAGCGGGCCTTTCGTGGATAGTGCTGTCCATTATCGGCGCGTTTCCGTACATTTTTTCCGGAGTATGCGGATTCATCGACGCTCTTTTCACCAACGTCTCCGGCCTTACCACCACCGGCGCCGCAGTGCTTACTCAGCCGGAGCTTCTGCCCCGGGGCATTCTTTTCTGGAGCTGCTTCTCCCATTGGCTGGGCGGTATGGGCGTTTTGGTGCTTATAATGGCCATAATCCCCCTTGCCGGCAAAAACTCCATGCACCTTATGCGCGCCGAGGCTCCCGGGCCTCAGGTGGAAAAGCTTGTGCCAAAAATGCGCCGCACCTCCCTGATACTTTATGGGATTTATCTGTCGCTTACGGTTATTTTGTTCCTTTTGCTTGCCTGCGGCGGCATGAGTATATATGACTCCATGCTGCACGCGTTTTCCACTGCGGGCACAGGCGGTTTTTCCACCCTGTCTTCCAGCGTGGGAGGTTTCGGCAGCCTTTATTCCGAAATCGTTATTTGCGTGTTCATGTTCCTTTTCGGTGTAAATTTCAACCTCTATTTCTTTATTCTTCTGGGCAAGGTCCGCGCCGCCTTCAAAAGCGAGGAATTTAAGGTCTACATCGGCATTATTGTCATTTCCATTATTGCCATCACCGTCAATATAGCCGGCCTTTACGGCGGTTTTGTCAAGGCGCTGCGCTACTCCTCTTTCCAGATCGGCGCCATCATATCCACCACGGGATTTTCCACGGCGGATTTCGGTGCATGGCCCATGTTCAGCAAGGCTGTTATCGTTTTGCTTATGATAAGCGGCGGCTGCGCCGGCAGCACCGCAGGCGGTCTGAAGCTCTCCCGTATAATGATACTTGTCAAATCCATTGGGCGAGAGCTCAAAAGGGTCGTTCATCCCCGCAGCGTCAGCGTTATCCGCATAGACGGCAAACGTGTTTCCGAGGAGACTGTTTCCGGAACAAACATTTATTTTACCATCTACGCTGCGCTGTTTCTTGTTTCCATGCTGCTTATTTCATTCAACGGACGTGACATTGCAACCACATTCACGTCGGTGCTCACCTGTCTTAACAATGTGGGTCCCTACCTTGACTTTTCTTCTTCCGCCGGCACTTTTGCTGAATTCTCCGCATTTTCCAAAATAATTTTCTGTCTGGATATGCTTATCGGCCGTCTGGAGATCATACCCATGATCGTCCTCTTCTCCCCTGCCCTGTGGAAGATCCGCGCATGACAAGCCCATAAAAAGAACCCCCGACAAAAGTCGGGGGTTTTGTTTTGCGGCTTTAGTAGGCGATCTTTGCCTCGATGTAGCTTTTAAGCTCGCTGATGGGAATACGGACCTGCTCCATGGTGTCGCGGTCACGGACGGTGACGCAGTTGTCGGCGGGAGCCTTGTCGTCGCCAACAGTCTCAAAATCCACGGTGATGCACAGAGGAGTGCCGATCTCATCCTGACGGCGGTAACGCTTGCCGATGGAGCCGGCGTCGTCGAAGTCCACCATGAAGTACTTACTCAGCTCGGCCTGGATTTCACGGCCTTTTTCGGACAGTTTCTTGCTCAGAGGCAGAACGGCGCACTTGTAGGGAGCCAGAGCGGGATGCAGGCGCAGAACGGTACGTACGTCGTTCTTTTCTGCGTCAACCACTTCTTCGTCGTAAGCATCAACAAGGAAGG
>JAFSIK010000059.1 GCA_017439805.1 Oscillospiraceae bacterium
ACCCTTTACGTGGAGCTGCCGAAGGGCGGCGGCGACGCGGGGTTTATCCTCCAGATAGGTCATGCCGAACCAAGTGTCCGTAGATAGCAGCACGGAAACGTTCAGCGCCCCATCATTCAGCAGCGCCCCGACCATATCGGGAAGTAAGCACTCCCCTTTTCACTGTCGCCGAGATTTCCCAGGAAGTTGTGGAAATACTGCTCCATCAGTGGGAAAATAGAGGGCTTAAAGCCCCAGAAGTTCATAGATACAACGGTGTTGCCTTCCAAAATATGCGGCGCATCCTCGCCCAAAGCGGCAATAGTGCCGTCGGGCAGCAGGCCGATATTTCGCGTTTCACAAACGTGGGTAAGCTGCGCCTTTTCCACGCGGCAGACCCCGCGGGTAACTGTTCCATAGGCAGAAACGGTGTTCTCCAGCAGATACCCTACCATCGCCGCATGTCCCTCTTCGGGAAGGTGCTGCAGCTCTTTGTAGATGCTGCGGTAGGCGCCTTGACCATAATAATCGTCGGCGTTGATAACGCAGAAAGGCTCCTGTACCAATTCACGGGCGCAGAGCACCGCGTGGACAGTGCCCAAGGGGCTTGTGCGCTGGGACGGAACATGGTAAAAATCGGGAATAGAGGCAAAGTCCTGCACTGCGTACAGCACCTCGATAGGGCGCCCGTCTGCTGTGTGGAGGTGCTTAAAGCCTTCTCCGGCCATCTTTTCCACAAGGGATTTAATGTCCGGCTTAATGACGAAAATAATTTTATCAAAACCTGCGCGGACGGCATCATAGATGCCGTAGTTCATCAAAAACTCACCGTTAGGTCCAACGCCGTCAACTTGCTTATCCCCGCCATAGCGCGAACCCATACCGGCCGCCATGACGATCAATGCTGCATGCATACGCTTCTCCTTTATGTGATGGGGGACAAAGGGGGAATACCTATGTCAAGAAAAGTTCAGCTTAAAACGCTTTTTTACGCCTGCAAGCGCATAGCCGCAAAAAGCGAAAGCGCTTTTCCAAACGCTTAGCCCGAGGGCATCACGATATACAAGCCAACGATGTTTGGCTGCGTTGATCTTGTTGGCTGAGCGTGTTCCTGCCATTACACGATACTGCACAAGGCAATCCGTGTCACCAACGGCTTTGGCGGTGTCACGCAGCAGTTCCATCCACAGAACATAGTCCTCATGATAAAAAGAGCTGTCAAAGCGATGCTGCTTCAAAAGATTGCTTTTCACCATAGAGGTGGATAGACCAATTACATTTTCCAAAAGCATTTTTTTGAAATCTGTAGTGTTGGGGACCAAATAAGGTTTTCCCAATGGTGTGTTATTGGCATCGATAAAGGAATATGCACTGTAGGAGATGTCTGCTTTGGCGTTTTGCAGGAGCTTGAGTTGACGCATTAACTTGTCCTCGCGCCACATGTCATCGCTGTCTAGAAAAGCAATGTAAGCACCCTCTGCCAGTTCAATACCGCGATTTCGCGTCGCCGCAACGCCCATGTTTTTCTCGTTCTTTATGGCATGAATTCGGCTGTCGGCAGCGGCGAATGCCTCTGCACAAGCAAAAGTATCGTCACTGCTGCCATCATCAATGATAAGCAGTTCCCAATGGGGATATGTCTGCTGTAAAACAGACTCTACCGTGTATTTGAGATAGGGCATCGCGTTATACGCAGGGGTGATGATAGAGACTTTTATAGCAGACATTCCTTTTACCTCTTCTCCGCGGTTACTTGACCTTCTCCAACACCTTCCGTGCTCTCTCGCATAAACAGCACCTTCACTGTGGCCATCAGCAACTTCAGATCCTCGAATACCGACATATTGTTGATGTACACCAGATCCATCTGCAGCTTCTCGTAGGGCTCGGTGTTGTATTTTCCGTAGATCTGTGCATATCCTGTGACTCCGGCCTTAACCTGCAATCGCAAGGAAAATGCGGGCATGACTTTTTCATATTGCGCTGCAATTTCGGGTCGTTCCGGACGAGGTCCGACCAAAGACATATCTCCTCGCAGCACATTGACCAGCTGCATCAGCTCATCGATACGATAACGCCGTATGACGCGCCCTACCGATGTGATGCGGTCATCGCCCTCGGCGGCCAAACGCGCCACGCCGTCCTTCTCTGCATCGACACGCATGGTGCGAAACTTCAATATTTCAAAAACCTCACCGTTTCTCGTCAGACGCTTTTGCCTATAGAGGGCAGGGCCACCATCATTGCACTTAATGGCGATAGCGGTTACGGCCATTACGGGACTGAGAATTACCAAGCCCAGCAGAGAAACAATGATGTCGATGGCGCGTTTGATAATTGCGTACTCCAGCGGAGGGGAGCTGCGATTTACACGGAGGAACGCCTCGTCTCCGCTGATATACATCTTTGCACCGCGCAGAATAATATCTCCAACCTTGGGGATCACAAAGGCGTTAATCCCCTCATCAAGACAGTGCTTCAAAATGCCGTTTCGCACCGTGGCATCAACACCGACAATAAATACCGCTTTAGCACCTTTCAACTTCGCCGTGGCATCGTAATATCTTTGCGGGTTCATGACCATGTCTACTACGCGGTATTTCTGCGAAAACTGGTACATAGCGTAAACCTTGGCAAGGTCAGATTGGTTTCGGTAGACAATCACCGTATCTTCCGGTTGGGAAAAGGCTCCATCCATCCAGCATGCAGCTCTTGTCCAAAGATAGACCGCCAGCATTTGCGCGACCTGCAGGCCCAGCAGCGGCAGGGGTGTCACCAACTTTTCGCACAGCAAAATGAGCAGTATGTAGGCCACACAGTTACACAGGAATAAGCCTAAGCTCTGAGAATAAATGATCTCGCTGCGTGAAATGATACTGATTGCGTAACCGCGATAAACGCGAATAAACAGCACAGAAATCAGGCAATACAGCAAGGCCACCACCAGATTACCCTTCCATTGGTAAGGGCTCACCATTTTGGGGACGTAGAAATAAATCCAACAGAAAACAAATAGGCCGGTATACAGCGCTGCGCTCAGTAATTTCCAAAAACGCAGAAAAGAAGTTTTTAACAGTATTTTATGATCCTTCACGGCTATCTCCAAAAGTTATTGCTTAAAACAACCACGTAAAAAATGGGGTCGTTTCCTTTATATAATAGGTGTGCCTATTATATCGCAACTTTCCCCCATTTTCAATCTATAATTTCGCCCGTGAAAGCGTTGAGAGCATAATTTGTACGCAAAAATGGGATATTCCCGAGAAAACAGAAAATATTTCCCCAATTGTAAAAAGATTTATGCAGAAGACGTTCCTTGGGCATCTTAATTTTTGCCATACAAGTGACCTCCTGATTTCTCAAAAATTCGAAAAAAATCAGGAGGTCACTC